>CAIJXG010000091.1 GCA_903824505.1 uncultured Pseudomonadota bacterium | reverse complement strand
TCAACGCTATCGCCGCCAAGCTCAACTCACGCCCCAGAAAGAAACTAAAATTCCTGACCCCTGAGGAGGTTTACTTCGCTTCAGCCCCATGCCAAAACCTTGAAACTAAAGTTGCACTTCAAATTTGAATCCACCAAGCCAAAACTTCATGTTCCCGTCCCAAGCGCAAGCGATGCGTTCAGCCCACCAAAGGCAAAGGCGTTTTTTAACGCAATGTTCATGGGCATCGGTCGCGCTTGGTTTGGCACATAATCCAAATCACAGGCGGGATCCGCCCCCTGATAATTAAGGGTTGGCGGCGCAATATTCTCGCGCAAGGCCAGAATCGTCGCGAGCAATTCCAAGGCCCCCGCAGCCCCCAGCGCGTGCCCGAACAGAGATTTGCTTGAAGAAAGGGCGACTTTGGTCGCGTGCCGTCCCAAAGCAAGCTTCACAGCTTGCGTCTCAGTCGAGTCGTTCAGGCGCGTGCCCGTCCCATGTGCGTTGATATAGTCGATCTGTTCCGGCGCAAGCTGCGCGTCCCGCAGACAATTTGTAATCGCGCGGGCAGCGCCTTCGGCATCAGGGGTCGTTAAATCCTTAGCATCCGAACTCATGCCAAATCCCAAACATTCGGCATAAATTTTAGCCCCGCGCGCACGGGCTTTTTCTTCGGTCTCAAAAACGAACATCGCCGCGCCTTCGCCCAGCACAAGCCCCGCCCGTCCGGCCGAAAAAGGACGACAGAGATCAGGAGACATCACGCGTAAGGCTTCCCATCCTCTTAGCGTTCCCAAAGTCAAACAGGATTCCGCCCCGCCTGTCATAACAGCCTCTACAAGCCCCAAACGCAGCATGGACAGCGCGACGCCCATGGCATGCAAGGCAGAGGCGCAGGCGCTGGCAACGGTAAAGCCTGGCCCTTGCAGCCCAAGCGCCATGCTGATCTGACTGGTTCCCGCATTGGCCATCAGCCGTGGAATCGTAAAGGGATGGACGCGGCCGGAGCCGTTAGGATCCAAGAGTTTTGTATAAGATTCTTCTTGTGTGTTTTGGCCACCAACCCCCGTGCCCGTGATCACGGCCATAGAGCGCGACTCCTCGGCCGATAAGCCCGAGCAACGCAAAGCCTGAGTGGCGGCCCCAACCGCAAATTGAGCGAATCGATCCAGAAAGGACGCTTGTTTTGCGTCCATATAGTCTTCGATGTGAAAATCTTGTACGGGAGCGGCCGGAAAAGGAATTGTCTCGCCGCGACAGGGAAGGTCAATGGTGCCGATGCCGCTCTTACCGGCAAAAAGATTCGCGCGAAAAGTCTCGACCGAACAGCCAATCGGCGAAACAACGCCCAGTCCCGTGATGACGATTCGTGCAGACACGGGAGTTAGTCTTCTGTCCCCTCAAGCCCGTTCAAACGATCACGCAATTGCTTGCCCGTCTTGAAAAAGGGGACGAATTTCTGACCGACTTTGACGCTTTCGCCCGTGCGGGGGTTGCGCCCCTGCCGCGCATCGCGCTGCTTGATCGAAAACGCGCCGAACCCGCGCAGCTCCACACGTCCGCCCCGCGCAAGCGCATTCGAGACTTCATCGAAAACAGTATTGACGATGCGCTCGACATCGCTGCGCAGAAGCTGGGGATTTCTTTCAGCTAAACGCTGAATAAGTTCGGATTTCGTCATCGACGGCCTCGAAAAAATCGGGAAAAAGGATTCGGCATAAGAGTTAAACTGACAAACTGTCCCATCAAAGTCAAGCGGCAGAAGCATAACCCCTTGGGCAGAATGAGAATTATTTACATGAGTCCTGTGTGGGAGGATTCGGCAGAAGGGGACGCAGAATTTAAAGCCGCCAAAACCTCCTCCACGCTCGTGACAACTTGAAAAAGATCTTGATCCTCAGGGGCACAAAACCCTTCGGCAATCATCTTTTTGATCAAGACAAGGAATTCATCCCAATAGCCGTTTTGATTCAAAAAGATAACGGGCTTGTTGTGAAGCTCGAGCTTTTTCCATGTCAAGAGTTCAAAAGTTTCATCCAAAGTCCCAAGACCACCCGGCAAAATCACAAACGCATCCGACCGATCCACCATCATACGCTTGCGTGTGTGCATATTCGCAATGACATGCAATTCGGTCAGATTCTCAAGGGGCGCTTCTTTGTTCAGCATATGTTCAGGGATGATGCCGCAGACTTTTCCCCCCGCCTGAAGCGCTGAGGCTGCAACGATTCCCATCAGCCCGTCGCCGCCCGCCGCGCCATAGACAAGCAAAAGACCAAGCTCGCCTAAGCGCGAGCCAAGCTGACGCGCGCCTTCCTTGAAACGGGGATCCACATTGTTGGCAAAACCACAATACACACAGACAGAGGTCAGACGCATGAAGACTCACAGAAAGAAAAGACGGAAAGGCAGAGATCTATACTGCGAGACGGTATATACTCGGGCACCGAAGGAACCCGAGTGGTTTATCCGCGCAAAAAGCGCATCAGCTTCGCCCTCGCGCGTGTTTTGCATGGAGCATAATACTCGGCTTTCCAAGGAAGCCGAGTATATATCACCGATTCTCCCTCGCGCCTATTTTTTCCCAAATCCAATGGCGATATATTGCAAATCGCCCTGACGGTTAATCAAAAGCAGCAGGGGCTTTTTGTCTTTTTTCGCCGTCCCTGCCTGATCCGCCAAATCCTTGGGAGTCTTGATCTCTTGCTGTCCGGCCTCGCTGATGACATCACCCGTCTGCAGCCCCTGATCTCCCGCGACGCTGTCCGGCGCAATATCGGTCACGATCACGCCAGTAACGCCTTTTTTGACGTTAAACCGTGTGCGTGTCTGAGGGGACAGAGGCGCAACCGAGAGACCTAACGGCTCGATCTTCTGCACCCCTGTAGGCGCAGCGGGATGAGCGGGATCGTCGGAGGCTTTTTCCTCTTCCATGTCGTCTTTACCGCTCATCTCTCCAATTTTGACCTTCAGGGTCAGATTTTTGCCTTTACGGAAGACTCCCAGATCAACGGTTTTATCCACGCTCGTTTCCGCGACCATCAAGGGCAGACGGTGCATATCAGGGACATCTTTCCCATCGAAGGTAAGAATAACATCCCCCGCTTGTACGCCTCCTTTGGAAGCGGGCGAGTCTGGCGTGACGCTGGCGACCAACGCGCCGCGCTGTTGGCCAAGCCCAAACCCGTCAGCAATATCCTGAGTCACATTTTGGATATGCACGCCCAGCCAGCCGCGGCGGATATGGCCTTGATCCTTCAGCTGCGCGACGATATTTTTCGCCAAAGCGGACGGGATCGCAAAACCGATACCGATAGACCCTCCGGACGGAGAGAAAATCGCGGCATTGATGCCAACCACATTCCCATCCATATCAAACATGGGGCCACCGGAATTCCCCCGATTGATGGGGGCATCGGTCTGCAAATAATCATCATAGGGGCCGGATCGAATATCCCGTGCGCGCGCCGAGATAATCCCGGAAGTGACAGTGCCGCCTAAGCCATAGGGATTTCCGATAGCCAAAATCCAATCGCCCACACGCACTTTGTCGCTGTCACCGAAAGAAACGGCCGGCAAAGGCTTCTTGGGCGTGACTTTCAATAACGCGATGTCGGTTTTCTTATCACGCCCAACGACGGTCGCGGGGAGATTCGTGTCATCTTGCAAAATGACGGTAACGGAATCCGCCCCATCAATCACATGGTTATTGGTGACGATATAGCCCGCCGAATCAATGATAAAGCCGGAGCCAAGCGCCGTGGCTTTATGCTTTTGAGGGGCACCTTGGGGGGGGTGTTGCTGGTGCCGGAATTCCTTAAAAAATTCCTCAAACGGTGAGCCGGGCGGGAATTGAAACTCAGGAAAGTCCATATCCTCATGCGCCGAAACGGTCTGCGTGGTCGACACATTCACGACAGCCGGCAAAAGCTTTTCCGCCAGATCCGCGAATCCGGGTGGGCCGCTATGCGCGAAAGCGGACGGCGAAGCCGAAAGAAGAAGCAAGAAAGCGCCGAACAAAGCGGCAAAGACAGACCTGTGATTTGTCATGGATCAGCCTTCTGAGAAAGAGGGGGGTGGGAGGGGATTCTGTCCCCGAAATGTGACTTCTTTGTGGCGTATGTTTTTAGGATTTTCAAGATGGTTTGTCCCGCGTTTTTCTTCGTGGCGCATACCTGCGGAATCTTCTTGCCTTCATGCGCGGTTACGCCTCACTCTGGGGCGCTTTTCCCCTCTTTTGTCCCGATGCGCCCCATGACCCCTTTGATCCTTATCGGCACCCCTTGTTACGGGGGCATGGTCCTGCAGGGCTATATGGAATCCATCATTCAGCTGATGACCTATGCGGCGTCCAACGGCTTTCAGGTCAGCCTCGCGCTTTTGGGGGGTGATTCGCTGATTACGCGCAGCCGCAATAAGTTGGTCGCGACGTTTCTAGAGATGAAACAAGCCACGCATCTGATGTTTATCGATGCGGATATCTCGTTCCGCGCCGAAGATGTCCACCGGATGCTAAGCTTTGACCATGATCTGGTCGCGGGCATGTATCCGGTCAAGAATTTCGACTGGGCGCAGGCGAAACAACGGCTCACGCCCGAAACAAGCGTGGAGCAAATGGCCGAATCTGGGTTGCATTTTGTCGGTCTCCCCACCCCCGAAAAAGACCGCGAATACCGCAACGGCTGCGTTTCAGGAGTCTATGCAGGCACCGGCTTTATGCTGATGCGGCGCTCGTGTCTCGAGCGCATGATCCTCGCTTATCCCGAAACGAAATACGATGTCGCGCATGTCTATCCAATCCCCAAAGAGCGCAGCGACAGCCTTTATGCCCTGTTTGATTGCATGATTGAGCCCGGGACAAACATTTATCTCAGCGAGGATTTCGCCTTCTGTCATCGCTGGCGCGCGATCGGTGGAAAAGTCTGGCTCGATCCCCTGTGCCGTCTGACTCATCATGGCGCGTTCCGCTTTCAGGGGACGCCGCCTGTCTTTGATCCAACGCCACCTGTCTAAAGGAGGCCCTGCTTATGCCCTTTCATCGTCTCGCCACCGAAGCGATTGAGCAAAGCCTAGACAAAACGACGCGGCGGTATCTGCTCGGCAAGCTGGAACGCTCACAGGAACTCGCCTTTATCGAGGATTGTAATCTTGAAATCGGAATCTCCTCTTATCCGCAAGCGACGTGGGAGGCTGCTCATCGCCACGCCCGCGCGACGCAATATCAGTATGTGCTGAAAGGCATGACGGAATATCTGGATATCGACACAGGCGCAGTGCATCGCTTTCGCACGGGCGATTTTTATACCATTACGCAAGGGACATCCTATCTGCAGCGTATCAAACAGGACACGCGGATTCTTTTCATCAAATACCCGTCCGGCAATGATAAAGAGCTGGTCTCGGTCACGCCCGAACAGCAAGCGTGGGCCGAAGAAAAACTGCGAGTCGAACGGCTTGATCTTTCCGCCCAGATCGGCGATGCGCCCCCCGCCAATGCGCTGAAGCCCGCCGCAGCCGTTGCGGTTTTCAACAAAGAGCGCCTGTTGCTCGTCAAGCGCCGCGACAGCGGTTTTTGGTCCATGCCCGGCGGCGTGATGGAGTGGGACGAGTCCTTACCCGATTGCGCCCGCCGCGAAGTGAAGGAGGAAACAGGCCTTGACATCGAAATCACCGGCCTGATTGGAACCTATACCGATCCCATGGTGCGGATAGCCTATTCCGATGGCGAAGTCCGGCGCGAATTCTCGGTTCTTTTTGCGGCGACCACATCCGAAGAAACCCTGTCCACGGACGATGAATCCACCGCGATTGTCTGGGCGGATCTGAAAACGCTCGATCCTATCCAATGGCCTATCCAATGGCAGAATCCCAACGCCGCCGCATCGCGGATGTTATGCGGTATTGGGGGCAGCGAACACCGCAGCAAGGGTAAGGTATACTTTGACGGGGCACAATTTGATGTTTTTCAGAGTCCTCTTTCCAGCATCGTCACCCCCGCCCTCGGTTGCACAGGACTTTTCGATGTGCCTTTTTAAAGCGCGCTTTTCGAGTCTCTTGCCTTTCGCTCCAAGCTATGATTGTGTCTGGCTGAACCCTTTCACCTCGGAGATCTCTCATGTCCATTATCGCTGCGTTGCACGGGCGCGAAATTCTTGACAGTCGCGGCAATCCAACCGTCGAGGTTGATGTCATTTTGGAAAGTGGCGCGTTTGGACGCGCTGCCGTTCCGTCGGGTGCGTCAACGGGGGCACATGAAGCGGTGGAACTCCGCGATGGCGATGCCGCCCGCTATATGGGCAAAGGCGTTTTGCGGGCTGTCGAAGCGGTGAATGAAGAAATAACAGAAGCCGTTCTGGGCATGGAGGCCGAGGATCAAACGACTCTGGACGCCGCGCTGATCGAGCTGGACGGCACCCCGAACAAGGCGCGTCTGGGCGCGAATGCCATTCTGGGAGTCAGCCTTGCGGTTGCCAAAGCGGCAGCGCAAGAAGCGCGGTTGCCTTTGTACCGCTATGTCGGGGGCGTGTCGGCCTCGTTGCTGCCCGTGCCGATGATGAACATCATCAATGGGGGGGCGCATGCCGACAATCCGATTGATATTCAAGAATTCATGATCGTTCCGGTGGGGGCCGAGACTTTTTCGGACGCCGTGCGAATGGGATCGGAAATTTTTCATACGCTGAAAAAGCTTCTGAAAGAAGTGAACCACAATACCAATGTGGGTGATGAAGGCGGCTTTGCCCCCGCGCTGGCCTCAGCCGATGAAGCGATCAGCTTTATTCTCCGTGCAACCGAAAAGGCGGGCTATACACCGGGCGAAGATGTCATGATCGCGCTCGATTCCGCTGCGACCGAGTTTTACAAAGACGGCCGCTATCAGCTAACGGGAGAGCGCAAAGTTCTGACCGCTGAACAAATGGTGCGTTACTACGCTGATCTGTGCGCTCGTTTCCCGATTTTCTCGATCGAGGACGGACTCTCGGAAGATGATTTCGAAGGCTGGGCGATGCTGACGGAAGCCTTGGGCGACAAGATTCAGCTGGTCGGCGACGATTTGTTCGTGACGAACCCCACGCGTCTGGCCGACGGCATTGATCGCGGCTTGGCGAATGCCATTCTGATTAAGGTCAACCAAATCGGCACGCTCAGCGAAACGCTGGAAGCGGTTGAAATGGCCCATAAAGCGGGGTATCGCGCGGTTATGTCCCATCGCTCGGGCGAGACTGAGGATTCGACGATTGCGGATCTGGCGGTTGCCACGAATTGCGGGCAGATCAAAACAGGCTCGCTCGCGCGTTCGGACAGATTGGCGAAATATAACCAGCTGATCCGCATTGAAGAGCAACTTGGCCGCGCCGCGCGTTTCGCAGGAACATCGGTTCTGGTGGATTAACAAAGGACTCATGAGGAAATAACCGCTCCAGATTTTAGGACAAACAGTACCGCGAGAACTCCCCCTCCCACCCGCGTAGCGGGGGGAGAGGGTTGGGGTGAGGGGGGCTTTGTTTAAGAGTCTAACGCCATATAAAGAAACACTTTTCGATGGTCACAAAGAGCCCCCCTCACCCCCCCCTCTCCTCCCTCCATGAAAACATGGAGGAGAGGGCGTGCGGCTTTACCATCGGAAAAAAACACGCGCTTATCTTCTCTTGAGTCCAAATCTGTGACCGAACGCAAACACGCTATACTACGCCGCGAAGTTCTGTTTCAGGGCTATTTTCGCGTTGATCGCCTGCATATCCAGCGCGACCGTTTTGACGGTGGGCAGGCGGATGTCTTCACGCGAGAAATTTTTCAGCGCGGTGGGGACATTGCAACGGTTCTTCTATTTGATCCACAGCATGACAAGGTTGTGTTGCTGGAACAATATCGGCCCGCGCCCGCGCTGTCGGGGCAGGATCCGTGGATGATCGAAATTGTGGCCGGTGTTGTGGATAGCGGCGAAACGCCTGAACAAGCGGCGCGTCGAGAAGCCTTGGAAGAGGCGGGATGCGTTATCTTAGACTTATTACCGATTGCCTCTTACTTCCCAAGTTCGGGTGGGACGTCGGAATATATCCATCTTTACGTCGGGCGTATCGAGGCCCCGGCCGAAGACGGTATTTTTGGCCTTCAAGAGGAAGGCGAAGATATCCGCATTCATGTCATAGATGCGATGCAGGCCATCAATCTTCTCTACACGCAGAAGATTCGCTGTTCCCAAGCTCTCATCGCCCTTCAGTGGTTTGCCATGCGCCACACCGAACTCCGCAGCCGCTGGTTGGTGAGCGACGTGGGCACGCCGATTATATAGATTCGGACTTCCTCTGAATCCCAAATCCCCTACACGTCAGGGGCGACCAATTTTCCGCTTCCATGGCTTTTCTCACACAGCTTTGCCAGCGGAATCGTGGCCACAGCTGCGACAAGATAAAGCCCCAAAAGCGCATGCAGCGCTGTTTTCAGATCAAGGTCTAAAAGACCGCAGACAAGGACAAACAAAGCGACAGATACACGCGCCGCAAGCACCAAAATCTCGCCGATCGCCAGCGCTTGATTCTTTCCCAAATGCCCCCATTCGACCTCCATCAAACGAGATGAAAACGCGTACCATGCCGCGCTATAATTAACGCGAAAAAGGGCGAGGATCACACCGGCCCCCAAAAGAAAAGGCAGCGTGGAAACTTCCGCAAAAGCCAAAAACCCAATGCCGATGACAACAAGTGAGCCGCCCAAAACAATCCAGCGTTTTTCAGGCACGCGAATAAAATGCGTTAACCCGACAGACAAAACAGCGCCGGCAGAGACAAAAGACGCGAATCCTCCTGTTTCCGCGATCCCACCTAAAAGCGCGAGGCTGGAGATCATCAGAATCGGATTCATCAGACATTCGCAGATAATGACTGCCCAAAAAACACCGAGCGTGCGGGGTGCGCTTGAAGTCAAGGCGCGGCGCATCGGAAAAGTGATGCTGCAGGGCAGAGGCTCATCCGGCAGACGAGAAATCAGGGGGAGGGCGATAAGAACGCCCAGCGCAAAGGTCAAAAAAGTCGGAAGAAGCGGGTTTTCAAGCCCTATCAGAAAGCGGCTGGCATAAAGAGTTGCCGCGCCAATCACGGGAGCCAAAAGCGCAACGGCACGCTGGATAACGGCATTCAGCGTCGCGTAGGAATCTCGATCAGAATTGGCAACTTTATTCAGGCTCTTGAGCATAAAAACGGCGTAAAACATGCCAAGCCCGAGTCCGGCCGAGAGGGCGACACAAATCGGATGCACAAGAGCTGCTCCCAGAAACCCCAGCGCGTGCGTGATAAAAACGGCCGCAAGGATTCGGCGTACGCGAACGCCCCGCGCGGCCGCGAACCGACAGACTCCCAAATATCCGACAAAAGTCGCTGTTGCCATTAATCCGATATAGGCCGCAAGCCCCGTCAGCCCATGCAGAAAGCTGGAGCCGCTGAGAACGGACAGAATGCCAAAAATGGCTGCCCCGCTTAACGCCATGCTGGAAAGCCCGTTGATCAGGGCCAAAAGAAGCATGTCGTGCGGCATAAGCGTGAGAGTGCGCCGGATGCGTTCAAACAGGTTTGTATACTCGGTTTCCTTGGAAAACGTTCGGGTTCCGAAGGACCCGAGTATATCAGGGCGCATCAACAAGAATGGAGGCTCCTCTTTGCGTGGTTTGGAAGAAAAACGTGCCCTTGATAAGGCCCCTATCTCTTCTCCCTGTGTGCATGGCTGACATTTTCACCATCTCTTGATTTCAAAGTCAAAAAGAACAGAGAGGATAGCCCTGTTATAAGCCCCAAAATGATGAACGCATGATGTAAGGCACCGATGATGGCTACATGATTCGATTGAGGCATGTCGCCCAGATACCAAGCTACCACAAAGGAGCCGCAGGCAAGCCCGAAACTGAGGGACATTTGTTGCAGCGAGCTGAATATCGTGCTGGCCATGCTGGACTCTTCTTGGGCTATATCGGCATAGGCCATGCTGTTCATGCTCGAGAATTGCAGCGAATTGAAAAACCCTAGCGCAAGGCTACGCAGGACAATATTGATCTGCGGCGTCTCCGGAGTAACGCTGGCAAAGCTCAATATGACGATGCCGATCATCAGCGTGTTGACGATTAAAACCTTGCGGTAGCCAAAGCGTTGCAGAATCGGCTCCGCAACAAACTTCATGCCGATAGCAGCTGCGGCAGTTGGCATCATAAGAAGGCCAGAGTGCCAAGCGGGAAGACCAAGGCCAAGCTGATACAAAAGCGGCATCAAAAACGGCAAGCCTCCAACGCCAAGTCGCGTGATAAAGCCGCCGACGACCGACACGCGGAATGTTCGAATTCGGAACAGAGCAAGCTGCAGTAACGGATAGGCACATCGCCGCGCATGAAAAAAATAGCCGCCCAAAAAGCCAAATGAAACAATCAAAAGCATGACAATCAGAGGCGTTGAAACGTGATGTTCGCCGAAAATTTCTAAAACCCACGATAATAGGGCCGCACCAGAGCTAAAGAGGATAAGCCCGGGAATATCCAAAGACCGTCGTTTATCGCCGTAATAATTCGGCATATAGCGGTAAATAAGCACCAGCGCCATCAGACCAATTGGCACATTCACAAAGAAAATATCACGCCAAGATAGCCAATGCACGATCAGACCGCCGATCGTTGGCCCCAACAAAGGCCCGAGTAACGCCGGAAGGATAACGAAATTCATCGCATGCAATAGCTCAGACTTTGGAAATGTTCGGACAATCGTCAGCCGTCCGACAGGCACCATCATCGCCCCGCTGATACCCTGAAGAATGCGGGCTGCTACCATCATCAGCGCATTGTCGGACAGGCCACACAAAACGGAAGAGAGGGTAAACAAGGCAATCGCTGCCGCAAAAACGCGACGTGTACCAAACCGATCTGCTACCCAACCGCTCAGAGGAATACAGACCGCAAGGCTGAGAATATAGCTGGCGACAACAGATTTCAGGCTTAGGGGCGTCACATGTAAACTGGCGGCAATCGACGGAATAGCGGTATTCACAATCGTGGAATCCAACTGCTCCATAAACAGAGATGTCGCCACAACCCAAGGCAGGTAACGTTTGATATGTGCAGTCTTATCCATAAAAGACTCTTTCTTCCTCATGGGGGGGCAGAGTGGCCTAAAACGGCAAGAAAAGAAAGATCGGCGCCCTGTCTCTTGAAGAAAGCCGAGGGAAGATTCTATTGCAATCAATCCTATGGCTTTGATAAAGTCTTCATTCAGTAGGGCCCTAGTGCCCTGCGTCACCTAAAAAGAAAGGATTTGACTTGATCTTTTTCGCTGGGACAAACCCAAAAACCTTGCCTGTATGTCCACAATACAGGCGTGCGGTTTTCGTTTTTGTCCCGTCAAAAAATCTCAGCGTCCTGTCGTTCTGTTTCTTCTGCGCCTAAAAGCAAAAGAGTGCGCCTCTTCCTTTTTCCCTCTCCAAAGGTTTTCTTGTGTCTCAAGATCAGGCTTTCGATGTCTCGACTTCTTCCGTTTTAAACGCCCCCCAAGGCGAAGCTGGCGATGGGCTGTGGGTTGGCCGCGTGGCGGATAAGGTTCTCGAGGTCTTTCCCGATCAGCCGCTTTACACCTGCGCGGCGGGGATCAGCCCGTCCGGTATCGTTCATTTCGGCAATTTCCGCGACGTGATGACTTCTTACGCCCTCGCACGAGAGCTAGAGGCGCGGGGCAAAAAAGTCAGGCTGTTGTTCTCATGGGACGAATACGACCGTTTTCGTAAAGTTCCGGCCGGGGTTGATCCCTCTTTCTCCCGCTATATCGGGATGCCTTTGACCGGAGTCCCCGATCCGGAGGGAACCTATCCCTCTTATGCGCGTCGTTTCGAAGTCGAGTTTGAAGAGGCGATGCGTGCCTTGGGGATCACACTCGATTATCGCTATCAGACGCAGGAATATACCTCTGGCCGCTATGCGGATCAGATCGCTCATGTCCTTCAACACCGCGAACAGGCAGCTGAGATCCAGTTGCGGTTTAAAACCGAAAAGGGCAATCAGGAAAAGGGCCTTGATCCGGACACCTTCCGGCGGACTTATTTTCCCGTCACCGTCTATTCGCGCTTTTCCGGCGCGGACAAGGTCGAGATTCTGTCCTATGATGGCGGGACAAAACTAACCTATCGTTGTCTGCTGACAGACAAGGTCGAGCAGATCGACTTCAAGGAAACGCCCATCGTCAAATTGCCGTGGAAGCTGGACTGGGCGATGCGCTGGCGGGAAGAACAGGTGCATTTTGAGCCTGCCGGTAAAGATCATGGAACAGCGGGTGGCAGCCATGATGTAAACTCTGCCCTCGCGCGCGAATTGTTCGATCGTCCGGCCCCCGTTTTTCAGTGCTATGAATTTGTTGGGATTCAGGGGATGAACGGCAAGATGTCGGGATCGAAGGGCAACGCGATCTCTCCCGGCACTTTGCTGGATATTTATGAACCTGAACTTTTGAAATGGCTGTATCTGCGGCGCGTGCCCATGCAAAGTTTCAATCTGGCTTTTGATACCGAAATCTATCGCCAATATGACGAATTTGATCGCGAGGTTGCGGGGTTGCGGCGCGGCGACTCCTCGCCCGCCCAGCAGAAAATTCTAGCCTTTAGCGGAGTCGCCCCCAAAGATGAGACCCCTTTGGCCTTCAAACAAGCGGTTGCTTTAGGCCAAATCACCCAATGGCAAGAAGATAAGCTCTCCGCTTTGGCTGAGAAATCCGGCATTCCCTGCAGTGCCCCCTCAGCGGCGCGGCGCCTGCCTAAAGCCAAGGCATGGCTCACGACCTATAATCCCGAAGAAATCATAGCATTACGGACAGAGCCTCACCTAGATTATGCGGGTGCGATGGATGAAAAACGACGCGCCCATATCGCGAAACTGCGGGCGATTCTGGAAGAGGACAGTGCCTCCATCGCCGCGCTTGAGGAACAAGTTTACGCCATTCCCAAAGACCCGTCCTTAAGCGAGAAGGAAACCAAACTCGCCCAACGTGCTTTTTTTAAAGATGTTTATCAGCTGCTCATCACCCGCGACGCGGGCCCTCGGCTCTCGACTTTCTTGTGGGCCGTGGATCGTGCGCACGTGCTTCGGCTTTTGACTCTATGATCCCCCCTTGCCAGACGCCCTAACGTCTTCTAGAGAAGGGCGTCTTCATCTCAAGCCTTCACCTACAGGAGTTTCTATGACCATTCGTGTTTCCATCAATGGGTTTGGCCGCATCGGGCGGCTGGTTTTGCGGGCCGCGTTTGAATCCGGCCGCGAGGATCTTGAAATTGTCGCGATCAACGATCTCGCCTCGGCCGAAACCAACGCGCATCTTTTGAAATATGATTCGACGCATGGGCGTTTTAATGGCGAGGTGTCGGTTGACGGCAATGATCTGATCATCAACGGCAAGCGCGTGAAGGGCTTGCAGGTTTCAGACCCCACTAAATTGGGATGGGATTCGTTGGGCATCGATGTGGCGATGGAATGTTCCGGCCGCTTTACGAAGCGCGACGACGCGGGCAAGCACCTGCAAGCGGGCGCGAAGAAGGTTCTGATTTCCGCCCCCGCGACGGACGAGGATCTGACGGTCGTTTATGGCGTCAATCATGCCAATCTGAAAGCAGCGCACACGATTGTTTCGAACGCGTCTTGTACGACAAATTGCCTTGCGCCCGTGGCGTCTGTTCTGAATGACTCGATCGGGATTGAGCATGGCTTTATGACCACGATCCATTCCTACACGGGCGACCAGCGCGTCGTGGATACGATGCACAGCGATCTGCACCGCGCCCGCGCGGCCGCGCTGAACATGATCCCGACATCGACCGGCGCGGCCAAGGCCGTGGGCAAGGTTCTACCCGCACTGAAGGGCAAGCTGGACGGGACGGCGATCCGTGTGCCAACGCCGAATGTCTCGGTCGTGGATTTCAAATTTGTTGCCAAGCGTCCGACAACGGTTGAGGAAATCAACAAGGCCATTCTGGATGCCTCAAACGGCGCGCTGAAGGGCATCTTGGGAACCTATACCGAAGAGCTGGTCTCAACCGACTTCAACCACGACAAACGCTCGTCGATCTTCGCGTTGAATGAAACGAAAGTCATCGCGGGCACCTTTGTGCGCGTGCTGAGCTGGTATGACAATGAATGGGGCTTTTCAAACCGCATGTCGGACACGGCCGTAGCGATGATGCAGGCGAAGTAGGCAACGTCTTCTGCCATAAAGAAAATCAGCCCCCGCAAGAGGATCTTCTTGCGGGGGTTCTTTTTGCGCTTCCGTTTTCACTTGCCGCGCTTATGAAAGGAGGGCTATTTTAGTCCCTCCAAGGCCGGAAGATCGGCATTTCTTAAAGAGGTGCCCCCTATGGATAGAACTTTCACCCTTCTTGTCAGCGCGCTCCTTGCGGCCGTGATCTCGTGGGGCGTAAGCATCCATTTCCAAAAAACGCCGCAATTTTTGAAAAAAGAAACGGCCTATGAGCGAGTCATGCGGACGGGGACGATCCGCTGCGGCTATACGCCTTACTCCGTCGGCTTGATAAAAGATCCGAATACGGGAAAACTGAGCGGCATTTATTATGACATTATTTCGCGTTTGGCCGAAAATCTGATGCTTAAAGTCGATTGGGTTGAAGAAATAGGCTGGGCCGAGCAAATCGAAGGCCTGCATACCAAGCGATATGACATGATTTGTTCGCCCGTATCCGTGACAGCACCCCGCGCGCGTCAGGCCGATTTTTCTCTGCCTTTATATGATAGTCCCGTTCATATTTGGGCCAAAGAAGGCAACACGAATCTAACCAGCGATCTTAAAGCTCTGGACAATTCCTCGATCAAAATCGCAACGCTAGACGGCGAACAGACAAGCGTTTTTGCGCATCAATTTTTCCCGCATGCGCAACAGGTTTCCTTGCCTCAATCCTCTCATTTCAGTGATTTGATCCTACAAGTCACAACAGGCAAAGCCGACATCGTCTTTGCAGAGCCTACGCCGATTGATGAATTTATGCGGCATAACCGGACAAGGTTAAAGCCTATCACGCCCACGGATAAACCTTTGCTGGTCGTGCCGAATATCATTCTTTTGCCTTCGGACGACTTTGCCTTTAAAGAACTGATTGATAACGGCTTGCGCGAGATGTTCAACGCCCGACTGATTGACCAGATTATAGATCGGTACGAAATGCGTCCCAACAGCTATGTGCGGGAAACAGGGCGACGATAAGCCGTTTTTGGAAAGGCACCCTATGCCAACGATCAGCGTTTTTTTATGGCATTCTGATTCAAATGTTCTGGGAAGACCATGCCCCACCGCATTTTCATGTTCAATAGGGAGAATACAAAGCTGCGGTTGAGATCGAGACGCTTAAAATCGTTGCAGGAAAATTGCCGCCGCAAGCCTACAGGCTTGTGAAACTGTGGGCTAAGCAACACAAGGCAGCCTTGCTTAGAGACTGGGATCTGTGTCGTCATGACGCTCGTCCCGAGAAAATTCCGCCCCTCGCGTAAAGGAGAGATCCATGGATTGGGCCGATGTCCTCACCGTCAAACCGGAAGGAAATCTTACTTTGTCGGTACGTTTTGTTGATGGACTGAGCGGTTCTGTGCGCTTCGAACCGTCGCGCTTGCGCGGGGTCTTTGAGATTCTGAAAGATCCTGAATTTTTTAAAAAAGCCTATGTAGAAAACGGTTATGTCACATGGCCGGGTGAACTGGATTTAGCCCCCGATGCCATGTATAGGGAGATCAAGACTCACGGCGAATGGGTTTTGAGATGAACGCTTTTCTGATCTTTTAGAACGACCTTCTGAGGGTTTTATGCAAACGTCTTCTCCGTTCGGCGCTGATACCCAAAAATATTGGGATCAGAGGTATTTTCTTTTTTCTCGTTTTGATGAAGGGATTCAACTGGATCGAGAGGGGTTATACTCAGCCAAGCCAGAAAGCATAGCCAGTGATATTGCTCGGTCCCTGCCCGGATCTTGTGTTTTGGACGGTTTTTGTGGCGTTGGCGGCAGTGCCATAGGATTTGCCCGATACAAAAAAAGCGTTATTTCTATCGATAACAACAAAGGAAAACTTGAAATGGCGCGGCATAACGCAAAAATTTACGGTGTTGAGGACAAAATACGATTCATTCACGCCGACATAAAAGACATCTTAGCCTCTGGCGAGCTTTCTTTTGACAGCCTCTTTTTTGATCCTCCTTGGGGAGGCCCCGATTATTCCAAAGAAAAGATCTTTAATCTTGACATGTTTTCCCCTGATGGACGGGATCTTATTGACGCGGCCCGTCGCACGAAACGTCCCTTTGCGTTAGTGGTTCCAAAAAATTTCAACATGAACCAAATTTATTCTTTAGGCATCCCTTTTTCCGTTCAATGGAATAAAGCGGATCAAAGCAACCTTTTCGCTACGATATATTTTGAGGCTGTTGATTCCCTACAGGATAAAGAAAAACGGACTCACGGCGAAGGGGTGTTGCGGTGATACAAAAAGAATCCATAACACGCGAAAAAGCGCTTCGCCTTTCAAGGGAGATTTTTTCTTCCCGTTATCCGGAAGCCTCCTTTGCCGTCGCCTCTGGATCCATTATTCGGGGGCAGGGAGCCCCTCACTCGGATATTGATCTGGTCGTGGTCTACAAAAACCTGCCCACGGCCTACCGAGAATCCTTCTTCTACGAAGACGTTCCCGTTGAGGCTTTTGTCCATGATGCGGAAACTCTTCAGGCCTTTATGGAAGATGATTTAAAAAAGGCTACCCCTGCCATGCACCATATGGTGGCAACAGGGATTGTCTTGCCTGCGAAAACTCAAGAATCCACGCAGTTACAACGCTACGCGCGAGACATTTTGTCAAAGGGCCTCGAAACCCCTGCTTGGCGCATCGACCTTCTGCGTTATCTTGTCGGGGATAAAATTGACGATTTAAAAGATGAGCGTCCCTTCGGAGAACGCGCGTCCCTTTTGTACGCCCTTTATGAAACAATAGGCGAATTGCGCTTGCGGATCGACGGGCGTTTTATCGCTACAGGTAAGTACCTGTCGCGATCTTTACACGCATGCGACCCCGCTTTTGCGCAGCGCTTAGAGGCTTTTATGAGTCAAGCGCTCCAAGATCCTCAGGCAAAAGTGGATATAGAAACGCCGACAGCATTGCTTGATCTCTGCGGCGGGTATATCTTCGACCGGTTCAAACTAGAGGCTCCTCAAAATATGCGCGCAGAAGCAAAGTGGCTGAGAGCTTTTGAAGAACCAGCAAGTCCTGAAAGTGTAACGCATGTCTAATTTTTCTTCCCCTCGTTTTATCTTTATCACTGGCGGCGTGGTATCCTCGCTGGGGAAGGGGATCGCCTCCTCCGCGCTGGGCGCGTTGCTCCGCGCCCGCGGATACAAAGTGCGCTTACGCAAGCTCGATCCCTATCTGAACGTCGATCCGGGCACGATGTCGCCCACTCAGCATGGTGAGGTCTATGTCACCGACGATGGGGCGGAAACGGATCTGGATCTGGGACATTACGAACGGTTTACGGGCGTGCCCTCGCGCCAAAGCGATAATGTGACGTCCGGCAAAATTTACTCCAGCGTCATTGCCAAAGAGCGGCGGGGCGATTATCTGGGTGCGACGGTGCAGGTCATCCCCCATGTCACGGACGCGATTAAAGATTTTATCCGCGCCGATCTGACGGACGAGGATTTCTGTTTGTGTGAAATCGGCGGCACGGTGGGCGATATCGAAGGCCTGCCTTTCCTTGAGGCAATCCGCCAGTTTCGTAATGAAATGGGGCATGAAAACTGCCTCTTCATCCATGTCACGCTCCTGCCCTTTATCAAATCGGCGGGCGAGCTAAAGACCAAGCCGACCCAACATTCTGTGCGCGAATTGCTAAGCGTCGGTATCCAGCCCGAAATCCTGCTCTGTCGGTCCGAGCGATCCATTCCCGAAGGCGAGCGCAAGAAAATCGGCCTTTTCTGTAACATCAAGCCCGAATGCGTGATTGAAGCCTTGGATGTCGATACGATCTACGATGTCCCTGTCAAATATCACGAACAGGGTTTCGATGAACAAGTCTTGCGTTATTTCGGCCTGCCGGCCACGGAAAAACCGGACCTGACTCCATGGAAAAAGATCGTCCAACGGGCGCGCGAACCGGAAGGCGAGGTCACCATCGCCATTGTGGGTAAATATACAAGCCTGCTCGACAGCTATAAATCGCTGGCTGAGGCGCTGGCGCATGGCGGAATCGCGAATAATGTGCGCGTCAATCTTAGCTGGCTCGACTCGCAGGTGTTTGAAAAAGACGGCGCGCTTTCGGCTCTGGACGGCGTGAATGGAATCCTCGTGCCAGGCGGTTTTGGCGAACGCGGAACCGAAGGCAAAATTCGCGCGGCGCAATTCGCCCGCGAGCAAAAAATCCCCTATTTCGGAATCTGTTTCGGCATGCAAATGGCGGTGATCGAGGCCGCGCGGAATTTGGGCGGCATACCCACGGCGACCTCCAGTGAATTTGGCTCTGCCGGAGAGGCCGTCATCGGTCTGATGACCGAATGGGTGAAAGGCAACCAGCTTGAAACGCGCCCCTCGAACGGCGATCTAGGGGGTACTATGCGGCTCGGCGCCTATCCCTGCGCGTTACAAAAAGACAGCAAAGTCCACCAGATTTACCGCGCGGATCGTATCAATGAACGCCACCGCCATCGCTATGAAGTCAACATCACCTATCGGGATATTTTAGAAAAAGCAGGGCTTCGCTTCTGTGGCCTGTCGCCGGACGGCCAGTTACCCGAAATCGTCGAACGTCCCGATCACCCGTGGTTCATCGGTGTCCAGTTCCATCCCGAGCTGAAATCCCAACCCCTCGCCCCCCATCCTCTCTTCACCTCTTTTATCGAGGCGGCAGTCCACCAAGCGCGGCTTGTGTAAAGCGGCAGGGGAGGGGTAAAAAGATTTTTCACATTTTTTAAAAAAACATGTTGACTTTCCCATTTTGCTGCGTTATATATCCCTCACGCTTCTTGAAAGGGAAGCACTGGCTGGATCTTCTCCCCCGGGTATTCGCGACCCTGCTGGGATCCGAGAATCCTCCATCCAGAAGGGCGGCATGCCGCCCTACACAAGACCCCATGCGCTGGAAGCTTGACAGGCCCAGAACGCAAGCGGCCTTGTGTGAAGAGGCTCCGGAAGACGGAAGCCGCGCGGCTTTTCCTTGTTACCACTTTATCAAGGATCAACGAAACCAAAAGAAAGAACAGGACGCACATGAAATAAAGAAAACAGAACAGCTGCTTTGGTTTCTGGCGCATCTACGCTATAAGGGAACGGATGGTTCACTCCTCCCCCGAATGGCTTGTCAGCGACGCCCCTGTGGCCTATCCGGAAGCGCAGACTTCTATGGAGTCGCGCGTGGGCAGGATCCTTGAGGGAACGGAACAGGAGCAGCTCTGGCTTTTGCAACATCCGCCTCTTTATACGGCTGGAACCTCGGCAGATCCTGCGGATCTGAAGGATGCCGCGCGTTTTCCGGTCTATGAGACGGGACGCGGAGGCGCCTATACCTATCACGGCCCGGGCCAACGCGTGATCTATGCGCTGTTGGATTTGCGCCGTCGAGACAAAGACATCCGCGCCCATGTCGGACGGCTGGAGGAATGGATCATCCGCGCCTTGAATGATTTTGGGATTCATGGCGAAAGACGGGCAGGGCGCATAGGCATTTGGGTCACACGCCACGGGCACGAGGAGAAAATCGCCGCCATAGGGGTGCGCGTGCGACAATGGGTGACTTTTCACGGGCTGGCTTTGAATGTGGATCCGGATCTGACTCATTTTTCGGGCATCGTGCCCTGCGGCCTTACGGGGTATGGAGTCACCTCTCTCCGCGCGTTGGGCTGCCCTGCGTCGATGACAGAGGTCGATGCCGCCTTTCGCCGCCATGCCGCGCTGATGGATCCCCCATGCTAACCTCTTTTTACCAAACACCCCTCGGGATCCTCACACAAAGGCTTCTGGCCGCGCGTTTGGCGGAGCTTTGGCCCCACTTAGCAGGCGAGGAAATTCTGGCTCTTGGGGATATCCGTCCGCTTTGGGAGGTTTTGACGGCGCAAGGCGGGCGTTTGTTTGGCTTTACAGAATCTAAAGAAATCAAAAGGCTTGCTCGCGCGGATCCCGCTTCTGTGTTTTCGCCTCCCTCGCTTCCCTTGCCTGTGGCGGATGCGTCGATGGATCGGGTCGTGGCCCTCCATTTTCTGGAAAATCTCTCCAATCCTGCGGACGCGTTAGACGAAATCGGCCGCGTGCTGAAAGGGGAAGGGCGTTTACTGCTAATCATCCCCAATCGTCACGGAATCTGGGCCCGCAGCAAAGCAACGCCCTTCGGTTCCGGACAGGCTTATTCTTTTTATCAAATCAGCACCCTATTGAAAGACCAAGGCTTTCAAATCGACCGGGCCCGAGGAGCCCTCTACGTCCCGCCTGTTCGTTCACGGCTTGTTCTCTCTCTCACGGATGGGTTGGAAAAGGGAGGGCGCTGCCTCTTTCCCAGCCTTGGCGGAGTCTTGTTGATCGAGGCCAGAAAACGCATCTACGCCCCGCGCCCGGAATCCACGACTGCCCGCGCCTCGATCTTCTCTGTCCCGCTCCCCTCGTCCGCCATCGCCCAGACATGAGGGGGGTGGAGAAGAAGGTAAAATTAACACAAGAAGGGGGTGGGTGTTTCACCTCTGTCACGCGCATCCCTAAGGGCGCTGATTTCATCGCGGCTCATCTGTTGCAGGTTTTTCAGCTTGACGGGGATGTTCATTTTTTCGTGAAAAATGCCGACACTTATCACCGTCTTTTTGTCATGGACCTTGAAGACAATAGAGGGGTGTTGGACAAGGTGGAGGGAATTCTACCGCCCCTTCGTCACGTTAACCTCTCTCTACCTTTAGAATTGCTGATTCCGTGCAAAACACGGACGCAGCGAAGCTGATGCGTCCTTTTGCGCGGACAAAACGTGAGGGGGCCCGAAGGGGCCCGAGTATAGATTGTGCAATTCCAAGGCTATTTAGTAAAAGAGGTTAAGTGCAGCAAAAAAGTCGTCATTCCGGCGAAAGCCGGAATCCATCGCGCGGTGTCTGCCGCGCACAAGAGTCCATAAACTCAACATGTTATCGAGCGTGGATTGATGAGAGATTCTCATGCCTCGCAGACCCCGTGTCGGAGCACGGGGCAGGCGCTCGGCGATGGATTCCGGCTTTCGCCGGAATGACGATGT
>CAIJXG010000090.1 GCA_903824505.1 uncultured Pseudomonadota bacterium | reverse complement strand
CGCCGCCACCCTTGCCATCTTCCCCGACTGGGACACTTTCCTCCTCACCCTCACGACCTTCAAAATCCCAGATAACCTCCTTAAAATCCAAACAACCTCATGCTAAACCCTCCATCACCCTACTTTTAGAATTGCTGGCAAGAGTTTGAGTACGCAAAATCTGCCCCCCCCATTCTGCCCTTGTTTTTTCACAATCCTGCGGCATCTTACACGCATCTTCCGGATTTTTGTTTATGCCCAAGCCCAAGAAAAAGAGATCCCCTCACGCCCCTCCTCCCGAACGGAAGATTGGCCGAACGCTGGTGCGCGTCTTTTTGCTCATAGGGATTTGGGTTTTTATCGCCGCCTTCCTCTATGTGGTCTATTGCGCGATTGATTTGCCGGATATTCATCAGGTGACTCAAGCCCCGCGCCGCCCGTCCGTGACGGTTGAATCTAACGACGGGACGGTCTTTGCCCGTTACGGAGATCTGGGCGGCGATCCGGTGACGCTGGGCACGCTGCCCCCCTACGTGCCGCACGCGATTATTGCCATTGAGGACCGCCGTTTTTACCATCACTTTGGCGTGGATGTTCTGGGGATCTTGCGCGCGCTTGCGCGAAACGTGGTCGCAGGACACACCGTCCAAGGCGGCTCGACCCTCACGCAGCAATTGGCCAAGAATCTGTTTCTCTCGCCCGAACGCGCCATGAAGCGCAAAGTTCAGGAAATGATTCTGGCCGTGTGGCTGGAGCATACCTACACCAAAAACCAAATCCTGACCGCCTATCTGAACCGAGTCTATCTGGGCGCAGGGGCCTATGGCATCGACGCCGCCGCGCGGATTTACTTCGACAAACCCGCGCGGGCCCTGAATATCCGCGAAGCCGCGATCATCGCGGGTTTGCTCCGTGCCCCGTCCCGTTATTCCCCGATGCATGATCCGGCTGAAGCGATCGAGCGCGCGAAAACCGTTCTGCAAGCGATGGTCGAAGAAGGCTATATCACCGAATCGGAACGGCGCATCGCGCTGGCTACCGCGCCCAAACCCGCCCGCAAGCCGGGCAGCGGGGGCGACGGGCGGTATTTTGCCGATTGGATCTATGAAAAAACAGCCCCCATGCTGGACGATACGGGACAGGACATGATCGTGAAAACGACCTTGGATCTGTCCACAGAACGCGCGGCCGAGCGGCATATCGCGGAAACGCTGACGCGACAGGGGCAGGCCCGCAATATCACCCAAGCCGCCCTCGTGACTCTTGCGCCCGACGGCGCCATTCGGGCCTTGACGGGCGGTGCGGATTATCGTCAAAGCCAATTCAACCGTGCGACTCAGGCGCTGCGTCAGCCCGGGTCTTCCTTTAAACCCATCGTCTATCTGGCTGCGCTGGAAGACGGGTTAAAACCCGATGAAAAAGTGCTGGACGCGCCAATCCGCATCGGCAGCTATGCACCCGAGAATTACGAAGGCGGGTATCGCGGAGAGATTACAGCGCGCGAAGCTCTAGCGGAATCCGTCAACACCGTCGCGGTGCGCCTGTTCGAGCGCGTAGGCCCTGACCGAGTCATCGCAACCGCACGCGCTTTGGGCATCACCTCGCCGCTGGAGCGCAACGCCGCGCTGGCCTTGGGCGCAAGCGAGGTCACGCCGCTGGAACTCGCGACAGTCTATGCGTCTCTGGCGGCAGGCGGGCGGGCGATCACGCCCTACGCGATCACAGAAATCGACAGCCGTTCGGGCGCCGTTTTGTATCGCCACAACCAAGTCACCCCGCCCCAAACCGTTGATGCCGACGCGGTTGAAGCTTTGACAAGCATGATGGAGGAGGTCTTGCGCACAGGTACAGGCAAAGCCGCCGCCCTCGGCACCCGCCCAGTGGCCGGAAAAACAGGCACGACCTCTGACTATAAGGACGCATGGTTCGCGGGCTTTACAGCGGATGCCACCAGCGTCGTCTGGATGGGCAATGACGACAACGACCCCATGAAAAAAGTCACGGGCGGTTCCGTCCCCGCCGCCCTGTGGCACGATTACATGACCGAAATCGAGTCCAAATTCCCCGAAAAACACCTGAAAAACGGCGCGAGCCTCGGTGCCCAAATCCTCGACAGCACCGGCCAAGCCACCGAGGATATGTCCAAAGCCCTCGGCGGCCTGATCGAGAATTTGATAGGGGGGAAGAGGTAGAGGACAGGAATCATAAACCTGCATGATGATCGCGGCATTTACGGAACAGCCTCATCTTTCACGGTACTTGGTGCCCCAAGCCTATCTTTTGCCACCGGCAGGGAAGGCTCAAGGGCAGCGTTTCCATTAAGGTGATCCGCGACGTCTTGGGCTTGCGTACTCATAGACAGCAAGGCGTCTTGAGTACTGCTGACAAGATTTTCTATGGCGGCCAAGGTTGTCATTGCGCTAAGGAGACGGGTGCTGTTGCCTGTTGTTTCAGTTGCTCCTCTTGTCACAGAGGCTATGGCGTCAATCGTACCCGCACGTTCCAACGCCATAACATCTTTGATAAAAGCGGCGGCACCTTCAGCCATAATGGGAATATTTTGCCCCAGTATGCCAACCATACAGAGCAGTTGTTTTTGCGCGACAGCCGCCTGTGTTATGTGACTAGCGGCGTGTCCTTCGGCTTGTATTTGAATTTGACTAAGAAACTCTAGCCGCGCGGTTAGGGCCTGAATATGAAAGGGCGTTTCTCTTTGTTCCGCGAAAAGGGGACCGCTTTCTGTGGAAGCGCTCTCTGCTTTCTCAGCCTGCCATTGAGCCAACACGTCATGCCCAACAGTCCGAATCAGGCACAGTTGTTCGCTCACCTTTCTATAGGCATCAACAATCTGTCGCGTCTTTATCACTTGATTCGTAAGGTCATCTTCCATCGATGTCAAAGATGGAACCGTATTTTGCAAAATCTGTCCGGCTTCCCGCGCCAATTGACCCGCATCGGCCAGTGTGCGCATGGATAAGGTTTTTTCCTCAGGCTGTTCTTCCTTTTCTGGTTCGGCCTCTCCTCCTGAAAACCACGTGAAGAGCGTTTTCTTTCTGCGCGGTTTTGTTTGGGACGTAGCTACCGATAATTCTTGGCTCTGTGACAGCGGTGTTTGTCCAGAGATGATAGACTTAGCCGCCCCAAGCCTATCCAAAAAGTCAGCCATTGACCGAAGTGGCGGGGCTGCGGATGTTGGCGCTGTCGCCTCGTTAAGGGAAGCCAAAGCAATGGCACTAATAGCACCCACAGTTTCCTGTCCCAGCTTCATAAGGAGCGCGGGGCTGTCTTTCCCCCCCTCAAGCTGCTGGCGAATGGCTTCGGCAGACAGGAGTGAAACTTGTTGGGCTGCAAGCTCAATCGTCGGCAATTCTGAAAGCGCCGAGGACTTCACGACAACAAGGGCTTTTTCTTCAACAGCTTCAACTATCTCGCTATTTATATAAAGCTCAAGTCCGATGCTCGTGCCAAATTTTTGGATGAGGAAGTCATTCAAAGCTTGAAGCTCGAGAAGGGTTTGATCGCGGGTTTTCTCTTCCGTGCCGACGGCGATAACGGCGGGAATGCGCTCGTTCAACAGCATGATCTCGTCGACTGTCTTAAAATCCTTCTTTCGTACTTTTTCTATTAGTTTGACAGCTGCTTGTCTATTTTTGGCACAGCCCTCAATCCAGGTCTTATCCCAATTATGGTATGATTCAGTAAATTGGATGCTGATCAAATTTTTGCACCGCTTTAGCCATAAAGGCATTTTATTTTTACCCCAAGCCCCACCCCCTGAATCACTGGGATCAAACGGAAGCGTAAGATTCGTCAGCAAGTCACTTGTAGCGATAAGCTCCAAAAGGGTAGCATATTTCGTTTGGGAAATCGCAGATGAATCAGAAAAACTCATCAGGCCAATTTTTTTATTCTGGCCTACGACCTTTAAGGCAAAGTCTGTTGTCTTCGTTCCATGATTGATCAACACAAACCGACTTAAAGTCGGGTGCCTCCCAAGCACTGGAGCTAAAGCATCGCCCCACGCATTCTCTGCGGTTGTAGGACAGCTTTTGATCGTCAGGCTTTCTAAGCCGGGACAGGCTTCAACTTTTGATGCGATAAAGACTATGTCGTCCCCCGTAAGAGAAGCATCATTACAAATCTCAATATGGCGCGTTTGAGGGTTTATCTTACTAAGAACAATCCTTGTTTTCTGATCCATACGGGTCCCCTTTTCTATTTTTTGCACCACACGAAATGAAGCCCAAGTCTCACTTTTCTGGTTTCAGAGTGTTAGCCTTTTTGAAAAGATCGGCGGGCGTATTTGCTTTCGGAAGTTTCGGCTTTGCCTCTTCCACTCCCCCCTCACCTTCCGGCAGCGCGGCCTCGCCTAAGGCTTGTTGCTCGCGCAATACGGGAAGAGAGACCCCTGTAGCAATCTCTGCGATTTTATTTGTTGCCTCTTGCGCCGCCCCATTGTTGAAAAGGGCTGCTTGGGTTTTTGGATCCGGATTGCCAATACGCACAGCGGCAACGCGCAAATTGCCTATAGCCTCTGCCAATTGACCCTGAACATCTCGCTGTTTTTCTATATGCGTGGCTTCGTGTTCACGAAATGCCTTCATTGCCGTCAAAGTTTCTGTCGTTGCCGCAACAACACTTTTAGCCGCATCAAGTTTGGCATCGTCAGCGGCTCTGCTTAACTCTAACACCTTGGCGAAGCCGTCAGCCGTTGCCTTCGTCGTATCGCCTAATATCTGGTTGGCGCTACGCGCGGCGGTTATAATTTCACTCGTCCTTTGTTGGAGAGCCAATCCGCCAAGCATCGTCAACATTTGGGGGAGCGCGATGGATTCAAGCCGTTCCATTTCTAAGGCGGAATCGGCGTTAATTTTTCCCATTTCAGCCGTCATGCCCCGTTGCAGCAATGTGTTCAGAAGGGCGGCCGTCAGATCGGTGCGTCGCGTTTCTAATAACCCGACGGCATCTCTGGCCAGCTGCAGGTCGTCAGCATCACCCGCAGGGGCTGTATCAGAAGCTGCTTTCTGCTCCAGTTGGGGGATTTGCGTATCGGTTAAATCGCGCTGAAACTCATTCACGGCCACAAGCGAGAGATACAGTTTCTCGGCTGCCGCCCCGTGAGCCTCCATCGCCTCTGTGACCTGTTCTTGGATCAGAGCCGGAACATCCTTGCATTGAACCAACAAGGTTTTCATTTTCACGGCAGCCGCAACCGTTTCTTGTACAACCTTTCCTAAAAGAACGGCATCCTCATTCAAGGACTGAATCTCGGTTCTTAACCCTAACGACTGCTCGGTGCGCTTATCCTCTTTGCTTTTGGTAAGAGAGGCCAAAACTTTCAGAATATCTTGTTTCCACACCGACTTCGGGGCATCTCTCTCTCTCTCTCTCTCTCTCTCTCTCCGCAGCTTTAGCCTTTCTTCCAACGGCTTTATGCGTGCGCGGAGCGCGGCTTCAAAGGCATCAACAGCGATAAGAGCCTCATGGCTTGGCCCTTGTTGTACGGCAGATAACAGAGCCAATCCGGCCTCGGCCTGTTCGTTCAGTGCCCATGATCCCACACGCGCCAAGGTCAGGGGATCCTTAATTGTCATCTCCTCAATCATAGCCGTGACGACACCAACATATTGGGGAAGACGGCTTTCGACTTGGGTCAAGGAAGCTCCTCTAATCATCTCTATCGTGCGTTCCCGAATAGCCTCGGCCATCTGTGCAGAGGATGTGCTTTTTGGCAATCCAGAAGAAACTTCTGTAACAATAGCGTTTTCCGTAGCGTCTTTCATGTCTACTCCTTCATGTAAATGCAGCGTGTGGTTTCATGTTGAGCCAACATATACCATTTTCAAATACCTTATTGCCAGAGAAAAATGATGGTTAAAATACTTTCATGTGGATTTTGGACGACACATAATGCAGATTCAGAGCTAAAAAAGATTTTTCACATTTTTTAAAAAAACATGTTGACTTTCCCATTTTACTACATTATATATCCCTCATGCTTCTTGAAAGAGAAGCGCTGGTTGGAGAGGGTCCCTCGCTATTCTAGAACCTGGCGGGATAAGAACTGAACCACCCAACGGGCGGCATGCCGTCCGACAGAAAGACCTCGGAGGCTGGAAGCTT
>CAIJXG010000089.1 GCA_903824505.1 uncultured Pseudomonadota bacterium | reverse complement strand
GAGAGATAGATAAGTCTTGTCTGCCTCTTAAATGCTCGAAATTGGCCAGAGAGGGTCAAGACGCCATTCAGGAAAAGAAGCGGAAGGGTAACAGGAAAATCAGAGATTCTGTCCGCTGCGGCACTCCCTGTGCATAACAAAAATACGAAAGCGCTTAACGTATAAAGGCACGTGAATAAATCGGTTGGGGTCTTTCTCATGGAAATACCGCGCAAGGAAGTCTATCCCATCAACCCGCTGACGATCAGGTCGATCGCCTTGATTCCCATAAAGGGCAAGATCACCCCACCTCCGCCATAAATTGCCAGATTCCGCCGAAGAATAACGGAAGCTGGAGCCGGATGATAGGCGACGCCACGCAGGGCCAGAGGGACAAGGGCGATCAGGATCAAGGCGTTGAAGATAATAGCCGACAGAATCGCGCTTTCAGGACTGGCCAGACGCATCAAATTCAGCGCCTTCATGCCCGGGTAAATGCCCATGAACAAGGCCGGAATGATGGCAAAATATTTGGCGACATCGTTCGCAATGGAAAAAGTCGTCAGGGCGCCGCGGCTCATCAAAAGCTGTTTCCCGATCATCACAATCTCGATCAGCTTGGTTGGGTCACTGTCAAGATCAATCATATTTCCGGCTTCCCGCGCCGCGCTTGTGCCCGTATTCATGGCAACGCCGACATCGGCTTGGGCCAGAGCGGGCGCATCGTTCGATCCATCGCCGCACATGGCGACCAATTTGCCCGAGGCTTGTTCGCGCCGGATCAGCTCTAGCTTTTTCTCGGGCGAGGCTTCGGCAAGAAAATCATCCACGCCTGCCTCGGCCGCAATGGCGGCCGCTGTCACCGGATTATCGCCGGTGATCATCACGGTTCGAATGCCCATGCGCCGCAGCGTTGAAAACCGTTCATGAATGCCGGGTTTAATAATATCTTTTAGATGCACAACACCCAGAATCTTTTTATCTTGGGCGACCAGCAAGGGCGTGCCGCCCGTTTTGGCTACGCGTTCAACAGACCGCAGCGTTTCCGCGCTGCCGCTATTCCCGCTGAGGATAAGGATGGAATCCGGTGCGCCTTTGCGGATAGAAAGACTATCCGTATCCACGCCGCTCATGCGCGTATGGGCGCTGAAAGGAACAAAACGCATATCTGGCGTTTGACGATCCTGCGCGTGCCAGCCGAATTTTTCTTCTGCCAGCCGGATGATGGATTTTCCTTCCGGCGTGTCATCCGCCAAAGAAGACAACATCGCGGCTTTGGCCAGCTCCTCCTCGCTTGCGCCATCGACAGGGATAAACGCGCTGGCCATGCGATTACCAAGAGTAATCGTGCCCGTTTTATCCAAAAGCAGCGTGTCGATATCGCCCGCCGCTTCAACCGCGCGGCCTGATTTTGCGACAACATTAAAGGCCACCAACCGATCCATCCCCGCAATGCCGATAGCCGAGAGCAAGCCGCCGATAGTGGTGGGGATTAGTGTAATCAACAGCGCGATCAGATAAATAACCGGAATCATCGCCCCGCTATAGGCGGCAAAACCCTGCAAGGTAACGCAAACGATCAGGAAAATAAGCGTCAAACCAACCAAAAGGATATTGAGCGCGATTTCATTCGGAGTCTTCTGACGCGTCGCGCCTTCGACAAGCCCGATCATGCGATCCAAAAAGGACTCGCCCGGATTGGCTCTGATTTCGATCACGATCCGATCGGTCAGGACTCGCGTGCCGCCGGTCACCGCGCTGCGGTCGCCGCCGGATTCGCGAATGACAGGGGCGGATTCGCCGGTGATCGAGGATTCATCAACCGTCGCGATTCCCTTCACGATTTCCCCATCGCCCGCGATCACATCGCCCGCCTCGGCAACGATTAAATCACCGACGCGTAGGCTTGTGGCCGAAACGATGTCCCATGTTTTCGCGTCCACACTTGTTACTTTTTTGGCCGGAGTCTCTGTCTTGGTTTTCCGCAGCGATTCCGCCTGCGCCTTGCCGCGACCTTCCGCCACGGCTTCTGCGAAATTGCCGAATAAAACGGTGATCCACAGCCACAGCGCGATTTGCCCGCCGACGATGAACGGTAAGCCCAGAACGGCATCTCGCAGGGTGAAAAACGTCGCCAGCACGCTGGAGACTCCCACCGTAAACATGACGGGATTCCGCGCCAGAATAACAGGGTTCAGACGCAGAAAAGATTCCTTCACGGCTTCGCCAAGAAGGGCTGCGTCAAAAAGCGAGGAATGGGTCGAAATCTTGGGCATGAGAGAGGCCTAACGCGTTAGGGTGTTTCTTGGTATTGCGCCGGATCAAAGCGCGGGGCGTTCGCGATGAAAACATCCATATGGCCTATCCATGCGAATTTTTCATGCGGGGCGATCAGGATGACATCTCCAGCATCTATTTTTTCCGCACCGTCTTTTTGATGAGTCTGCCGATCGTTTCTTTTAACGATTTGCATGATTGATTTCCAGTTGGTCTGTGTCCTAAATCCCTTATGCCTAAGAAAACTGCCCCTCGCTATGTTTAAGTTACGTTTTCAGAAGGATCATGCAACTCATCTATGGGATAAAGGCACCCTCTTTTTTCTGTTAACCCTTTTATAACTAATATATGATATAAATTGTATGTTTTTGGTAGGCTTGAAAGGAGCAGAGGATGGGATTTGGTGCTGAACTTGGGACGAAGCTATCCGGTGCTGCCAGCGCGGCAGGCGATAAAGCTATCGCCGTAGTGAGGAATGAAGCGGTTCAGGGTAAGGTCACCGGAGCCACCGCGCGGGCGGGTGCTTCAGAGGGGATTGGATTTTTCGATCACCCTGCGGTTCAAGTGGGACTTGCAATTTTATGGGACTCTCTTCCATGCAACAATCTCGCCGAGACGGCTTGGGATTTCTGGCAGGGAGGTGAACAAAAAAAGGCGACGGGAACGTCCGATCAGCAGTTCACCCTGCCACAAACACTTGAGACATGGTTTACAGGCACCGGCGTGGCGAGTGAGGTGTCTTGGCTGAGCGGCCTTGCGGCAAACAGGTTAGGGGCCACGGGTGCTGCCGCATCTTTTCGGGCCGTTTCCGGTGTTACAGGGCTGTTGCGTGGTCCCGCTGCAGCTGCGCTTGTGGGAGTAGAAGTTTGGGGTGCGCAGTTGGAACGACAGGGGCAAGAGACGCTTTTGCGCAACACCTTGCTGTTCGCACCGCCAACCACAGAGCAATTAAAGAAGCCTGAGATTGGGACCCTTGCCAAAAAATATGGGGTAGAAACGTCGTTAGAAAATTTGGAACATGGAGATTATTTGAGAGATTATCTAGAGGAGCTTGATATAGGGCGCCGCACCGGAGATTCAGTACAAACAGACGATTCGAAAGGATACGTAGAAGGACACTGGAAAATCGTTAAAAATGCTCTTGAAGAGCTTCCGCTGGAAGTTCTTCGCGCGCTGCCGGCAGGAGCTTCGCTGGTCACAAGAATGGATCGGCCAAGTCATGCAGAGGTTCAGCAAGCCATACAGATTCTGCTTGCAAAGCCACCCAGTCCGAATGTTCAAAGTTTTATTGATGCGCATCCGTTCGTAGGGTTAAAAATCCGAATAGTTGGCCTTGCCCCGACTGCGGAGAAGCGTCAGGCAAAGACACTGGAACTTTCCAAAGCGTTGGCAGTTATTCCTGCGGGTGAAGTTCAGGCTATGCTGCGTCACGCTGGCGTTCCTGAGCCGAACATATCTTTTTTTGAGCAGGGCAAATCGACAAGGCCTCCGCCTGTAAGCGGGTTGCGCGGCTTATCAGAGAAGCAAGCGCCGCACAGCCTTGGCTCAACATCAACGTCTTATCCAGTTACGGCGGAAATGCGTTCGTGGAAGGGACAACAGACTTCTTCCCTTTCCAAAAATTTAACGCGCCCCACCATGCCCATCCCCTAAAATCGGCAGAACTCAAAAGGGCCGAGTCCATAAACGCCATCCCCACGGGCTGACTTTGTGTCCCACGCCAACCCTTCAAAGACCAAGGAGCCAAATCGACTGCTCTTGCGGCCCTGTATTTCTCTCTTCTGCACTTTTAACCCGCAAACAACGAAAGATGCTCGGCAATAGGGCCAAGCGCGAGGACAGGGAAATAGGTCAAGCCTCCAAACAAAAGGATGACGCCTGTCAACAAAACAACGAAGAGGGCACTATGGGTGGGGAGCGTGCCGCTAGAGGGCGGAACGGTCTTTTTGGCCGCCAAAGATCCGGCAATCGCCAGAACGGGAATGATCACGCCGTATCGCCCGATCAGCATGACAACCGCCAGCGCGATATTCTGAAAATCCGTATTTGCGTTCAGCCCCGCAAAAGAAGAGCCGTTATTCGCCGCCGCCGAAGCATAAGCATAGAGCGTTTGCGTCAGTCCATGCGCCCCCGCGGCAGCAATCGATTTCGCGCCAGCTGCCGATAGAAGGCTGATCACGCCGCCCCCAAGCACGCAAAGCGGATACAAAAGCATCGCAAAGACGGCCCATTTGACTTCATGGGATTCGATCTTTTTGCCGAGATATTCGGGCGTGCGTCCAACCATCAGCCCCGCGATGAAAACGGCGATCAGCACATAGATCAAAATTCCGTACAATCCACAGCCGATTCCGCCAAAAATAACCTCGCCCACTAGCATGTTGAACAAAGGAATGACGCCCGCCAAAGGCATGTAACTATCAAGCATTGCGTTGACGGAGCCGTTGGAGGTCGCCGTTGACGCCATACTCCAAAACACAGAGTCAAAAATTCCAAATCGCGCCTCTTTCCCTTCCATATTCCCGCCCGGATTGGTCGGCGAGAAAGTCTGATCCACATGCAGGGCGGCAAGAGCAGGGTGGGGCGCGCTCTCTGCCGCCAGACAAAGAAAGAAAAGAGCGGTGAAAAGAAGGACCATACTGGCGAACAAGGCCCAACCTTGTCTGCGGTCGCCGACCATACGACCAAAGCCGATCACCAAAGCAATAGGCAAAAGTAGAATGCCGATCATTTGCGCGGCGTTGCTGAGCGGCGTCGGGTTTTGATAGGGGTGCGCGGCATTAACATTAAAGAATCCGCCTCCGTTCGAGCCGAGAATCATAATCGCCATTTGGCTCGCGACAGGTCCTTGTGGCAAAGTCTGGGCCGAGCCTTCTAACCCCGTGGCTTGGACATAAGGCGCGAAATTCTGCGGCACGCCTTGCGCGATCAGAAACACTCCCAAAAGCAAAGACAAGGGCAAAAGCACGTAAAGAGTGACGCGCAGCGTATCGGCATAGAAATTCCCAAGAAGCGGGGTCTCTTTACGCGTCAGTCCCCGAATAACGGCAAAAGCCACAGCCAGCCCCGTTGCGGCGGACAGGTAATTCTGCACACCAAGCCCGACCATTTGACTGAAATAACTAAGAGTCGATTCGCCGCCATAGGCTTGCCAGTTTGTATTGGTGACAAAAGAAACCGCGATATTCAAAGCCAAAAGCGCGGGCACATCGGGAAAATTCTGGGGATTCAGAGGCAAATAACTCTGAAAAACAAGGAGCGCGAAAAGCAAAACCCCACCCAGCGCGTTGAAAATCAGAACCGAGGCGGCATAGGTCATCCATGGTTGCTCTTGCGCCGCCTGCGCTCCCGCCAGTCTAAGCGTCAACCGTCCAAAGGCGCAAAAAGCACAAGAGGCAGGTGCAAAAAGCCGTGCAAGAAACCATGCGCAGGGAAGGGCCAGCGCGACCGACACGCCCATATACAAAAGAAAAAGTCCGAGAGAAGACCCTGTCATCACCAACCCCTTTTAGAATTTTTCAGGATGCAAAAGCGCATAGCCCAGATAAAGGGCCAGCCCAAGAGCAGCCATCCCCGCCAGACACAGATCAAAAACCATGAGAAGTCTCCTTAATAACACGAGCGAAGAAGAAGAGGCCTTCAGCGCCTCATTTTGCATATACTCGGTTTCCTTGGAAAGCCGAGTATTCGATTCCGTGCAAAACACGCGCTCAGCGAAGCTGATGCGCCTTTTGCGCGGACAAAACGTTCGGGGACCGAAGGTGCCCGAGTATATATCTAGAATTTCTGACGGAACCCTAAGCGATCTTGAGGTGGCGGGCAAGAGTTTCTAGGATTTCTGAGGATTTGAGGGGTGTTCTTCTAAAGATCAAAGCCAAAGATAAAAAGTCCTGTTTCATCGGCCATCCGGCATGCTTCCGCGCGGTCGATCAAAAGGCTGCGTCCCGCATGGGCCGCAACCCCGCGCAACCCCGCCTGCGCCGCGTTTTGGAGCGTTATAACCCCCAGCGTAGGAAGATCAAACCGATTATCTTGTTGGGGTTTTGGCATTTTTACCAAAACGCCGCCAAGACCCGCGCGTTGAAGCGCGCCACAACGGGCAATGAGAGCGTCTGTGCCCTCAATCGCCTCGACCCCAAGCACAAGCCCTTGCTGCACAATCACCGCTTGCCCGACATCGAGCGTGCCGAGAGCGCGAGCGACCTCAATTCCTCGTTTAATATCCGTCAAGGCTGTTTCATCCGTCGTCACTTTTCCCAACGCCCCCGCGCGAAGCAGCGTGCCGCCCAGAATATCCTGAATCCCTATCAGTTTAACGGCGCATTCCGTTTCAATCGCCTGACCAACAGCCCGGAGCAGGCCGTCGTCGCCCAGCGCATGAAAACCTATTTTTGGCAGAAGCCGCAGAGCCAACCCATCAGGCTTCAGCTCCCACAAAGAGGGACGACGCACAGCGCCGATCATCACAATTTCGGCAATTCCCTCGGCAGCAATGACATCCCGCAATCGCCCGAAAGCGCCCAAAGGCAGCCAGATATGGGGGGAGTCATGGGCAAAGCCTTCTCGCGCCTGTCCTTCCAGACAAATCACAAAAAACGGGCGTTTTTGAGCGCGGCACGCCTCGATCACGCGCTGTGGCGCATCGCCCCCCCCTGCGATGATCCCGAGTTTGCCGTGGGTTTGCATAGATAAAGACTAATCCAATTCGTTCTTTTCAGGTGGCTTCGCGGTTTCCGCGTGTTCCCTAATCAGGAACGCGGCCACGAGGCTCACGACGAAAAGGGCACCATCGGTCAGGATCAGTTTCGAGAAAAGCTCAGCCCCAAAAGGTTGCGCCCAAAGCTGCGCGAGGAACAAAAGAACGCCCAGAAGGAAAAGGGTAAAGCTGATCGCGATGGGGGCTTTCATGGGCGGTTCTCCTCGACAACAACCGCTGTGCCATAGCACAAGACTTCGGTGACTCCGGCCATGATTTCAGTGGTGTCATAGCGGATCGAGATCATGGCATTTGCGCCGTTTTTCTCGGCCTGCGCGCACATCAGATTATACGCGTCCATCCGCGCCCGTTCGCACAAATTTGTATAAACGGTGATGTTGCCGCCGAAAAAGGTCTGGATTCCAGCCATAAATCGCCCAATGACGGAGCGCGAGCGCACAACGATGCCGCGCACAATGCCAACCTGCCGGACGATCCGATAGCCGCTGAGTTCAAGACCCGTGGTGACGAGAGCAGGTTTCATAGGTGTTTCCTAAATAGAAAGGGGGATATTCTTTATATACTCGGGCCCCGAAAGAACCCCTTAAGTTTCGGCTTTCCAAGGAAACCGAGTATACTAGACTTTTCCTTTCGATCAAGGCATAACTCCTCTCAACCTTCATGGAATCAACAGTGACATGAAAGCCGTGCGGCATCGGGCTGTGCGGGACTCTCACCTAAGGAAAGAGGACACAAGGATGTTCAAGGTTTATCGCAAGGAAATGGACTGGGGCGGGCGCAAGCTGGTGTTGGAAACAGGCCGCGTGGCAAGGCAAGCGGATGGGGCGATTTTGGCGACCCTCGGCGGCACAACGGTGCTCTGCACGGTGGTTGGCGCACAAAAGGCAAAGCCCGGACAAGATTTCTTCCCCCTGACCGTTAATTATCAGGAAAAAACTTTTGCCGCCGGTAAAATTCCGGGTGGCTTCTTCAAGCGCGAAGGCCGTCCCAGCGAAAAAGAAACGCTGGTCAGCCGCTTGATTGATCGCCCAATTCGCCCTCTCTTTCCCGAAGGGTATCTGTGTGAAACGCAAGTGATTGCGACCGTGCTTAGCCACGATCTGGAAAACGATCCCGATATCGTCGCGCTGATCGGGTGCTCGGCCGCTTTGACGATTTCGGGCATTCCCTTCTTGGGCCCCATCGCCGCAGCCCGTGTTGGCTACAAGGACGGCCAATTCCTTTTGAACCCGCCTCCGACGCAGCAACAAGACTCGCAGCTGGATCTGGTCGTTGCCGGAACGCGCGAAGGCGTGTTGATGGTCGAATCCGAAGCGCAGCAATTGCCGGAACAGGTGATGCTCGATGCCGTGGTCTTTGGCCACACAAACTTCCAGCCGGTCATTGATTTGATCATCTCGTTGGCTGAAAGCGCCGCCAAGGAACCTCGGGATTTGCCTCCGGACGCCTACGATAAAAAGGCGTTGCAAGCGAAGCTGAAAGAAATCATCGGCGCGGATGTCACGGCGGCTTATAACGAAACCGCCAAGCAAGCGCGCTACAGCAAGCTGGATTCCGCCAAGGAAAAGGCGCTGACAAGCCTTCCTGTGGAAAGCTTCACGGCCGAACAGATTCTGGAAGGCGTCGAGCAGCTTAAATACGACCATGTCCGCAGCATGATTCTGGACACGGGTCGCCGCATTGATGGCCGCGACACCAAGACTGTGCGTCCGATTGTGTGCGAGGTCGGCATTCTGCCCCGCGCTCACGGATCGGCTTTGTTCACGCGCGGCGAGACTCAGGCGCTGGTGGTCACTACTTTGGGCACCGGACAGGATGAGCAAATCATCGACGCGCTGGAAGGCGAATACCGCGAACGCTTCATGCTGCACTACAACTTCCCTCCTTATTCGGTTGGGGAGACGGGACGCATGGGCGGCCCGGGCCGTCGCGAAATCGGCCACGGCAAGCTCGCATGGCGCGCGATGCGGCCCTTGCTTCCTGCGAAAGAGACATTCCCTTACACGATGCGAATCGTGTCGGAGATCACGGAATCGAACGGCTCCTCTTCAATGGCGACCGTTTGCGGGGCGTCGCTCTCCATGATGGATGCGGGCGTGCCGACTCTTGCGCCTGTCGCGGGTATTGCGATGGGTCTGATTAAGGAAGAACGGGGCTTTGCCGTTTTGACCGACATTCTGGGCGACGAGGATCACCTCGGCGACATGGATTTCAAGGTCGCAGGAACGGAACAGGGCGTGACCTCGCTGCAGATGGATATCAAGATCACCTCCATCACCGCCGAGATCATGAAGATCGCGCTGGAACAAGCGAAGGCCGGTCGTCTGCATATTCTGGGCGAGATGGCCAAGGCTCTGACGGGCGCGCGTGAAGGGGTAAGCCAGAACGCGCCGCGCATCACAAGCTTTACGATCCCCAAGGATAAAATCCGTGAAGTGATCGGCACAGGCGGCAAGGTCATTCGCGAAATTTGCGAAGTGACGGGCGCGAAGGTCGATATCGAAGACGATGGCACGATCAAGGTCGCCGCTGTGGATCAAAAAGCCGCCGATGCTGCTATTGAATGGATCAAAAACATCGTGGCAGAGCCGGAAACGGGCATGGTCTATGTCGGTAAAGTCGTTAAGATCATGGATTTCGGCGCGTTTGTGAATTTCTTGGGCGCGAAAGACGGTCTGGTTCATGTCTCGGAAATCAAACCGCACCGTGTGGAGCGAGTCTCTGACTTTTTGAAAGTCGGCGACGAAGTCCGCGTCAAGGTGCTGGGCGTCGATGATCGCGGCAAAGTCAAACTGTCGATGAAATCGGTGGATCAGGCCACAGGCGCAGATTTGGCGGAAGCGGGTTGATCGCCCGATTCTGAACGTATCTGCCGTTGGGTCATTCCGCAAACCCTGCTTTTTGCACAGCAAGAAGCAGGGTTCTGCGGAATCTCATTTGGTTTGTTGTCTCAGCTATACTGCAACGCCGCATAAATTGGGGTTTTTTAAAAACTCTCTCCGCGCGTCATCCCCGTCCCCGCTTTCGCGGGGACAGGCTCAAGCGGCGATAGAATGACTCAAGATTTGATTGAAATTTTTGATCGTTTCCGCTACCTATCACCTTCTTTCGCGGGTGTAGCTCAATGGTAGAGCTCCAGCCTTCCAAGCTGGCCACGTGGGTTCGATTCCCATCACCCGCTCCAATTTTTTTGGGCGGATAGTGGACTACACTTCACCGCATCACAAATTGAGCTTTTTTAAACATCTCAGCGCGTCATAGCGTTGAAAAACGGTATCCATCGCGCCGCGTCGCGGCGCAAGAGTCTTGTGCCGCGCAGATCTCCAGTTGTCACGGGGGACATATTCCACAGAATCTCTATACTTTGACGCGACTTTGGCACGGCACAATCTGCCGTTTTTTAGTACAATCGTTTCGGCTCGTCATTGCGAACTTGATCCGCAATCCAGCTGCGAGCGAGCGCATGAGTTTTACAGAGATGTCCTTTTGACAAGCCGAGAGGTGGACTCTAAAAAAGGTTAAATTGTGCCGATCCACAGTATATTGGATTACAAAGCGATCACTGGTTTCTTACCCTTTCTCTTCTGGCGGTTAAGATGCGTTAGCATGCCTCTCGCATGAAAATTCTCTCCAAGCAGTTGATCAAGCTGAGCCGAAGTGAGCGAAATCACAGGCCCTATGGTACCTCTTCGACCTACTGTTTTGACAAAAGCCTTTGGAGACCTATTGTCGAGAGCTACAACGCCAGTAGAAGTTAATTGGACAATAACGATCTTCGGAATATGTCCCTCCAATTGATCTTTCAACATGTCTAAAAGACTTTGTTGCAGTTTTTTTCCTGCTTCTCCGGAAGCTTCTAAAAGACCCGTCGTTATTTGCCCGTAAACCCCTGTGTCTATTTGAAAAGACGGTCCAGATTCTGGTATAATTGTTCTCTTGCTTAAAGACGCCGTGACAAGGATTCGGGGGCTGCCAATTTCTTCACCTATGTCCACAAATCTGTAAGGCCGGCCTCCCAGTAAATCCAAGAGGGGATGGGCGGAGCCCGTATGAGCATAACCCTCTGCTTCGTGGGATAATACGGATAATGAGGCTTCTGTAAGCATTGTATACTCTCATTTTAGTTCGATTCCCATCACCCGCTCCACTTTTTGGGTGGATAGTGACTTATACTTTAGCCACGCATAATTTGCCCTTTTTCTAAACTTCTCAGCCTATCATACCGGCGAAAGCCGGTATCCATCGCTCACATCATGTCCGCGCCGCCATAAAAGAAAGGGGCATGATCAATTTCGGTTCTTTCGGTGAAATATGACGCTCTAAAAGTTCAATCGTGGCCATAATAAGTTCAAAACTCGGCCTATGCCCTACGATTGTGGGGGCTACAACGTGTTCATAGTCATTCTTTAGGTAGTTACACAATTCATCGGTTGGCACAATTTGTAACGTGCCGACTTTTGCCGTTTTATAAGATGCTTTTGAATTCCGGTGGAGAATATCCATTGCATGGGCAACTTCTTCCAACAGAGCGCTTGTTGCCGATGTCACCCTGCCCAAAAAACCCTGACGTGCCATCATGGCGACATCGTAGTAATGTCGCGAGGAATAGGGACGCACTTTACCGCTGTGGCGTAAAGCGTGCATACCAACCATTTTTTCAAAAAAAGTCCGTCCGGCTGGTAACACCCTGATGTCTTTTACTAAAGATTCCCTTTGAGCGATAAGTGGCCGTTGTCCCTGACCATAGGGGCCGATCGAACGCAAGATGAAGGGTGATGGCATGGACCCAGGGCCGAGATCAAGCTTAATATGTCTCCGCTTCTCTTCAGTGTTCTCTTTGTGGCCTCTCAAAACGTCACTCGTTTGAGTGTCTTGGAAGTAAAAAAGAACAATTGGATTGTTGGAGGTCTCCTGAAATTCAAGATCCCATTTATACCTGTTTCCCAGCACGGCAGAAAGATTGGCTCGAAGTTCTGGGTAGATGAGGCTGGAAACAAACTTAAACGATTCTTCCTCAAGTTTGCGTGCCCGTTTATGCTTCTGACTCTTTGTAATCCCGGGATCCAGAGGAGATCCAACCCCTCTGAGAAAGGGCGCTCCAAGGTCAATGCCTAAATCAATATCCCTTGATTTGCGATGAGTAAGCGCATGGACCTTTGAGAGCGTTAAACTCCCCTTCATGCTAACATGCCGAAATGCATTTATTTTCTTAAGCTGTCCGAGAAGAAGGCATGTCCAAAAATCCCGCTCAGCTACACGAGGATTATGCGCGAGTTCGTTGGCAGTATGCGAAAAGAGAGGGGAATTCACCAATGTCATTATGTTCTGCCAAGAAATGGGTTAACCATCTGCTTTGCCTCTAGTTATCCCAGAGGCACTTTATGGTACGACACAATAACAGAAAATAAAACAATTAATTGCACTTTAATTATAATTCCGCGCTTTATTTTTCAAAAACACCCCCCATACCCCTTAAAAAAGCGTTGAAAGTATACGTCCCTCTCCATAACGGGCGAAGAAAGTTGGCGGTAAACTCTGTGGAAGGGCGCCGTCGAGGGTGCCTCTTTCATCCAGCGCGAGGCTCGCGCGCACCCGTCCCAGCGGGTCGATGATCCCCGAAATGCCCGTATTAGCGACGCGTAAAAGGGGCAGACCTTCTTCGATGGCGCGGACTCGGGCGATGGCGAAATGCTGAAAAGGCCCTGTTGTATGCCCGTACCAGCCGTCATTGGTGGCGTTCAGTAAAAACCCGGGGCGATCGGTTTGATCCGCGACCACGCCCGAGAAAATAACCTCGTAACAAATCAACGCGCTGAAAGGAGGCAGGTCTTTGACTCGCAGGCTGCGGACTCCGTCTCCGCGCGAGAAATCCGTCGCGCTGGCCGCTAAAGCGGGCAGGGGGTTATAGCGCCTTAAGGGCATAAACTCGCCAAAGGGGACAAGGTGCGCTTTGTCATAGGACGCGACAAGATTCCCGCGCGGATCGATCGCGACCAGCGCATTATAAAAAGCTGTGACGCCGTCTGGATCGACTGTGCGGCGGATCGAGCCTGTGATGATCGCGCGAACGGAAGGCGGCATGTGGGTTGCCATGTCTCGGCGGGCCTCTTTTTCCTCAGCCAGATAATAGGGCGAGGCCGTTTCCGGCCAGAAAACATGGGTGACAGGGAGAGGGCCCGGGGCTGCAGACAAGGCGATCAGGCTTTGGAAGTGGGTATAGCGTTCCGTGCCGTTATGTTTGTCGATTTGCGAAATCGCGGGCTGCACGAGCCTCACCCGAATAGAGGGCACGTCCCCGATGGGCGTCGTGTGAAGCCGGACAAGTCCCGCGAGGCCCAAGCCCCCGAACAGCGCGAGGCCCGAGATAAAAACAACGCGTGAGGCACGTTGAGAATCTATCAGCGCTGCCGTCGAACTCGCCGCCAGCCCCGTCAAGAAAGTCAGGCCATAAATGCCGATAAAGGCTGTTGTTTGCAGGACAGGCAAGACTCCGTCCCATGTATAGCCCAGCAAATTCCACGGAAAGCCCGTGAAGCAATGGCCCCGCAGCCAATCAGCCAGAAACCACAGGCCGCCGAAAGTAAGGGCGCCTCTTATTCCCTGAAGCCCCATGCGGCGGGCGAGGGCAGCTGCTAGCCCGTAATAAAGCGCGAAAAAGGCCGGAAGTCCCGTCGCGGCCAAGGGAATGGCCCACCAAAACCGCGCCAGATCCACAAACATCGCATGCGCGATCCAGTAAAGGCCAAAGACAAAAAATCCGAACGCAAAGCTCCATCCCGTCAGAAAGGCTTGTTTGCCGTTGGACGTTCCCTGAAGCAGGAAAATAAGAGACGGCAGACAAAGCCAGACAAGGGGAAATAGATCAAAAGGCGGCATCGCCAACGCCATCAAACCGCCGAAACCCAAAGCAGCGGCGAAACGACGCACGCCCGTAAGGGATCGGAGCGCAGTGGCCGCCGAGGTAAGAGGAAAGGAGCGAGGGATCATTTTTGTTTGTTCTTGAAACCGCGCCGCAAGAGATCAGGATCTGGGGGCGTTTCAGGCTTACTTCGCCGTCATGATCATGACCATCTGCCGACCTTCAAAACTAGGGGCGGATTCCACTTTGCCCAAGGCGTCCAGCTCTGTGCGGACTTTGGCGAAGACTTCCTGCGCGATATCCTGATGGGACATTTCGCGTCCTCGGAAGCGCATGGTGACTTTGACTTTGTCGCCTTCTTCCAGAAAAGCGCGCGCGCTCTTCATCTTGACCGCAAAATCATGGTCGTCGATCATCGGGCGCAGCTTGATTTCTTTCAGCTCCACCGTTTTTTGCTTTTTCCGCGCCTCAGCGGCTTTTTTCTGCATTTCGTATTTGTATTTGCCGGAATCCAGAACCTTACAGACAGGCGGTTCGGCATTGGGCGAGATTTCAACCAGATCAAGGCCGGATTCTTCGGCAAGCGCCAGCGCATCCCTGATAGACATCACGCCGCGCATCTCGCCAGCGGCATCGACAACGCGCACCTGACGCGCGGTAATATCGGCATTGACACGAGGCCCATCATCTTTGGCAGGACGGGCGGGTTCAGTCGGGCGACCCCGAGACACAGGTGGCGGAGATATGGGAAAGCTCCCTTTGAGGTTAACAACATCATGCAAATAAACGGAAAAAGAACTTCCGTCAATGACTTTCTGGGCTTTCTTGACCCAAAGGGGATCTTTTTTTGACGAGAGGGGAGACGGGCAGGGAAGGGGCGTGCGAAAAAACACCCCTATACGGGGCTTTCTTGAAAAGCTTCGGGTTCTTCTATTCTCCTTGAACCGTCTTTGCCTCTTGACGTAGTTTCTTTTGGAAGGAGAGACATGTGATCGAAAAAATTGATGGACCTACCGGCGTGCGGACGGCAATGCCGGTTCGGCGTCCGGCCAAGACCGGAGACAGCAGCCGTGCCTCCTTTGCGCATCATTTGGATGAGGGGGGCGAGGCCGCCGCGACCTCCTCTTTAGGGGGAACGCAGGCTCTGACAAGCATTTGGGGTTTGCAGGAAGTCGAAGACGCAACGGCGCGGGCTGCACGTGGCAAGGCGCGGGCGGAGGATATTTTGGATCGATTAGATGATGTGCGGATGGACATTCTTTCGGGCGCTCTTTCGCCCGATAAACTGATGCAGCTCAGCCGCATCGTCAGTGCTCGCCGCGCCGAGATCAGCGATCCGCGTCTTGCCGAACTGTTGGATGAGATCGACCTGCGGGCGCAGGTGGAATTGGCGAAATATACCGTTTAACAGGGTCCGTTTTTGACGGTCAGATACAGGATTTTCCATGTGACGCTGAGGGGCTCTGTTTCTTTGAGAATCTTTTTTAAAGCCCCAGGGCGTGTAGGGGAGCTGCCTTCTTTCGGTGTATGGGCCCCTGTTTGTTTCATGCCCTGCAGGAAAGCTCTTGGGTTTGGATAAACGATCGTGTGATCGCGCACGGTCAGAGTCTCCGCAATTGCCCTGAAATCTTCCTCTTTTGGAAAAGCGATCAGCCTGTTTTCGATCCCGTGTGATGCGCAAAACGCGACCCATGTCGGAATCTCTACCGGAACAGCGATGCAGGCTATCCCCCCCGGTGTAAGCTGAGTCCGCCAATGCTCCAGCGTCGCAAAGGGGTTTTGCATCCATTGCAGCCCCATACTGCTGATAATAAAATCGACTTTTCTATCCAGCCCAAAGTTTTGGGCATCGGCTTCTATCGTGCGGACTCGCGGCACAGCTTTGCGCGTTTCTTCCAACATGGACGGGGCGGCATCAAGCGCCCAAATTTCGGCATTTGGAAGAAGTAGATTAATTTCACGCGTGACGAGTCCCGTGCCACAGCAGACATCCAGAACTGAAACTGGACTGCGGCTTTCCACCAAATGTTGAGCAACATCCCAAACCAACTGCTGAGCGACCGCTTGCTGAATACCCGCGTGTGCGTTGTAGGTCGGTGCCGCTTCGTCAAAGGCCCCAACGGGCTTTAATCTGGACATAACCCGTTATCCCCGCAGCCGCGCCGCTATGTCTTTGTAGGATTCGAGCTCTCCCAGCGGGCCGAGGGCCGTGACGATCGGACGACGCGCAAAAAGCCGCGCGGCCGCTTTCTGGACGTCTTCTTGAGAGACATCCATCAGCCGTTTCAAAATATCCTCGGTCGGTATCGTTTGCCCATAAGCCAGAATCTGGTGGCCGATTCGCTCGGCGCGGCGCATGACGCTTTCCTCACCCATCAACAAATCCGCGCGGATCTGGGCCTTGGCGCGGGCAAGCTCGCCGGGCCCGACATTGCGCTTTAGGTCATTCAACTCATCACACACCACGGGGATCAGCTCGCGCAGCCGTGCGGGATCCGTTCCGGCGTAAATCTGGAAAATACCCGCATCGCTGAAACCGCCATGCGCCGCGCTGACCGCATAAACCAGCCCCCGTTTTTCGCGCACTTTTTGGTAAAGGCGGGAGGAGGCGCTGCCGCCCAGAATAACCGACAGCACTTGCGCTGGATAATAAGTCTCCTTCGCCAAATACCCGGGCCCCGCGAAGCCCAAGATCAGATGGGTTTGCTCTGTTTCCCGTTCGCCTCGTGCCATCCCATAGGAAACCCGCGCTTTTTCGTAACGCGGGCGGACTCCCACGGGCAGAGACGCGAAACGCTTACGCACCATCCCAACAAAATCCGCATGGGTGATTTTGCCCGAAGCGACCAGCACCATATTCGCCGCTGTGTAATAGCGGGTCACATAATCTAAAATGGCGGCACGCGGCAGACGGGCAATCACATCAGCCGTGCCCAAGATCGAGCGGCCGATCTTTTGTTTCGGGAAGGCGCGGTCGTGCATAAGCTCGAAAATACAGTCCTCCGGCGAATCCAGATCGCGCCCTATTTCCTGAATAATAACTTGGCGTTCGCGATCCAACTCTTTCTCATCAAAGACCGAGCGGCGCAGCATATCCCCGATCAGATCCGTCGCGGTTTCGGCATCCTCGGGAAGCATGCGGGCGTAATACGCCGTTTCTTCGCGCGTTGTATGGGCGTTCATCGAGCCGCCCTTATTCTCAATCGCCGTCGACAAGGCATAGGCCGAGCGAGTCTTGGTGCCCTTGAACATCATATGCTCAACCAGATGGGCAACGCCATTCGCGTTCCACGGCTCGTGCCGCGTGCCGACGCCAACCCACGCGCCCACAACCACGCTTTCGGCCCCGGGCATCGTGTCGGTGGCGACTCGCAAGCCGTTTTTGAGCGTTGTGATTTGAATACTCTCCTCCGTTCGCATGCCGACCGCGCCACCGAGTTTTTCATCAAGAAATTTGTACTTTTTGGACATGTTGTTCTCCTTATGATCCCCGCAACGCGGGGCTTGCTTTCTTTAACGTTCCCAACGCTTTTCCCGTGCCACACAGCACAGAAAATAAATCACTCCATTGAGCCGGATGCCGAAGCAGATGCGCCGTGGCTTTTCTGACATGGATCGTCCCGTCCTCCGCGATGGCGGCCATGACAACGGGCGGCACATTCATGCCCGCCCCATCGCAAACGGCACGGAGCACCATCAGGGGGATTCCGGCTTCGGCCGCAACTTCAGCGGCGCATTGGCTTTCCATATCGACAATCGCGCAAGCGGTGCTTTGCCCCAAAGCAATTTTCTCGATTCCCGTCGGCACAAGAGTTTCAGAGCCATAGACTCCACCGCGCTGCGCGAAGGGCAGGGTGCTCGCCAATTTTTCGCCCCACGCGGGATCGCACATCCACGCGCCCGCAGGCGAGACAACCCGCGTGCCGATCACCAAATCGCCCAACCTCACCGAGGGATCCAAGGCGCCCGCGATCCCAAAACTCAGGAGCCGCGTTGCGCCGCTTTGCACAAGAGACCGCGCGAGATCCCGTGCCTTGTGCGGCCGCGCCGCTGCACAGGCGACCACCGCGCCGCTCACGCGCCGCGCAATCCGCGCTTCCGATTCAAGCCCACACAGAATGCCAAGCATCGCCGTCCCCCCTTACAACCAAGGGGCATTGTACCCTGAACCCCCCCCTCGATTCTATGTCAAACAGAGGCATTAACCATAAAAACACAGGTTATGGATGAGGTGCATCTTGCAACACATTGAAACATATTGCATTTTTATAAAAACATAAGGCGCATGGCGCTGTTTTGGGGATAGAAGGGGTTTGCGCCGTGCTGAGTTTGTTTTTCTTTTGATTTCAATAGGTTAGCATTTGTTTTTATCCCGCCCGAGGGTCGCAGAGACTTCCCGTACCTCTCCGACTTTTTGCTGGCTGAGGCGCTGGACGGCCTCGGCGATGGCGGTGCTCAGGCCCGGCTCGCTGAAAAAGACGCCGCGGATTTGGATCGTGGCGGCAAGGGCGCGGATAAAGGCGTCAACAAAAGCTGGATCGGGGCGGGTGGCCTCGCTCCAATAACGGTCAAGCCCGTGGCGAAAGGTCAGCCCATCGATGTCATAGACGGCATCGCCCAGAGTCACAACAGGGCAGCCCAATTGCAACGCGCGTACCCCAGAGGTGCTGTTAATAGTAACCATTCCAGCGGCATGGCGGCACATTTCGTCCAAATCTCCGCCGTCAAAATAATCAATCCGGTCATGGATCCCCAAAGGTTCGGCCGTACGGAAAATAAAGTTTTTCCAGTTTTTTAGCCCGGGATCCCACGGATGAAGCTTAATCAAAAGCCGCGTGTCGGGCGGCGCATGCGTGGTGAAAGAGTCCAATACCGTCAGGATCGCCTCGCCCAGATCTTTAAAGGGCGAATAGGCGACAATTTGAAAATCATGGGTCAGTTGAAGCGGAAAAACGAAAAATCGCGTCGGGGCTTTCACCATCGCCGCCAGTCTTTCCTTCGCGCGGCAGCGTTTCATTTTCCGGAACAAAAGCCGCCAGCCCACCGCCGGAAAGTAAATCAACGGATGGGGCCGTTCGTCGCTTTGGCGATAGAAGGGATACAGAAAAAGACCCAACAAGCTGCTGAAACTATGGAGGAGATCACACCGCGCCATAGTCCAGAAATCATCAACATATTTGGGGGATAGATCCGGCGGGTCTGCTTGCGCCGCCAGTTTTCGGATCGAATCGGGCTTGCGCGGGAAGCGGGACAGGCTGCTCATCCCATCGCGCTCGAACGTGATCCAGTCCGGCCTTAAATAGCCGAAATCCGTCACCGTCACGCGAATTCCCCGTTGGCGAGCGATGGCAACGGCTTCTTTGTGGTATTTACGCTGCTCGCCCAAAAGGACAAGATCGGTCACGTTGTTTTTGGCATAGAAATCCGAGATGAAAGCGGGCCAGCCACCCAGACTCCCGCGATAGTCTAGAGAGGTCGTGCCGCGCCAAAACAGCGCGTCGCCCCAACATAAATTGACGCGCGTGACCCGATGTCCCTGCGCTTCCAGCTTCGCTCCAATGCGGCTAAAGAAAAACGAGGGCATCCCCTGAAGGAAAACAAAGTGCATGGGGATCTTCTTCTTTTAACCGATCACGCCTGTCGTTGAAATCACCTGTGGCTTTTTATCCTACACTTTCGGACGCTTTACACTTAAAAATTTCAAAATGTCGACTCACGATCCTTATGCCCCCCTCTTTTTGCGTTGGAAATCAAAGCAAAAACCACCGACTTGAATCCTCAATGGCCTCGGCAAAGCCGATCCCTATGGTGGAGGACCCCCTGTGTGCCGCAATCTTGGCCGCGCTGTGGCCACAACTGCGCCCGAACAGGGGACGATCAGACGGTGCAGTAACGGCTCTTGCGACAGGCGCGCCAACAAATCCAAAGGCCCAGTGTCAAAATATATAAAAAGAAAGTCAGCAGGTTGGGACACTTCTCTCCTCCTCGAAATCCTTCACCTTAGAGGATTTTAACCTGAAACTTTTGCCGTGGCCTTAGGCTTAAAGGCTCTTTCTCGTCAAAAGAGGGGATCGCCTGCAAACTGTCCCCATGCCAAAGGGCGGGCAGAGTCGCGCGGATTCGTCCTTGAGGAATCTGACGACGCAGAAGGGGGGCCAATCGATCTAATAGGGCATGAGGCGGTGCGCCCAACGCTCGGATTTCCGTATCCGCAGGAACATCGTCGCGAATCGTCACCCTCCAGCGTTGATCCCAAAATGTTGTTTCTCCCCCTTTGATAGGCAGGATTTCCCTTACGGCTTCAGGTTCACGCAAAAGGGTAAAGCCTTTTTTCCCGCGCACAATCAGACACCCATTCAAACACCGCACTGTTTCAGAAGACAGAGAGTCCAAAACCCCTGCAAGGGCCTCATGCCGTGGCGGATATCCCGTGTCATGCACAAAACGCAGTGCCGAAGAAAGAACGCGTCCGGCAACAGCGCGGGGCAGATCTAAAAAGGTGCCGATATCCCACCGAATTTCGCCCCCGCACCCCACTTGGGCCGTACGTAAGAAAGCGTGGGTATAAAAATTTAAGGCATCGGAATCCTCAGCGGCTCGCGCCCCCAAAACCGTTAAGCGCGCGCCTGTAAATCCTTCGGCTTCTAAGAGCGGCATGACTCGTCGCAAGCGTCCACGCGCTGTATGAGTCGAATCGTTGCTGGGATCCTGAACAAAAGGAGCGTCCGCAGCGTGGCACGTGGCCATCAAACGCGTTTTAGGGACAGACAAAAAAGGACGCAGAAGGCGAATCCCGTCCCAAGAACTTTCGCGCCGCATGCCGGACAACCCCTCGCTGCCGCTGCCTTTGGCGAGGCGCATCAGAATCGTCTCAGCCTGATCATCGCGATGGTGAGCCAGAAGTAAATCACGGGCGTTATGTCGTGTGCAGGCTTCACGCAAAAGGGCATAACGAGCAGCCCGCGCTTTTTCATGCCGCCGCGTTGTGATCGTGTCGTGGTCCCAGCGCAGGATTTCGGACTCGATCCCCATGCGGGAAAGACGCGCGGCGGCTTCCGTTGACTCTTGTGTCGATTCGGCTCGCAGTCCGTGATCCACGATGAAAGCGATAAAGGGACGGCGTGCCCACCGCCGTATACAGACAGCCAACGCCATACTGTCAGAGCCACCCGAAACGGCCAAAGCCAGTCGATCCGCCCAAGGCGCAAAGCCTTCCATCAGCTGTGCAAATTCTTCAGCCTGAAGGGCAGTTAATGCGCCGCCGAACATTTCAGACGCGCTCGTTCATCGGCAGCCCGCGTCTTGATCGCAGGGATCGCATTCGGAAATTTTGACCTCAGCCCCTCTAGCGCCGCGCAAGCGTCAGGGGCTTTGTTCAAAGCCCCTAAAGACATCGCAAGTTTCAAAAGCGAATCCGGCGCTTTGGACCCTTTGGGATTTTGTTGATACGCATCGGCGAAGGCAACAGCCGATTCGTCAAACCGGCCGCGCACATAAAGAGTCTCACCATACCAATATTTAGCGTTATCGAGGAGTTTATCTTGCCGATTTTTATCGATAAATCCCTTAAAGGCCTGTTCTGCTTGGGCGTAATCGGCCTGACGCAAGAACCCCATCGCACGATCATATTGCTCTTGCGCGGTCAGCCCATAATCGGGAGGGGCAACGGGAAGCGGGGGGGCCTGAGGGCGATTGACGCCGCCCGTGATGTGGCCATCTTGAAGCTTGAGTGCCCCCAATGTCCCGTTGGGTTCCGGATTCGCAGGTGTTTGTGTTTGAGAGGGGGGGGGCGCAGCAACAGGAGGTTGAGCGACAGGGGGCGGTACGGGCTGTTGTTGCGTGACAGAGGCCTGCAAAGTCTGCACCGTTGTTTCAAGACGGGAGAGTCGGGCATCCACATCGGCTTGATTGCGTTGAAGCGTTTGGTCAAGGCGGCGGGCGGCGAAATCAATTTGTTCAACACGGCCGTTTAAGGCGCGCATCTGCTCCTCAAGCGCCGAGAGTCGCGTTTCCAGATAGGTGGCGGCAGGGGGAGAGGTGTAGGGATCCTGTGCCCAAGAGGGAACCGCTCCTATCAAAAGAAGAAAAGACAGAAGCGATAAACGCGATATGTTCATGAAACAACCGGAACGCAAAAGAGCGAGAATCCTTGAAAGGAAGGGGAAACACCAGAACAGCTGCGACTCTACCCTGCAGGGATCAAAAGTCAAACACCGCAGATCCCATATTTTAATCTGTCGATAGCCCATTGCGCGGGAAACAAAAACGAATAGACTTATAGCAAGTGCCAATCGGCGCGGATCTTCCTTAAACCTTCCTTCCTTTTTTATCTTCGAGAACGTCTCATGGCTGACCCCGCACAAAACACACCCGAACCTTCGATGGAAGAAATTTTGGCTTCTATTCGCCGAATCATTTCGGATGAAGTGCCGCCGCCCGTTTCGGCCGAGCCCGCGCCGTCCCTTTCTGTAGAAGGGGACAAAAGCGAGGAAGATATCCTCGAACTGACTCAAATTGTTCAAGAAGACGGAGCGGTTGTCGATTTTGTGGAACCCGCGCTTTCGCCTCCGGCGGTTTTTCCGCCTACGCCTGCGCTGTTTGAACCTTCACTCAAAACAGAGTCTCTTGTCTCCTCACCCGCTGCTCAAACAGCGGCATCCGCTTTATCTTCTCTGGCGCAGACGGTTGAAATCGAACGGCTCGCCACAACGCCTCTGGGCGTCACCGCTCTTGGCAATGGCGGACGCACCTTAGAAGATATGGTGATTGAGCTGATGCGCCCCTTATTGAAAGATTGGCTGGATCAAAATTTACCCCCCTTGGTTGAAAGACTCGTGCAACGCGAGATCGAACGCATTGCCCGCCGTTCTTAGAATTCTGTCTCTACTCAGCGCCAAGAGCAGTGCGTTGCAGCCGAATAAAGATCCAGCAAGGCAAGGGGAAAAAAAGGGCTCCCAAAATTGTTTGGAAAAACAACGGAAAGAGAGGCGTTGCCTCTCCGCGCAAAACAAAAAGGATCAGATACTGCATAAGCGTTAGGATAAAGGTCGTTAAGGCGAACCCCAACCACAGAACAATAAAGGAATGGCCAGCAAAAAATCGGCGCTGCCGAAGGATAACAAAGTGCGCGAGGGTGAAGAGAAACGCCGAAACCCCTATGGGAAGGCCGCTGAGACTATCGGTCAAGAGCCCCAGCGCAAAGGCAACCCCGATGGGAAAGAGATCGGGCCTGTGGCACGTCCAATAATAAAGCGCGATCAAACTTAAAGGGGGCATGATCGTGCCCAGCCACGGAACAGGCCACGCGATGACTGTTAAAAGAGCCATCAGAAACGAAACAAGGGCGGGGATAAGGTGCCTAAGACCGGAGTCGAGCTTATGCCAGAACAGATTCATTTACTTCTTTGGGCTCTCACTATGTGTACGCACGGCGATAGGGTTAAACGCGCCGCCTTTCAAGTCGAAATCCACCAGCCGCACAAAAGTGATTCGCCCCAAATCGGCTGACGGCACAACAACTGGTTTCCCTTGATCTGTTTCTTGAATAAGGCCGACAGGAAGATTAGGCGGAAAGATGCCGCCATGGCCCGATGTAACAACATGATATCCGGCAATCGGCGAAGAATCGCGCGGAAGAAAAAGAAGTTTGGGGCGCGGTGAATTGTCGCCCGAAAGAATAAATCGGTCTCCCGTCTCCGCAATCACGACCGGAAGGCGAGAATTTAGATCCGAAATCAAAAGAATGCGGGATGACCAGTCTCCAACCTCGACCACGCGCCCGATCAGACCGCCACCCGTCATCGCAGCCATGCCTTCATGCACGCCATCGGTACGCCCTGCGGTAACGATCAAGCCCCGTTCGTAAGCGCCGCCTGTGTCGGCGATAACGCGGGCCGAGATATAGGAAAGCCCGGGTTCAACCTTGAAATTCAGCAAGGCGCGCAGCTCGTTATTTTCTTTCTTCAGCGCGATGGCTGTATTTTGGATTTCACCGAGATGGAGGTTTTCCTCTCGCAGTCTTTGATTGTCTGTTTTTAAAGAGAGGAGATGTTGGACAGAGATCTCGCCCTGCTCCAGCGCGGCCATCGGACGCATGGCAGCATCCAAAACAGGCGCCAAACCATCCACAACATGGGTCCGAAAAGATGAAAGCGCAACAGGCTGTGCGCGCGCAAAGACAAGAAGAACCAGCGATAGAATCAGAAAAAAGGCAGAAGAAAAACGATAAGGAATCGTCCGCCACGTCAGGGCGCTGACAGCCGGAAACCATCCATAGGAAGAAGGGCGGCGCATGGACATAGGGCAAACGGAAAGAAAGCAAGAAGTTAAAGAGAGGTTTAACGCAAAGGACGGGGTTTGCCAAGACGAACATCAGGGCAACAGGGGCCCTTCCTCAAATGGAAAAAATACACCAGTATGAAAATGCAATATACTCGGGCACCTTCGGGCCCCGAACGTTTTGTCCGCGCAAAAGGCGCATCAGCTTCGCTGAGCGCGTGTTTTGCACGGAATCGAATCCTTCCGCTTTCCAAGGAAACCGAGTATAGGAACAAGCTTTATTTACGTTTTCTTTATCTTTTCATGTATAGAGTCGAGCTGCGAGTTAAGTAACCCTGCGGTTGGAAACTCTGTCCGGGCTCCTTCCAAAACAGCTGTCAAAGGTTGGTATACTCGGTTTCCTTGGAAAGCCGAGTATATGATGAAAAGACTGCGCCCATCGTGACCGTGAATGACAGGGCTTCTTTCTGGCACTATACTGCGAGACGTTACAGGTTGACCTTTTTGCTCGACACCACGCGCTCTGCGTCCTGAGTGCCGCTGGCCGGACTTGGTCGTTGTCTTGCTTCATCTTTTCCTGTCCGGTACGCGGCAATCCTGTCGCAACCGCTCGGGGCACAAAAGACTAACTTAGGACGTGGTGCGGTATAGCTTGTGCTCAAGAGCCCTTCCAAAAACAAGAAGTGACGACATGATCTTTACCTCTGAAATCGTCGAAAAACTAAAAGATCAAGCGCAGCGTAGCGTCATCAACACGTTCGACATCATGTTTAACAAAAGGGTGAATCTAAATCCTAAATCCGGCGAAGGAGTCGGCGCCAAGGGCGTTAGCGCCTATATTGAAATCCGAGATAAAGAATCCAAAGCCATCATCCAAATATGTCTTTCGGAAGAAACAGCGGACAGTATGTTCCAAGCCATTGCCACAGACATACCGGCAGATAAAGCTGTTCGGCAGGATGCCGCCTGTGAACTGGCCAACATCGTGGGCTATAGCATGCGGACGTCCCTTCAAAATGAAGGCGACTTTGACCTCAACCTTAGCCTTCCAATGGCAGGAGAGCCTGACCGTTCCCCCAACACAACCCTTTCGGGCATGCATTTCAGCAACAAATCTCATGATGCCGTCGATGTGACTCTGATCTGCCCAACGGCAGCGTAAAGCCAGATCATTCATTCAGATATACTCGGTTTCCTTGGAAAGCGGAAGGATGCGATTCCGTGCAAAACACGCGCGAGGGCGAAGCTGATGCGCCTTTTGCGCGGACAAAACGTGAGGGGGCCCGAGTATATATAGCGGACCACGTCCTAAGTTAGCCTTTTGTGTCCCGAGCGGTTGCGACAGGATGGCCGCGCGCCGGACAGAAAAAGATGAAGCAAGACAACGACCAAGTCCGGCCAGCGGCACTCAGGACGCAGAGCGCGTGGTGTTGAGCAAAAAGGTCAACCTGTAGCGTATCGCAGTATAGCAGAGTTCAACTTTTCCTTAATCTCTTTTGCTACCGTCTGCACCTCCGCCATTCCGTCGACTTCTTTCAAGATCCCCTTCGCTTTGTAATAAGGAAGGATCGGAGCGGTTTGGGTGTGGAAGGCCTGCAGGCGGGTCTTCATGGTTTCTGCATTATCGTCCGAGCGGCGCAAAAATTCTTGGCTTCCACAGGAATCACACACCCCGTCTTTTTGAGTCGGCTTAAAGGCATCGTGATACCCGGCGCCACACGACGCGCAGGTAAAGCGGCCGGCGATTCGCTCGATGAGGGCGCTCTCATCCGCCGTAATTTCGATCACCGCATCCAGTTTTTTATTTTGCGCTTCTAGGACGCGATCCAAGGCTTCCGCCTGAGGGACAGTGCGCGGGAATCCATCCAAAATGAATCCCTTGGCGCAATCTGGTTTAGAAATCCGCGCTTCCAGCATTTGGACGGTCAAATCGTCCGGCACTAGATTTCCTGCCTCCATCAGAGCCTTGGCCTGAAGCCCCAGAGGTTCTTGATCCCTGATCGCGGCGCGGAACATGTCCCCTGTGGAAAGCTGCACAATCCCGTATGTTTCTTCAAGAATCCGGGCCTGAGTGCCCTTGCCTGCCCCAGGAGGTCCGATCAGGATAATGTTCATTCCGTCTCCTTTATCTGCCGCGCAGTTTTGATTTTTTGATAAGCCCCTCATACTGATGCGAGATCAGATGCGCATGGATTCGCGAAATCGTATCGATCGTCACGCTGACGACGATCAGGATCGAGGTGCCCCCCAGATAAAACGGAATGGCCCCACGGCCCATCAAGAATTCGGGCAACAAGCAAATCCCAATCAGATAAAGCGCGCCCAGAACCGTCAGGCGCGTCAGCACATAATCGAAATAATCCGCCGTGTTCTTGCCCGGCCGTATCCCGGGGACAAAACCACCATATTTTTTCAAATTATCCGCCGTGTCAGCCGGATTGAACACAACAGCTGTATAGAAAAAGGCGAAGAAAGCGATCAACGCGGCGTACAAAACCATAAAAAGCGGCTTCCCATGCCCCAGTTGCGCAACGATATCCGCGATGATCCCGCCCTTTTCCTGCAAGCCGGAAAAGCTGGCCAAAGTCAACGGAAACAGTAAAAGCGAACTGGCAAAAATCGGCGGAATGACCCCGGACGTGTTGATTTTCAAAGGCAAATGAGAAGAATCCCCCCCGAACATTTTATTCCCGACCTGCCGCTTGGGATATTGGATCAGAATCCGGCGCTGCGCCCGTTCACAGGCGACACAAACAGCCAAAACGCCCACAATCACGGCCATAATCACCAAGATAAACCAAGTGGACAACGCACCGGTCCGCCCCATCTCAAGAGTCTGCCCGACCGCGCGGGGAAGATTCGCGACAATCCCCGCATAGATAATCAGCGAGGTGCCGTTCCCAATGCCGCGCGCGGTAATTTGCTCACCCAGCCACATTAAAAAGACCGCCCCGCCCGTCAGCGTAATCATCGTGCTGATGCGGAAGAACATGCCGGACATGATGACGGCCGATCCATGGGTGCCCATCATGTTTTCAAGCCCAACGGCCAGCGCATAAGACTGAACGGCGGCAAAAAACACCGTCAAATAACGGGCATATTGGTTCAGCCTTATGCGCCCCTGTTCACCCTCTTTCTTCAAGGACTCAAAGGCCGGAAGAATCGCCGAAAGAAGCTGAACGATGATCGAGGCGGTGATATAGGGCATAACGCCCAACGCAAAGATCGTCATACGTCCGAGCGCCCCGCCCGAGAACATGTTGAACATGTCCATGATCCCGCCGCCATGTTTGGCAAAAATCTCGCCCAACAGAGACGGATCAATCCCGGGGACAGGGATAAAGGTGCCGATCCGATAGACGATCAGCGCCAAAAGCGCGAACAAGATTCTGTTTTTCAGCTCCGTCGCCTTCGAAAAGGCCGAAAAATTCAGAGACTGGGTGAGGGATTCAGCGGAAGAGGCCATTAGAAACAATCATGCCGGAGTTGATCTGAATCTAGGTATAGGGGGGAAGCGAAGAAAAAACAACAAAATCGAGTTGGTCCCACGCAGGTAGGCGTAACGGTCTTTATCAGTTATACACCCATCTTCCTTTAAAACTCGCGTATAAGAGGTTGGCTGCGCGCCCCTCTTCTCAAGGAATGGTTTTTGCGATGCGTCGTTTGGTGCTTGTCCCCCTTCTTGTCCTGCTTGCCAATTTTGCCGTTTGGGCGTTGGTCAATCAAAGCGTCAGCGAACGCGCATGGGGCGGGATTATTAACGGTCTCTCTTACAGCGGCTATCAGGCGGGGGATCACGACCATCATCTGTCCGATGCCACCATCGATACGCAGCTTGGTCTTCTTGAAGGCCATACCGCGACCATCCGCACCTATGGGGTCAGCGATGGGCTGGACCGGATTCCGGCTCTGGCCGAAAAACACGGGTTGGATGTGAATTTGGGCGCATGGATCTCGCCCGATGATGCCAAAAACCGCGAGGAGCTGGCGCTGGCTATCGATACCGTCCACGCGCACCCCAATGTGAAAAGGCTGATTGTCGGGAACGAAACGCTGCTGCGCGCGGATGTCACAATTGAACAGCTGATCGCCTATATCGACTCGGCTAAACGACAGCTCTCCATTCCTGTCACAACGGCCGAACCGTGGCATGTGTGGTTAAAATATCCCCAGCTGGCGGATAGCGTGGATTTTATTACCGTTCATATTTTGCCTTACTGGGAGGATGTGCCGGAAGAAGGCGCACTTGGGTATATTATGTATCGGTATCGCCAGCTTGAGACCGCTTTTCCGAACAAGCATATTTTCATCGGTGAAGTCGGTTGGCCCAGCGAGGGGCAATGGATCAAGGGCGCGGAACCCTCTTTAGTCAATGAGGCAAAATTTATCCGTGATTTTTTAAATCTGGCCAGTGAGGAGCGGCTAGACTATTCGATCGTTGAATCCTTTGATCAAGAATGGAAACGCAAAATCGAAGGCACCGTTGGGGCGCATTGGGGGTTGTGGGATTCAGACGGCAAACTGAAATTCGCCATGAGCGGTACGGTGGCCGAATCTTCGCGTTGGCTGCAAGGCTGTTGGACCGCAGGCGCCGTGGCCTTCTTCCCTATTTTATGGTTTGTCGCCCGTAAACGCTCCCTTCGTTTCGCCGGCCTTTTATTTTATGCCGCCTTGATTCAAACAGTCGCGAGCGTCTTTGTCTGGGCGATTATGAGCGCGATGGCCGAACCTATTCTAAAAACCGATATTCTCGCTTGGGTGGTCTTGCTGGGGGCGCAAATCGTTTTACTCGCCCTGCTTCTGGTGGATGGTCTCGAAGTAGCGGAAGTCTTGTGGACTCACACCCCACGTCGCGCCTTCACCCCCCGCCGTGAATGGGTGCCACCCGCGGATGCGCCCAAAGTCTCTATCCATGTGCCTTGTTATAACGAGCCGCCTCATATGGTGATGGAGACCTTGGACGCGTTGGCGCGGCTAGATTACCCGAATCTAGAAATTTTGATCGTCGATAACAACACGAAGGATGAGGCGGTTTGGAAACCTTTAGAAGAATACTGCGCGACATTGGGGCCGCGTTTCCGGTTTTTCCATTTACCGTCATGGCCGGGCTATAAAGCGGGCGCGTTGAATTTTGCGCTCTCTCAAACCGCGCCCGACGCGCCCGTGATCGGCGTGATCGACAGCGACTATATCGTGAATGCGGATTGGCTGCGCTGCACGATCCCTTATTTTGACAAACCGGATGTCGCTTTTGTGCAAGCGCCCCAAGATTACCGCGATGAAAAAGAAAACGCCTTTAAACGCATGTGCTATTGGGAATATGCGGGCTTCTTCCATATCGGGATGGTTCAGCGCAACGAACGCAACGCGATCATCCAACATGGCACCATGACTTTGATTCGCAAAAGCGCGTTGCAGGGAACGGGCGGCTGGGCGGAATGGTGTATTTGCGAAGATGCGGAGCTGGGGCTGCGCTTGTTCGAACATGGGTATGAGGCGGTCTATCTCCCCCATTCCATGGGCAAGGGCCTCATGCCCGATAATTTCAGCGCGTATAAAAGCCAACGGTTTCGATGGGCCTATGGGGCCGCGCAAATCCTGAAACGTCATTGGCGCGATCTGGCCGAAGGAAACCGCCTGACTCGAGGGCAGAAATATCACTTTATTTCTGGCTGGCTGCCGTGGTTTGCGGATGCCGCGCATGTGCTGTTCGCCGCCGCAGCCATCGTCTGGTCTGTTTTGTTGCTACGCGGATGGGTCGAGTTTCCTCCGGCGGTCTTTCTTGTCCCGACACTCAGCGTTTTTGTCTTCAAAATTGCAGCCGCTTTTTTGCTGTATCGGGCGCGGCTTAGCTGCGGCTGGAAAGACCGTCTGGGCGCGGCGATTGCCGGAATGGGGCTGTCGCTGGCTGTAGCTGCCGCGATGGGGCAGGGCATCTTTACCTCTGGCAAACCCTTTTTCCGCACCCCCAAATGCGCCGACAAACCCGCTGCGCTGCAGGCTTTGCTGATGGCCCGAGACGAGGTCATGATCCTTATCGCGCTTCTGCTCTGCGCCGCGCTAGTCTTGTGGAAATTTGAGATCCAGAATCGCGACGCCGACCTCTGGGCCGGCATGCTCATGGTCCAGACTCTGCCCTATTGGGCCGCGTTGATTCTGGCGTTGGTGAACGCAGGGGCGGGGAAGCGGAAGGAATGATAATGAATACAGACGCATGCGTCCGGATCTTAATGCGCTACTTTAAGTAACCATGAATTCCGCTTGCAATGGCCCATCCGGCCAAGGCCGCGAGGCCGATCGCCGTCAACCGATTGAGTGTTGTAAGGCGGTCTTCTGTAAAATGTCGGCGCAGGAGGCTGACTCCGCTGGAAAGCGCCAGCCACCACAGCGCCGCGCCCCATAAAATGCCCGAAATCATGACATCGGCTTCGAGCTTCTCGGTGATCTCGCCAAAGGTCGCAACGACAGCCAGCGTTCCAAAAAGGGCGAGCGGATTTGTCAGCGTGATCAAAAATCCGCTAAGCCCCGCCTGTACGGTCCCCTTCAGTGTTTTTTCTTGAGAGAGCCGAAGAACTTTCTCGACAATCTCGTTGGGGTGCGGCGGCTTCGGCGTATCATGCCATGCGTGCCACGCGCTGATCAAAACGACAGCACCGCCCAGAAGGCGAATGGCTGAGGCATAGTGATGAATAAAATCGATAATCGCTCCGATTCCAAAAATCGCAATCGTGCCAAACACCGTGTCGGCGCAGGCCGCGCCCAGCCCCGTTGCCAAGCCCACACCCATGCCTTTTTGCAAGGTGCGGCGCACGCATAAAAGCCCGACAGGCCCGACAGGCGCGGAAACAACCGCGCCGAGGACGAGGCCACGGTAAAAAACGCTGATTTCTTCCAGCAAGGGGATCTCCGATTCTCTTGATGCGCTCTTATTGCAGAGGCTCAAAGGTTACGCAAGACACAGGAGAAACCCCCAAAACTCTCTCGATGCTGTCTTGCCAAGAAGGGGGCTTTCGGCTCATATATCTGTGAAGGCTCCTCCAAGCCTTGCCGGATGAGGCGCCCGTCCCCCTTTTGCATTTTTAAAGCCCGTAGGATCGCGAGCCCATTCAATGCGTCTTTCAGATCTGACTCTCTTGCCCTTTGATGGCCCCGACCTTGATCTGACGGGACTGACTCAAGATTCGCGCAAGGTTCAGCCCGGCTTTTTGTTCATCGCCATTCAGGGCACAAAAGCTGACGGAAGAACCTATGTTGCCGAGGCGATTCAAAAAGGCGCGGTTGCGCTTGTGCTTCCGGCGAATGGCGCAGAGACCTTCGCCTACCCTCCGTCACTTGCTGTCCTTAAAACCGCGCATATCCGGCGGACCCTCACCGATCTCGCTTCCGCTTTTTATCCCAAGCAGCCTGACACCATTCTGGCAGTCACGGGCACAAGCGGTAAAACATCCACCGCCGAATTTGCGCGGCAGCTGGCGCAGGCCTGTGGACATAAGGCCGCCAGTCTTGGCACACTGGGGCTGGTGACAGCGCAGGGGACATCTTACGGTTCTTTGACGACGCCCGATCCAATCACCTTGCACCAAACTTTGGATCTGTGCGCGGCTCAAGGGATCTCCCATTTGGCTTTGGAGGCCTCCAGCCACGGGATTGAACAGCACCGTTTGGATCATGTGCGCCTGAAAGCGGCTTGTTTTACGAATCTGTCGCGCGACCATCTGGATTATCACGAAACGATGGCAGGCTATTTCGCCGCTAAAATGCGGCTCTTTACAGCGCTTCTGCCCTCGGGGGCGGGGGCTGTTTTAAATGCGGATATAGAAGAATACGCGCCCCTTGCCGCCATCGCACACCAAAGAAAACTCTCTCTTATTTCCTACGGCACGCAAGGCACAGAGCTGCGTCTGGTGGACGTGCAGCCGCATGAACAGGGCCAGAATCTGCGCATTGAAGCCTTCGGCAAAAAGATCGATGCCTTTTTACCCGTGAGGGGCGGCTTTCAAGCATGGAACGCGCTGGGAGCGGCCGGGCTTTTAATAGGGGCTGGCGCCCCTATCGACTCTGTCTTTGCGGCCTTTCCTGACTTGGCTGGCCCGCCCGGACGCATGCAGTTCATCGGACTTTCCAAAACAGGCGGGGCGGTTTTTGTCGATTACGCCCATAAACCGGACGCGCTAGAAAATGTCTTGCGCGCCGCCCGAGACTCTCTGGAAAAATCGGGGGGCAGGCTCGGAGTCGTTTTCGGCTGCGGCGGCAATCGTGACAAAGGCAAAAGGCCAATAATGGGCGCGATTGCGGCAGCGCAGGCGGATTGGGCTCTTGTGACAGACGACAACCCACGTTTTGAGGATCCCGCGACCATCCGCGCAGAAATCCTTGCGGGGTGTGTCGGCCAAACCCAAGTGCGGGAAATCGGCGACCGCGCCCAAGCGATTGCGGAAGGAATCCAAAGACTCGGCGCGAAAGATATTTTGATTATCGCCGGCAAAGGCCATGAGCAGGGGCAAAGCGTCGGCGACAAAACCCTTCCCTTCGATGATTCGATTGAGGCGCAGAAGAATTTGTAGAAATATAGGCGAAACATAAAATAAATTGACTTTTTGCGTGTTTTGTGCAAATTATTCTCCCATAGGCTCTACCTTATGGAGATTCGCATGCTGCTTGATTTCCGCGTTAAAAACTTCCGCTCCCTACGCGATGAACAAGTGTTGAGTCTTGTGGCGGCCACGGACAAGTCTCTTCATGAGTGTAATACCGTTGCCTCTGGTGTGAAGGCGGCTCCCTTTTTGCTGCGCAGCGCGGCTATTTACGGCCCCAACGCCAGCGGAAAATCAAATCTTATCAAGGCATTGCAATTTATGCGCGGTGTTGTTGTGGAGTCCGCGACGGCTATGCGGCCTGATCAAACATTTAATATCCAATCTTTTCTTCTTGATGCCAAATCCCCGACACAACCAACCGAATTCGAGGTCACCTTCCTATTGGATGGCATCCGATATCAGTATGGATTTGCGCTGACCGCACAACGCATCACTCAAGAACATCTGCTTGTGTATAAAGCAGCAAAACCACAGCAATGGATTCATCGAACCTTTGACGAGGCAACGGGTAAGGACATCTACGATCTCGGATCGGGACTGAAGGGAGACAAAAGCCTATGGGAACGCACAACACGTCCCAATACGCTTTTTTTATCCATGGCTGCGCATCTGAATAGTGAGCAGTTGCTTCCTATCTTTCATTGGTTTGCTCATAAATTAGCCATACTTAACGACGCAGCGCCTTTGAACCTTCAATTTTCCCTCGACATGTTGCGCAAGCCTGAGGGAAAACAGGCCATATGCGCTTTTCTTTCGACTGCCGACCTAAGCGTTGCGGATATAAACGTTGTGCCCAGAAAGGTCCCAAGTCGTGTTGTTCATTTTGACGCAGAGACAGGCCAAACATCGGTTGGCAACAATGAACAAGAAATCTATGAGCTGTACTTTCATCACGTAGCCACCGGAGGCAAAGCTACATTTGGCTTACAAGATGAATCCACAGGGACCAGAAATCTTCTGTTTTTTGCAGGCCCGATTCTTGATGTGCTAGAAAAAGGGCTGACGCTCGTCATTGATGAACTGAATAATAGTCTTCATCCGATGATCGTGCGCAGACTTGTTGGGATGTTCCATAATCCAAAACTCAATGCACACGGAGCGCAGCTGATTTTTGTAACACACGATACATCCTTGCTGGATGCTGACTTGCTGCGTCGTGATCAGATATGGTTTGTGGAGAAAGACTCCGCGCAGGCCTCAAAACTTTATCCTTTGTTAGATTTTAGTCCTCGCAAGCATGAAGCCTTAGAACGCGGCTATTTGATCGGCCGCTATGGTGCGTTACCGTTCTTTGGCAACGACAGAGAAGGGTAACCTAAAATGGCGCGGGACAATTCTCCCTTTATGCGACAACAAGCCAAGCTGGGACGTAAACAGGGACGGCGTGCGGGGTATGACAGAATTCTGATTGTTTCGGAGGGTACGAAAACGGAGCCCTCTTATTTTGAGGAGATCCGAGAAACATATCGTTTGAATACAGCCAATGTGGTCGTGCGTCCATGCGACTATGGCACGGCGCCACAACAGATCGTGGACTATGCGCACGATCTGTTTTTGAAAGGAGACCTGCATCGAAAAATAGCCCCTCGCGCTTTTGAATCCATCTTTGTGGTGTTTGATCGCGATGAACACACGACCTATCATAATGCCCTGCAGCAGGCAGAATCGTTAAATGGCACGTTAAAAAATGACGCAAAGCAGAAGGTGACTTTTCAGGCCATCGCCTCTGTTCCTTGTTTTGAGCTTTGGCTGCTTTTGCATTTTGAAGATATTCAAAGCCCCTTGCATCGGACAGAAGCTTTTCAGCGCTTGAAAAAGCACATTCCAAATTATGACAAGGGCATGAAAGGTGCCTTTGCTTTGACCCAAGAAAATTTAGAAATTGCCTGCAAACGCGCCAAAAGACTTGCAGAAAAAAGCACAGCCTATGATGGGACAGAGCCTTTTACAGATGTTCATTCTCTGGTCGATGGGCTGGTGAAGATGGAGGGTCGAAACTAGAAGGCCTTTTTCTTAAACACATCCCGCCCCTGAACCTCCGGCAGATGGTTCATCAAGGGATAGAAAAACCCGACAAGGGGATTAAGCCAATTGGTCGTTGCTTTGATTGCCAGCCGGATCGGGGCGGGTTCAGCGCCCAGATCCAGTTTGATCGGATAGGTTGTCAGCCCCATTTCCACTTTTTTTGCCCCCAGAAGAATAGCGGTTTCGACGGCTTTGTGGGCGGCGTACAGATAAAGACTGTCATTCACGGCTTCCTCGCGCCCAAAATAAAGCCAACGGAGCGTAGGGCCGTCTTTCAGCAGCAACACATGGCCGACCAGTTTTTCCTCCCGATAAAAAAGCAGCGCCTTCGCCTCCGCGCCCATATGTGTTGCAAAAGACCGATAAAAAGCGGGGGAGAGAATCTCCCGCTGAAATTCATCGGCCTGCGTATGAACGATCATCCATTGCCGCCATAAAGTCTCGGCCAAATCCTGAAACCCCTCCACCAGCTGATGCCGCACGCCCGGATTTCTTTTCAAATGTTTAAGCGTTTTGCTCCGGAAATAGCTTTTCATCGCCGCGAGATAAGCGTCCGGCGAGTCCCAGTGAATCGTAAGATAAGTATTGGGCAAGCTCTGAACCCAATGATAGCCGCGCGCGGTGAAAAGAGGCTTCAGCGCAAAAGCCTCCGGTTCGAAATCCCGCACGACGATCAAGAGATGCCCCTCTTGCCGCGCGATACTTTGCAGCAGCTGATGAAGCGCCGCAACAACTGCCGTCGGATCGATATCAGGCCGCGCCGCAAAAGGGGGGCTATTGAGCGTCACAGGCGTACCGCATTCCAACATGCGGAGCTTCAGGAAATTCGGGAAAACTTTCCGGATTTTTTGCAAGAATTTCCGTAAGAAAGGCGGCGCAAAAATCGCTATATCCGTTGTCACTTCGTAAAATCCGGCGACCGCAGCCTCCTTCCCTGCCGCGTCGTAAAAAAGCGCGTAGCGGCAGGCGAAATTACCAAGCTCCCCCTCCTCCACAACCTGCCAAAAAGCCCGAGACATCGTGTTGGACTGAGCCAAGGCCAACACGTCCCATTCGGGGGGCAAATCCCGTGCGGAAGAAAAGATTTGGGGACGGAGAAGAGAGGACATATAGATAGATCGCCTTAGCTTATGGAATTAGGAGTCTTTGATTGCCTCAAAAAACCGCTCTTGTCACGGGTGCCACAGGTTTTATCGGGTCGCGGCTGGCTGAAAGCCTGATCGGCGAGGGCTGGGCTTTAAAACTTTTGGTTCGGAATCCCGACAGGCTTTCGCCGCTTCTGAAACAAACAGAGATCATCACAGGCGATTTGGCGGATCTAGACGCTCTGGCGCGGGCGGTTCAATCTGTGTCCGTTGTTTTCCACTGCGCGGCGAATGTTCATACATGGGATACGCAGGCCGCTTATCGAGCCGCCAATGTCACGGGCGTTGAAAATTTGTTGACCGCGATCGCGCAAGAAAACTCCAAATTGTCGCGCCTTGTGCATGTCTCGACCGTCGATGTGTACGGGTTTCCGACACAACCCTGTGATGAAACGGCGCCAACCCAAGAATCCGGTTTTGGCTATGGGGATAGCAAGCGCGAAGGGGAAAATATCGTGCGCCGTTTGTGCGGGGAACAAGGAATTCCCTTTACGATTCTGCGCCCCTGCAATGTCATCGGCCCACGCAGCCCCTTTGTCGAACGTATCGGAAAAGAGCTGCGTGCGGGGTTGATGGTGACGATTGACGGCGGGAAGGCAAATGCCGGACTCATCCATGTGTCAAATCTGGTTGATGATATGATCTGGGTCGCGCACGCGCCGCAAGCCATGGACGAGATTTATAATCTGCGCGATCCCTATGACGCATCTTGGGCGGATTTTGTTTTCGCCCTGCGTCGCGGGATCAAGGGGCATGGCGTGGTGCTCAATCTTCCCTTTGGCGTGGCCGATCTTCTTGGCAGAGGGTTTGAAAGGGGCTATGCGGTTCTCCGTCTGTCGCAAGAGCCGTTGCTGCATCGTCTGATCGTCCGTCTGTTCGGGCGCAGCTGCGGCCACAGCGCGGCCAAGATTGCGGCACACCGAGGGCCTTCCACACGGATCGGCTTTGCCGAAGCCATTGAGGATTCAAGCCGGTGGTTTTTGGAACAGAAGAAACGTGTGACCTGACCTGTAAAGGAATGAAAAAACTTTCGGACTCCAAAGAACCCCAAGCCTAAAAGAGGTCAGCGTGAGAAAAAAGAAAGAAACATCCCTTCCCTCCGACTCCCGCCTCAGGCTTCCTGTGCCCGAGGGGATTGGGCGCGTGCTGCTTCATTCCTGTTGCGCCCCCTGCTCGGGCGAGGTGATCGAGGCTCTGCAGGACTCAGGTCTTTCCTTCGCGATTTACTTCTATAACCCCAACATTCACCCGCGCGAGGAATATGAGTTGCGCAAGCGCGAGAATATCGCCTTTGCCGAAAAGAAGGGCATTCCCTTCATCGACGCGGATTATGATTCAGAAAATTGGTTCACGCGGGTCAAGGGATTGGAATGGGAGCCGGAGCGCGGCGCGCGCTGCACGGCATGTTTCGACATGCGTTTCGAACGTACGGCGCTCTACGCCCATGAAAACGACTTTCCGCTTTTCACCTCTTGTCTGGGAATCTCGCGCTGGAAAAATATGGAACAGATCAATGCCTGTGGCCATAAAGCGGCCGCGCGGTATCAAGGGCTTCAGTACTGGGATTACAATTGGCGCAAAGGGGGAGGATCCAACCGCATGATCGAGATTGCGAAGCGCGAGCATTTCTATCAGCAGGAATATTGCGGCTGCATCTATTCGCTGCGCGATACAAACACGCACCGCCGCGACACGGGCCGCGCCCTGATCCAGCTTGGCGAGAAATTTTATACGGCCTCAACCCCTAATTCCTAAGGGGTTACCGCGTCTCCATTGTATGTGTAGGAGCCACATCTTCCGGATGAGTCCTGATAATGTATGGGAGTATATATGAAAATATTTTTTTCCTTGACATTCTGGGGGTCGGATTTGTAGGCTTTTTTCGTGATTGGGGAATTAAGTGCTAAAATTTACAACATTAAGAATAAGGAGAGAAGGAGATGGAAGGATATAAACCTGAAGACGCCGTAGGTGTTGTCGCCGCATACTGGGCAAACCTATTAGAGTTTAAAAGTCCGGGCGCGGCGCTTTATGTTGACCGAGCAGATTTTGCCCGAGCACTTGAGCGCGTTATTCGAGACTCTGAGAATAAATACAGAGAAGGCGCGTGTCTATCCCCAGAAAGGCCTCCTTTATCTAATTTTCTTGCTAGATTTTGTGAAGAAGAGCAGTTCTCGTCGAGAGCCTGTATCCTGCCGAAAGGAGGATCGTCTTGCATGGAGAAAGACGGGCAGATCTTCGTCAGATCTTCTGATGAAGAAGAATTCGTTCGTCTTAGACATGACTTCATGCCTAAGGAGACCTATCTTGACATGACAGATCCTTCTTTCTTAGGTCAGAAGGAGTACTTCTCCCCAGTTGGAGCTTTTCGTATTTGTGAGACTGAACTTCTTATACCTTTAGGAAAAGGTCAGGAGTTTTACTACGCTGGCCCCCATTTATGAAACAGGTTTTTGGATAATTAAGAGAGAGTCTCTGTTCCCAGTTGGATTGCCTTTACACGCATGGCGTGTAGGACAGTGGCGCATTCTATCCTTTCTTTTTGTTCATGTGAACTCCTTT
>CAIJXG010000088.1 GCA_903824505.1 uncultured Pseudomonadota bacterium | reverse complement strand
AGGCCTCGATTACCTGCGCCGATTGTTCTCAAATTCAAGCCTCCCCAAAATAATAACCACACTCGCCCGTTTAATATTACCCGGAACGAGCGTTAACATATTGGTATTGCTGAATGTTAAAAAATGAGTCCGGTACTATGAAGGATTTCACCAATCTGTTCCATCATGCGCTGATAGGCCCCTACATCCCGTTCATGGTCGAGATGCGGAAGCAGCGTCGAAGCCAAGCGGTGAATCAGGGGCTGGAGCGTGGGTCTGCTTTTCTTGAAATATGCCGCCAAACTATCAAGGAAATCCAAAACCTCCCCCAAATGGGCGGTCGCCGATGGACCTGTCCTGGCCGATTCTTTTTCAGGCACGGCGAAATGCTCAAGAATCCAAGTTGTATCGGCATGAATGGCCTTTAAATCCGTTTCTTTGCCCTGTTTAGCCAAGCGCTTTACAACAGCTTGTCGGGCCAACATCTGACGCCCGTCATCCAAAGAATCATAGCGATCTCTTAATTGAGCCGTAATCTCGCCCTGTTGTTCCGGTGACGGGATGCGCCCAGTATGGCTATCTTCCGCGGTAAAAGCGTACAAAATATCATAAGCGACATGTGCATCTGTGACTTTTGGCATGCGCACCAAAAGCGCATCAAGAGACAGAAGGCAAACCTCTTCTTGAGGAAACGGATTGCTCCTGCGGGTGCGCGTCTCCGGATTGCGCACCCATGGCTGCGTTTGCTCAAATAAAGCCCTCAGTTCACGAACTTGGTCTTCTGGGTTCAGCGCATTAATATCTGCCACATAGGCTACCCAAGCTGTCCCAGTCGTCTCTTGATCTTTCGCATCGGCTGCGGAAAGAATCTCGCGTCGAACCAAGAGCCTTGCCGCCGGATTTGTTGGTTTCGTTGCATACTGACCAAGAAGAGAAAACACCTGACCATATACAGAATTCGCGGCAGGGACATGTCTATCTTGCCGAAGTTTCTTTGACTGCTTGGCCAGAAGCGCAAGAGCCTCCACATGGCGTGAGGGATCTGACTGCAGCGTATTGACAGCCTGAACTAAGGCAGCAAAAAGATCGGCTTTGGGCTTGCCATAAAGTATGCCGTCCGTAAGCAAAAGACGATTGCAGAATTTGGCACTCTGGAGCGCATCCCCCCATTCCCTGAGGATCTCAAGGGCGGGCAAAAGACGTTCTACATCGTCATTTCTGACGATACAGCGCGGAGTCGTATAGTCCTCCAAAATTAGAAGGAGATCTTCCGCATTTTCGGACTCAATCGCCTGTGCCAAGCGTTCAAAAAGTTTCATTGCCTTTATCCCTTTTTAATATGTTGCGATACCCTGCATTCTAAGCCACGAAGGACATGAAAACAATTGAAAACTATGGTTAAATAGCTGCGCAGGGGAGTCGAATCCAACACGCGCCTTGAATTTCCGTGGTTTCTATGGTCAAAACGGGGCTTAACGTGCCGGAAAAGACGTACGCCCCCATGAGTGATCAAGCTTCTATCCGCAATTTCTCGATTATCGCGCATATCGACCACGGAAAATCGACTCTCGCGGATCGGCTGATCCAACGCTGCGGCGCGGTCGAGGATCGCGACATGCGTGAGCAAATGCTCGACAGTATGGATATTGAGCGCGAGCGCGGCATCACCATCAAAGCCCAGACCGTGCGGCTGAGTTACAAGGCCAAAGACGGGCAAACCTATCAGTTGAATCTGATGGACACGCCCGGCCATGTGGATTTCGCTTATGAAGTCAGCCGCTCGCTCGCAGCATGCGAAGGGTCTATTTTGGTCGTGGATGCCTCGCAAGGCGTCGAAGCGCAGACTCTGGCAAATGTCTATCAGGCGTTTGATAATAATCACGAAATCATCCCCGTTCTCAACAAAATAGACCTGCCTGCGGCCGAGCCTGACCGTGTGAAGAAACAGATTGAGGATGTGATTGGTCTTGACGCCTCGGATGCCGTGTTGATTTCGGCCAAGACAGGGTTGGGGATTGACGATGTGCTGGAAGCGATTGTTACGCGTCTGCCTTCGCCCAAGGGAAATCCTGATGCGCCGTTGAAAGCCCTGCTGGTGGATAGTTGGTATGATGCCTATCTGGGCGTTGTCATTCTGGTGCGTGTAGTGGATGGGGTGCTGCGGAAAGGTCAACGAATCCGCTTTATGGCCACGGGCGCTGTCCGCGATCTTGACCGCGTGGGCGTTTTTGCGCCCAAGAAGGTCGAGACAGGCGTTCTGTATGCGGGCGAAATGGGGTTCGTCACGGCGGGGATTAAACAAATCAGCGACACCAAAGTGGGGGATACGCTGACGGATGACAAAAATCCCGCCGCCGATCTTCTGCCCGGTTTTAAACCGTCCGTTCCCGTTGTGTTCTGCGGTCTTTTCCCTGTCGATGCGGCTGAATTCGAACATTTGCGCGAGTCTTTGGGGAAATTGGCCCTGAATGATGCCAGTTTTAAGTTCGAGGCGGAAAGCTCTCAGGCCCTTGGCTTCGGCTTCCGCTGCGGATTCCTCGGGCTTTTGCATCTCGAGATTATTCAAGAAAGGTTGGAGCGAGAATTTAACCTCAATCTGATCACCACCGCGCCGTCCGTGATTTACAAAGTCTTTCTGACCGATGGCAGCGTGAAAGAGCTGCATAATCCCGTGGATATGCCCGATCCTGTTCGGATTGAACATATCGAAGAACCGTGGATCAAGGCCACGATCCTAACGCCGGACGAATATCTGGGCGGGATTCTGGCTCTGTGCAATGATCGGCGCGGCGAACAGATCGAGCTGACCTATGTCGGCACTCGAGCCATGTTGGTCTACCGTCTGCCCTTGAACGAAGTCGTGTTTGATTTCTATGATCGGTTGAAATCCATCAGCCGCGGCTACGCCAGCTTTGATTATACGCTCGATTCCTATCGCGATGGCGATTTGGTGAATATGTCTATCCTTGTAAATGCCGAGCCGGTGGACGCGCTGGGCGTGATCGTCCATCGCGCGAATGCCGAAAAACGGGGGCGGATGCTCTGCGAACGCCTGAAAGAGCTGATCCCCAAGCAGCTTTTCAAAATCGCCATTCAGGCCTCTATCGGCAGCCGAGTCATCGCCCGCGAAACCATCTCGGCCCTGCGCAAAGACGTCACGGCGAAATGCTATGGGGGCGACATCTCACGGAAACGCAAATTGCTCGATAAACAAAAAGAGGGCAAAAAGCGCATGCGTCAATTCGGCGAAGTCGAAATCCCTCAATCCGCCTTCATCGCTGCGCTGAAAATGGATGACAGATAGGGCGGAAGGAGGCTTGAACCGTCATGCTTCCTGCTCTTCTCAATCGCTTGTTCCCGCCTTTGTGCCTTGTGTGTGATGAGCCCTCTGGCGGCGCGGCCAGCCTGTGCGTCACGTGTTGGGAAAAAATTCGCTTTATCGCGCCGCCTCTCTGCGCCGGATGCGGGGCGCCGTTCGATCTGCCTGTGGGCGATGGGCTGCTCTGCGGCGTGTGCGTTCTTCAAAAGCCCTTATACGATTCCGCGCGTGCCGCGCTTTTGTATGATGAGAACAGCCGCAAGATCGTCTTAGGTTTCAAACATGGGGATCAAACCCATGCGGCCGCAAGCTTGGCGGCATGGATGCACCGTGCGGCAGCCGATCTATTGGCTGACATAGACTATCTGGTGCCTGTGCCTTTGCATCGGGCGCGGTTGTTTCAGCGGCGGTATAACCAATCGGCCTTGTTGGCGCAGCATTTGGGCGCGTTAGCCGGTAAGCCCGTTCTGTTCGAGACGTTGCGCCGCGCCCGCGCAACTCCCAGCCAAGGCCATCGCAAACGCGCAGAGCGTCAAGAGAATATGCGCGGCGCTTTCACAGTGCCCCCCCGCGCGGCGGGACGTATTGTGGGGCAACGTCTTGCGTTAATTGACGATGTGATGACCACCGGCGCGACGGTTGAGGAATGTGCCAAAACCCTTCGTGCGGCGGGGGCGCGGGAGATCCATGTCGTCACGCTCGCCCGGGTGTGGGGGGCTATGTAAAGGTAAGAATCTTCAGCTTTTCTTCTTCCGCGCCGCCCAGCCTTCATGGATGGACTGGCGGCTACGGGCGACTGCCAAGGCATCCGCAGGGACATCGTGTGTAATGACGCTTCCCGCGCCGATATAGGCCCCATCGCCGACACTGACCGGAGCCACAAAAACAGAATTTGCGCCTGTCCCGACATTGCTGCCGATTTGTGACCTGTGCTTGCGCTTTTGAATGTCATAATTGGCTAGAATGGTTCCCGCACCGATATTGCTCTTAGAGCCAAGATCCGCATCCCCGATATAGGACAGATGATTAACCCTAGTCTCTTTACCGATTGTGCTGTTTTTGATCTCTACAAAATTCCCAATATGTGCCCCTGCACCAATAGACGCGCCAGGACGCAACCGCGCGAAAGGCCCAATGATCGCGCCTTCTTCGATCCGCGTTTGCTCCAAGCTGCAGAAGGCGCGGATCTCGACATTATCCGCGATGTCGACTCCTGCGCCGATCACGATATGCGGGGCAAGAACGACATCCCGCCCGAATTTCGTATCCATCGATAAAAACACGCTTTCGGGATCCTGCATCGTCACGCCCGCGCGCATCGCTTTTTCTCGCAAACGGCGCTGCATGATCGCTTCCGCCTGAGCCAGCTCAACGCGGTTATTCACACCCAAAACATCCTCAGCCGGAACGGTGGCTGTGGCGCAAAATCCACCTGCTTGACGCGCCAGCGCGATGCAATCGGTCAGAAAAAACTCTTTCTTGGAGTTTTGATCCGTTAGCTGATCCAATAAAGCCCACAATTTTGTGGAATCAAAAAGCATCATCCCGCCCCAGCACAGGGAGATCGCGGCTTGCTCGGGCGTCGCTTCAAAGGATTCGACAATTTCAAGCAAATGCCCCTGCGCATCCCGCACCAAGCGGCCATAGGGGGAGGGATCCTTCGGCTCAAATCCGGCGACAATAATCGTCGCGCCCGTTTCGTGCCGCCGCTTTTGCAACGCTTGGATCGATGCCGATGTAATCAACGGGCTGTCGCTATACACAACGGCGATATCGCCCTGAAATCCCTCAAGCGCCTTCCGCGCGGCTTTCACCGCATCGCCTGTCCCCAAAGGCTTAGGTTGGATCACGCAAGGCACAGGCGCGACGGCGTGTTCGATGAGGCCAGAGTCAGGGCCGATCACCACAAGCCGATGGGCGGGAGCTAAATCCCCGCAGGCATTAAGCACATGGGCAATCATCGGAAGCCCCGCGACTTTATGCAGGACTTTGGGAAGCGCGGATTTCATGCGTGTGCCCTGACCGGCGGCCAGCACAATACAGGCGAGAGGGGGAAGCGTTGGGGTCATAACCTCCTTGTGCCATAAGGAGGGCCCCCGATGCAACAGGCCTCCACGGGTTCTTTTCTTAGCCGTTGTTCAAAAAAGGGGTGGCATCTTGTGACAGACACCACCCCTTGTTGATTCACCCAAAAAAACCTTAGGACAGGATCTCGATCGAGACCGCTTCACGTCCCTTAGAGGCCGTGTGAACGACCATCTTGATCTGCTGACCCGCTTCCAGCGCCTGAGCGCCCGCACGAAGCACAACGGTGCGATGCACGAAGACATCGCGGCCGCCATCTTCGGGGGAAACGAAGCCAAAGCCTTTGTCGGCCTTGAACCATTTGACGGTGCCCATCATCTCCGCCTGCGGACCCGTTGCAGGGGCGCGGTTGGCGGGGGGCGCATCGCTCATCCCCAGAACCTGAATGATCGAGAGCACTTGGCGTCCCTTCATCCCATCGCCGATCGTGACGAGGAGCTTGGTGCCCTCGGCCATGTCGCGCATACCCGCGCTACTGACAACCGAGGAATGAATAAACGCGTCAGCGGAACCATCAGCTGGTGCAACAAAGCCAAAGCCTTTTGTCAGATTAAACCATTTGACAACAGCTTCAGTCTGAAACCCCTGATCGGGGGCGGGAGGGACATTAGGAGACAAGGCACGACCTCTTAGAGAACAGGGAAAAACCGGAGCGCACCATAAAAGGTTTTCCCGCCTTGCACAACAGGCATTTTTAGGCCACAGTCGCCCTCGTTGGGACGGGGGCTTTCCTCCTGAGCCTTTCGGGGTCCAAGGGATCCCGCGTATCACTCGGAGTTTTTACCATGCAAACCACTCGCCCCCCTGCGACTTTCCAGTTTAATTCCCCCCCCCATATCATGGTGGTCCAGTCCTGTTTTTATGAGGAAATCGCTGCGCTTCAGCTTAAAGGGGTTCTCGGCGTGCTCGAGCGCGTTCAGGCGACCCACGAACTTCTGATTGTGCCCGGAGCGCTTGAAATTGCGCCGACCATCTCGTTTGCAATGAAGGCCATGGATTTCGACCCCCTACGCCGCCGTTGTGAAGGCTATATCGCTTTGGGTTGCGTGCTGAAGGGCGACACGATGCATGACGAAATCGTCGGCTATGAAAGCGCGCGCGCATTGCAGGATTTGGCGATCACACGTGCGCTTGCGATCGGCAACGGAATCCTGACCTGTCAGACCGTTGGACAGGCGTTGGAACGGGCGAATCCTGCAGGCAGCAATCGTGGGGCGGAAGCGGCAGAGGCCTGCCTTCGTATGGTCGAAATCAAACAGTATTTTCGCCTCTCGCCCAAGCGGCGATGGGTTGCCAAATAAAACAGGACAAAAAGGTTATGGAAACACAAGGGAACGTGAAATCAACGGCCGCCACGCGGCGGCTGGGGCGGCTGGCCGCCGTGCAGGGGCTTTACCAAATGGCATTGGGAGGGGAAGGGGCTGTTCTTCTCATCCGGCGATTCCAAGCAGACCCTTCAGTTCTTCTTCAGGAAGAGCAAAGCGTTTTGGCTGTGGATGCCGAGCTGTTCGGGCAAATTGTCACAGGGGTCGAAACGCATCAGGAAGCCCTGGATGCCCTCATTGCGGGGTCAGCCGATGAACGCTTGTCCCCTCAAAGGATGGAGCCTTTGCTGAAGGCGATTTTGCGGGCGGGGGCTTTTGAACTTCTTCATGTTCCTGCGTCGCCAACCGGCGCTTTGATCAGCGATTATGTCGATGTCGCGCACGGCTTTTTCGGATCGAAAGAGCCCGGGCTTGTGAACGCGATTTTGGATAAAATCGCGCGATCCGTGCGTGACAGAGTCTGAAAATCTGTGCATAGTGCCGTGTGCGCTTTGTTGTGGGGTAAGGGTCGTCCATGACCGAAGAAACAGGGGTTCATGAAGTTTTTGCGCTGCTTAAAAGAAAGCGGCGGCTTTTTGCGTTTCTGTCCTTGGCCTTTTTTGGAATCCTTCTCTTCGGCGTTTTTCATTTGGTGCCTTATCGGGCTACAGCGACCATTCAGATCGAACGAGCCGAAGTGCCATCCGGTTTTTCCTTAACGGAACAGAGCCTCCTCCCGCAAAACGGAAGTACAGGCCTTTCGGACACGTGGATCGCCACGCTGCGAGAAAAACTTTTCTCGACAGCCTCTTTGTCTCTTCTCCTCAGGCAGTGTTCCTTGTGCGCTCAAGAGAGGGGCGGCAAGCCTCTGGACGAAGCTGCCGCAGAGATGGCCAAAAGGATCACGCTTGAGCTTGTCGGCAGCCCAATGGCGAATCCCATGCTGGCGTCGCGTCTGTCGGCCGAGGATCTGTCGGCGGTTGCGTTTAAGCTCTCTTTTGACTCGCTCAATCCCTATCGGGCGAAGGAGATTGCGCGTCTCCTTGCCTTACGTTTTATCGACGAAGACCAAAAAGAGCGACTGGCCCAAGCTCAATCCATGGACGCTTTTCTGGGCGCTCAGCTCGCCGCGCTCAGTAACAGCCTCGCAGGACAGGAAAAGCGGATTGCGTCCTATCGCAAGGCGCATGGGATTGATGGTCCGGAAGATCTGACTTCAAACCCTCAAGCGACGGAGATCCTCCGGCTCAATCTGCAAAATATCGAAACGCAGATGGCGTCGGATCAGGCCACGATAGGGTCTCTGAGCGTCCAACTTGCCGGCATCCCCCCTTATGCGCCCGATCCGGCCAGTGACCAAAATGGCGAGAGAGCTTCAAGCCTTGGCAATTTGAAGAATAAATACGCGATGATGGCGTCTAAATACGGCCCTGATCATCCGGATCTTGTGAAACTACGTCACGAAATTGAGAGTCTGAAGGCAGAAGGACACACGACACCCAGAACGTCCGGCTTTGTTAAAGAGGCGGACAACCCCGCCTATCTTCAAATTGCCGCGCCGCTTCACGCGGCCACTGCCCATTATAACGCGCTTGCGGATCAACGAGACAGATACAGGAACGCGTTGCAAGAACATCCCGAGATTGATCAGGAAATTAACGCGCTTTTGCGGGATTATGAGTCGATCCAGCTTAGATACCGCGAGGTGGCGAATAAAAAGCTTACGGCCGAGGCCGATGTCAAACGGCGCGAAGAGGGGAAGGGCGAACATTTCGTGATGGTCGAGCCCCCGATCTTGCCTCTTAAAACCCATCCGCCTCGGATTTTCTTGATTTTTGGGGGCCTTCTTCTGTCTCTTCTGTTTGGCGCAGGCGCGACCCTTGGGATTCAAGCGCTTCGGCCGCGCATATGCGGCGCGCGCTATCTGCAACGAGAGACGGGGCGCGCTCCCTTGGTTTCGATTCCGCTTCTTAAGAAAGGGGACAAGGGGAAACAAAGCTGGCTCTATACGGTGCGCCGCTGGATCAGTCTTACGCCGTCCAAAAATTCCCTTACTTCTGGCAACAGGATGCTCTCGCCTTTACGGCTTTCCGTGGGCACAGATCCCGTCATGCTTCCGGCCAGTGGAAAAGCCGATGAGGGGCATATGGAGCGTAACCGGATCGTTGCCTATCGATCCGAAACGGCGGAAGCCGATTTGTTCCGCCAGCTTCGCACGCAGATTCTGCGTTTTATGGAATCCAAAGGCGGGCGGATGCTGGCGATCACAAGTCCCCGCCACGGAGAGGGAAAAAGCTTCATCACTGTCAATCTTGGACTCAGCATCGCTTTGGATCTGAAGCAAACAGTTCTTCTGGCAGATTTGGATCTTCGCCACCCAACATTGCATCGCCTGTTGGGGGCTGCTCCCCGAGCAGGGTTGGCGGATCATTTACTCAAAGGGGTGGCTCTGTCGGACTGCCTGATACGCCTGCCCTTTGACCGGATGAGCCTTTTGGGCGCCGGAACAAGTCTTGATTGTTCTTCGGAACTTCTGGCCTCACCACCGATGCGCGCTCTCGCGGAAGAGATGAAAACTCGTTACGCTGACCGTCTTATTCTGTGTGATATGCCGCCTATGCTTGAACAGGACGATATGCTGGCCTTCCTGCCACAGGTCGATGCGGTGCTGCTGGTTGTGCGCGACGGGGTGACACGTCTTGATGATTTAAACCTCTGTTTGCATCTTTTATCAGAGGCAGGTGTCGCGGGGATTGTCCTGAACGCCTCTTGAGGATCAAATTATGCCCCCCTGAAGTATAGGGAAAGACCTAATCCTTGTGTCGCGTATGGGTGCGCTATCGGGCGCAGGGAAGAACGCGGAAAGGGGTAAAAACTCGATGGAAGAAAATATTTGCCTTCGTATCTCTCTGCCCGAACAAACCGCGCAGCTATGGATCAAGGGGAAAAAATACAAAACATATCCGGTTTCCACTTCCGCCAAGGGCTCGGGAGTAGAGGCGGAGAGTTTCAAAACACCTTGGGGACATTTTATCGTGGCCGAGAAGTTTGGAGCGGACGCCCCGTTGGGGGCTGTTTTTAAAAGTCGCGTCCCGACAGGGGACATATGGTCCGGTGATCCCGCCAACCCACTGTCCAACACAACCGAGGATCTGATTCTAACCCGTATCCTGTGGCTCGACGGGATCGAGGCCCATAACGCCAACACAAAAAGCCGCTTCATCTATATCCACGGCACAAATCATGAAAATCAGCTTGGAACAACGGCCTCGCATGGCTGCGTGCGCGTTTGCAACACCGATGTAATCGAGCTTTTTGACCTTCTGCCCGTGGGCAGCAGAGTCGAGATTGCGTCCTGAATCAAGGGCGGGAATAACCCGATATATATACTCGGGCACCTTCGGAACCCCTCAAGGTTATAAATTTTCTTCAAAGACTCGCAGAAGTTAAAATTTAGGACCCTTGGTATTAGGCGCGGCTGGAGAAAATATGGCTGGAGAAAATATGGTCTGGCCCAAAATTTCGTGCTACATACGGGGCTATGAGTATTTCGCCCGCTTCCCTTTTATCTCTTTCCCGCGCCGATTTGCGTTCTTCCGAAAGGCTGCCGTTCGTCGCGTTGCACAAACCTGCGTGGATCTCGTGGCGGGCCCAGCATGTTGTGTTTTTGTCCTTAGGTGTTGTTTTGGGGTTGGGCGCTGCCCTTTTTTTGCAGCCCTCTCCGGCAGCCCCTTTGCCTTCCGCGCCGTTGACAGCGTCTGTGCCTGAAGATTCTTCGCCCTCCTCAGCTCACAATCCTTATGATATCCGCCTGAACGCCTCAGCCCTTGCGCCGGATCAGGCATTGGATCAGGAGGCAGACAAAGAAGTTCAGGCGGTTGCCGGTGTGTTGCCGGATCGCGTAATGGATTCAATTTCTGTTGCCGATTCTTCTGTTCTTGAGGTCGATTCTTCCGCTCCCGATCCCGCTCCCGAGTCAGAAGCCGAAAAAGCGCAACAGGCGATACGGCGCGGGGATTTAAAGGCTGCGCTGGGGTTTGAGCGTCAAGCGGTCGCATTCGCTCCCGATGACTTCCTGTATCGACTTGATTTGGCCATTTTGTGCGACAAACTGGGGAACAAAGAAGAGGCCCTAACGCTTTATACGCAAGTCCTTAAGGCAGTTGAGGCGCAAGATGAAACCTTGCCGGATGATCTGGATGTCGCGGGAATCCGTGTTCGCGCGGCCTATCTGGCAACCGAAGGTTCAGACACCAAATAGAAGGGGGGCAACCTTTTTCTTGACACCCCCCGCCTTATTCTTTTAAAACCCACCCCGTGCCTAACCATAGGGCAAATGTTTTTCTGTGAGGGCGCGGAAGTTTTCCGCGATAAAAAAATGTCTCGTGTATGTTCGGTCAGTGGCAAAAAGCCAAGTTTCGGGAACAATGTTAGCCATGCTAACAACAAGACCCGTCGCCGGTGGCAGCCCAATTTGCAAATCTGCTCTTTTCCTTCCGAGATTCTCGGGAAGGCCGTCTCTCTGCGTCTGACGGCCAACGGGATCCGCACGGTCGAGCATAATGGCGGACTGGATGCGTGGCTTCTCACCACACGCAACAGCCGCTTGGGTGAAGAGGCGCTGAAACTTAAGAAGCGCGTCTTGAAAGCCAAAGAGACCGCTCAAACCGCCTAAAAATTTTGTTCTGCACAAAGGGGTTAAGGAGCCGTTCCTTTCAGGGACGGTTCCTTTTTTATGTCGTCTTAGGCTGATTTACGGGCCAAATCAGGCTGACAATCGCGCCGCCCCATGGGCGGTCTTCAAGCTCCAGCCGCCCCTTGTGGTCTTCCATGATTTTCTTAACGATGGCAAGGCCTAGCCCCGTCCCTTTTTGGCGAGTTGTGACATAGGGTTCGGTCAGATTATGCCGTTCTTCGACAGGCAGGCCGCGACCGTTATCCTCTACCGTCAAACTCACATACTCAGAATCACAGGAAAGCCGCATCAAAATACGCCCTTTCGGCAACGCGCCCTCTAAGGGAGGCAAGCGGGCATCAATCGCCTCTGCCGCGTTCTTCAGCAAATTCGTAAGGGCCTGCGCGATTTGGCGCGAGTCGCATGCGACAATACAGGCCGTGGTCGGAATATCCTGCGTATAGGCAATATCGGCGCGCCCGCTGCTTTGCAGGAAAAAGCCGTGGCGGCAAATATCACGCAGATCCACAGGCTTGATAATCGGTGCGGGCATGCGGGCGAAGGCTGAAAATTCATCCACCATCCGCCCAATATCCTCGACATGGCGCACGATCGTGTCGGTACAGGTCTGAAAAACCTCTGGATCCGTCTGAATTTCCTTAGTGTATTTACGCTTCAGTCTTTCGGCCGAGAGCTGGATAGGCGTGAGGGGGTTTTTAATCTCATGGGCGATGCGCCGCGCCACATCCCCCCATGCGGCTTTGCGCTGGGCAAGCAACAAATCAGACACATCGTCAAACGTCAGTACAAAGCCCCTAATTTCGGTCCCCGCTTTTTCGGAGGAGACTCGCACCAAAATCGTGCGCGTCGGATAATGGGGTCTTTTAATATCAATCTGCTGGTTTTTTCGTTCCCCGCCGCGCTGAACGCTTTCAAGAAAATCCTGCAAGTCGGGCGAGACAAGCCCCAACGCCTTCCCCACAAAAAGCTGTGGATCTCCCAGCCCAAAGAACGCCGCAGCGGATTCATTCATCAAATTAATATGTCCGGCGGGATCCAACCCGATAATCCCCGCCGAAACGCCTGACAGAACTGCCTCGCTGAAGCGCCGCCGCATATCAAGCTGGCGATTCGCGTCCATAAGATCCGTGCGTTGAGCCTCCAGCTGACTGGTCATACGGTTAAAGGCACGAGCCAGCCTATCCAGCTCATCGTCGCCTTCGTTTGTATGTTCGGGGACTCGGGCGCGGAGATCGCCCCCCCGCACGCGGTCGGCCGCGCCGATCAAATCTCCAATCGGGCGCGTCAGACGCGTTGCAAAATTAAGTCCGAACCAAACGGCAGCCAAAAGCAACAGCAAGGCCACTACAATGAAAATCGCCCCAATGGTGCCTTGCAGTCCCGAGCGTTTGATCTCTAGCTGTTTATATTCGTTCACAGCCTTCTGAGTCGTTGCCATATGCGCCAACACTTTAGGCTCGACCGGGCGACCAACAAATAAATAGGTATCCACGTAATTGTCTAACCGCAACAAAGCGCGCACGCGGTCGTCGCTGTCATTGACCACAAGCACGACATCGCCTTGCTGGGCACGCGCGCGCATCTCATCCGTGATAGGCTCGAAGGTCAGAGCAAAAGTCAGTCCCGACCGCGCCAGAATTTTGCCCGTGCCGTCGAAGATGATCACCTCGGTCAGATTTCGTAAATAGGCCTGAGTCGAGACGGATTCTGCAAAGCGCACGGAATTTTGGGTAAGCAAAGGCGCTTCGCGGTTTAAATCATTGGCCATCGCCAAGGCATCGGCGCGGAGAACTTGTTTGTGTTCCTCCAAATAAGCCTGCGCGACTTCCAAGGATTCATTGATGGAGGTGCGCACATGATCCGAAAACCACGCCTCGACGCCGAAATAGAAGAAAGCCGCCGCGAACATCGCGACCAGCATGGCAGGGGCGACGGCCAAAAGCGTGAAAACGCTGACCATCCGCACCTGAAGCTTGGATCCTGCCAAATTGCGGCTGCGGCGTTTTAAAATACCATAAAGCCGATGAAGAACCACGGTGCCCAGCGCGATCAAAAACCCCAGATCCAGCAGCGAAAGAACCATCACCGTCGTCGGGTCGCTGCCGAAAAAGGGCGAGCGCGTCATAGCGGCATAAGTCCCAAAGCCCGAGGTAACCGCGGCGATAATCAAAGCGATCACCAACCGATCCCGCAACCTGTTCCGGATCGCCCATTTTGCCAGACGCGAGAGCCAAAAGGTCATCTGCTTCATCGTGCGATTCCGATCGGAAGCCGGATCCGATCTTGTCGAGAAAGCGAACAGATGCCATCTTGAGTCATGAGGAGACGCCCTATGTGTTGCCTTTGTTAGACTTCTTTATACGCAGCTTTTCAAGGAACCCGACTATACCATGAGGCCAGCCGTCCAAACTAGTGGACTCACTTGATAAGGCCAAAAAAGTAATGCCTTGAAATAGTTTGTATTTTTACGCAATCTGTCTTTATCCGTCTTTTGATTACCTAAAAAGGGCAGTTCATAATCCGGCAAAAGCAGAAATTCATTGACAGGTCCTGAATCAGGGCACAGTGTTCCTGCCTTGGAAACTACCAAGGGGATATTCCTTGTTTAGACCCTCTTTTGTGACCGTTCGTGCCGCGTCTTTGTCCAAGGCGTCGGCCGCCCGTCTGTTCGCCTTGGCTGTCCTCACGCTCTCTGTGGGCATTTCAGGCCATAAACTGAAGCTGCAGGCGGGATTGGATTCTGCCCTCTCTCCAGCTTTCGAGGCGCGAGTCTCCCAAGCGGCTCAATCAGCAGGACACTCGGCCCCCGTTCAGGCTTTGGTCGCTGCTGTTGTGCCCGTCGAAACGGTGATCAGAGAAACCGACATCGACGATGGCCAGACTTTTTCGGACATGCTTGAAGACGCGGACGTGGCAGAATCGGATGCCAAAGCCGCTATGAACGCGCTCGCTCAAGTCTACGCGCTTAGAAAGCTGCGCGCGGGACAGACGGTGACCTTGAAATTCAAGCATTCAGACCGGATGGAGAGCCTTGAAAGCGCAACTTTCCAGCCCGAAAACACGAAGGAAATTACGATTGCGCGTCAAGAGGATGGCAGCTTTGCCGCCAGCCTTAAAGACATTCCCTTAGTGCGCGAACGCGTCGCGGCGCAGGGAGAAATTCACTCCAGCATCTATGAGGCGGGTGAAAAAGCGGGGGTTCCTCATGCCGTGATGGCCGCCTTCATCAAAATCTATGCCCATGATGTCGATTTTCAGCGCGACATTCAGCCGGGCGACCGTTTCGAAGTTTTGTATGACCAACCTAAAACAACGCAAGGCAAGCCGGTGGGGGAAGGCTCCATCATCTATGCTGCGCTACGGATCGATGGCGAGATTAAACCCATCTATCGCGTGATTTTTGGGGACAAAAGCGCGGATTATTTCGACGCGACAGGGCACAGCATCCGCCGCGCCATTTTGCGTACGCCCGTTGCGGCGGCGCATATTACGTCCGGCTTTGGGATGCGGATGCATCCCCTCTTGGGCTACAGCAAAATGCATAAAGGCGTCGATTTCGGTGCGCCGATCGGCACGCCTATCTTTGCTGCGGGGTCAGGAACGGTCGAGGAACTCGGCTTTAAGAGTGGGTTTGGCCGTTATATCCGTCTGCGCCACAGCGGCCAAATGGAAACCATCTATGGCCATATGAGCCGCTTCAATGCGCGCCTCTATCGCGGCGCGCATGTGGATCAGGGGCAAGTCATCGCCTATGTCGGCATGTCCGGCCGCGCAACAGGTCCCCATCTGCATTTTGAAATTCATATGAATGGGGAAGCCGTGAACCCGATGAGCGTTAAAATGCCGACCGGCCGCGTTCTGGAAGGGGCGCAACTTGCTCAGTTCAAATCGGGGCAGTCCCATATCCACGAGGAATTCTCAGGCCTCATCTCCCATAAGAAAGAGCCTTCAACGGCGGATCAGCCCTTCAAAGCCGCAAAGCTTTGATCGACAGCAATTCTAAAAGTATGGGAAAAGAGAACTTCCATACGGAAAGAGCGGTAGAATCCCCTCCCCGCAAGGAGGAGGGAACACTGTGGGCTCTTCGGCGCGTTGGATTCTCTTTACTTTTAGAATTGCTGTTTGATCGACATCCTGTTGGCCTTTGATTATATACCTTGACACGCGGCAAGATTGAGGTTTTTTATACATGCCTCTCCCGCTCGTCATTCCCGCGAAAGCGGGAATCCATCGCCGCGCGTCTGCGCGGCATAAGAGCCGCGAGCATAACAACAGTTTGTAAATCCTTTCACTAAATAGCGTTGCGCAAAAGTCAAACCCTTACAATGTTGGGTTTCTTCTCTATGGGCTGGGAGGGCGAGCATTGATGGTCAATACTGAAACCCCCGTTTTATCTGCAATTGCCTTGCGGAGATTAAAACGAGTTTGATCATCTTGTAGAATTCCTTTTGGATCTCTAAGCCAAACATACGATTGCCCAGAAGACCTCCACATCATGCATATATCGGGGTAATTTTCAGCTAAAACTTTTTTCACGCCAGCGCGAAAATCTCTTGTCGTTACAGTATTGGGATTTGAAACCGATACCCCCCCCCGCCAAATAATGGGAAGACCTACTGTAAAATAGGTAACGCTTATGACTGCATCTGGCTGTGCATTTTTTGTAAAGATTTTGTGAAACCACATCTTAAAACCTTTCAGCTAAAGTTGAATTCGTACCTCATTCTATCTTACGGGCGGTCAATCACCAATGATTTTATTGCTTTCACAACAATTTTAGATGGTGAATATGACTTTCTACGATAAACTTCTTTATTCCCATGCGCCCTCCCATCCTCTATCCCCTTTTCGCCAGTCTTACCTCTTTGAAAGGGGTTGGGCCACGGCTGGGCGCTTTATACAAAAAACTCTGTGGGGAGTATGTCGTCGATCTTTTGTGGCATTTACCCATTGATATGGTGGATCGCAGCTATAAACCCAAGCTGAAATACGCGGATAAAGGGCGGGTTGCGACGCTGACTCTGCGGATTGTGGAACATACGCCCCCTTCGCGCCCGTCTTTGCCTTACCGAATCGTAGGCGTGGATGACACGGATCAGATCGTCTTGACCTTTTTCAATGTCAAAGGCGATTATCTCACGCAAGCCTATCCCACGAATACCGAGATTACCGTCAGCGGCATGCTCGATCGTTACCGCGCGCTCTGGACGATGAATCATCCGGACTATGCCGTTCCCGCCGAGCGCGCGGCTGAGATTCCGGCCTATGAGCCGATCTATCCCTTGACGGGGGGCATCACCGGTAAAATGCTGCAACGCGCGATCGCGCAGGCTCTAACCCGACTCCCTGATCTACCTGAATGGCTGGATCCTCATCTGCGTACGCGTCAAAACTGGCCAAGCTGGAAAGACGCGTTGATGGCAGCCCATAACCCCCGCCCCACGCATCCGATGGACGCTTCCGAGGAAGACCCGAACCGGCGTCGCCTCGCCTACGACGAATTACTTGCGGATCAGCTCGCGCTCAGTATCATTCGCGCGCATTACAAGGATATCAAAGGTCGGACTTTGGGGGGCACGGGGGCGTTGACACGGGCTTTAGAGGCCTCGTTGCCTTTTACTTTGACAGCAGGACAAAGACAGACGATTGCCGAAATCGCGGCGGATATGGATGCCCCCAAACGCATGCTGCGGCTTTTGCAAGGCGATGTTGGCGCAGGCAAGACCATCGTGGCGCTGATGGCGATGGTGCAGGCGGTTGAGGCTGGGACTCAAGCGGCCCTCATGGCCCCGACAGAGATTCTCGCCAAGCAGCATCACGCGAAACTCTCGGCTTTTCTTAAACCATTGACTCTCGAGATTGGCCTTGTGGTTGGACGGGGGCGCGGCGGAAACCGACAGGAAACGCTGAATGCGCTGGCGGAAGGATCGCTGAAACTAGTTGTTGGCACGCATGCGTTGTTTCAACAGGATGTTGCGTTTCAGGATCTGGGCCTTGCGGTCATTGATGAACAGCATCGGTTCGGCGTGCATCAACGGCTTATGCTGTCGGATAAGGGGCGCGGGGTTGATATTTTGACGATGACCGCGACTCCCATTCCGCGCACGCTTGCGCTTACGGCCTATGGAGATATGGATGTCTCGCGTCTGACGGATAAACCCGCAGGGCGGCAGCCGATCGACACCGTTTTGATCGATATGGCGCGGCTAGAGGATGTCGTGGCCGGAATCCACCGCCGAATCGCGCAAGGAGCACAGATTTACTGGGTCTGTCCCCTGATTGAAGAATCAGAAACCAGCGATCTGGCGGCCGCGACCGCACGCGCAGACCTTTTGACACGATTTCTGGGCGCGGATGCCGTGGGGCTTGTCCATGGGCGGCTGAAGACCGAAGAGAAAGACGCGGTGATGAACGCTTTCTCGGAAGGGAATCTAAAACTTCTGGTCGCTACAACGGTTATCGAAGTCGGCGTGGATGTCCCCCGCGCCAGCGTGATGGTGATCGATCATGCCGAGCGTTTTGGCCTCGCCCAGCTGCATCAGCTGCGGGGCCGCGTTGGGCGCGGTGCCGAGAAATCCCATTGTTTATTGCTCTATCAAGGGCCTTTGGGGCCGACGGCCAAAGCGCGGCTGAAGACTCTGCGCGATACAGAAGATGGCTTCCGTATTGCCGAGGAAGATCTCCGCCTGCGCGGTGCGGGAGAGCTTCTCGGCACCCGCCAAAGCGGGCTGCGGGCCTTCCGCATGGCGGATTTGGCGCGGGATCAGGATCTTCTGGACATCGCGCATGCCGACGCCGCGCTGGCGCTGAACCAAGACCCGAAACTAGAAAGCGCCCGCGGCAGAGCGCTTAAAACCCTTCTTTATCTCTTTAACCGCGATGCCGCCGTGCCGCTGATCCGGGCGGGGTAGGGGGGCTTTTTAGGCCGGAGCTGGCACCTCTCGGTTGCGAAGCTGAGTTCCTGAAGTGCCATCGGTATTTTGAACTGTTCCCTTGTGTGCGTTTACGTTTGTTGTTGAAGTAGCGAAAAGAGCCTGATATCCGGCCCTTTGAGAAATAGGAGATTCGCCTTTGGCTTCAAGATATTTGGGCGCGTGAACACCATAATCCGGTTTTGAATTAAGAGAAGACGAATCAGGATTAAAATACTTTTTCAGATTAGTTTCTCCAAACTGATCTCGGATCTCTTTCAAACTATCACGAACCCAGCCCATATACTCTTCGGGTGTCATCCGACGATTATAAAAAGAATCTCGAAGTTCTTGCCAATCCTGCTCAGTCAACAATCTTTGGCTAAACCCGGTGAAGATGCCATGGTTAGAAACAATATCTTCAAAAGGTCCCTTCCCGCCCCTAAAAGCATACGCAATTTCGTTTACAACACTTCCACAATTGTGGTCTGCAACTGAAAAATCTATTTTTTTGCTATTGATCTTTTCAATTGCAGCCGAGACAAGCGGTGCATAGAAGAGATGGGTTCCCTGCAACCGAATGCCATCGGTTCTTTTTGGTGTATCAATCGGTTGATTAGTAGTTGACTCGTCAAGTAGATGCATGATGGTACTAATCGGAGGAAATATAAGCGGCGCATAAAGAGCGTCTTCGGGCTCATAGGCATCATTTTCTCTTGATCTATCAGTGGTTGAATCGCGATATATCGCAAGCAGAAGCATATGTTGGCCCAACACGTAATTCGCTACAACCTGTCCGTTTTTTCTTTGGTAAACGGCCTGACCATGGATTTGAGACTCAAGGGCACTTCTAAAAACCGGCTAAATTCTTCTTGCAAACTCAAAACCGCGTGATTCAATAGAGTCCATTCACCCTGCCGAGGAGATGGACGATGAAGCAACCGGGCTTTTTTGATGTTGCCGAACGCAAGCAAAAGCTGT
>CAIJXG010000087.1 GCA_903824505.1 uncultured Pseudomonadota bacterium | reverse complement strand
GCCTCGATTACCTGCGCCGATTGTTCTCAAATTCAAGCCTCCCCAAAATAATAACCACACTCGCCCGTTTAATATTACCCGGAACGAGCGTTAACATATTGGTATTGCTGAATGTTAAAAAATGAGTCCGGTACTATGCCTAAATCCTTCAAAGGGCCTGTTTTTATTTCTCCATAGGCTATGCGCTGTTCTAAAGGGATGTCTGTGTTAATTTTACAAAAAGCTTCAATTGACATTTCTCTCGTAGCCATATGAGAATCTGCGATGATGCGGGGGGATCCCACGTTATCTTCGTGAAAACGCGCAAACCTATGAGGCGGACCGCCAAGTAAAGCCAAGAGGGGTGGGGCAGTATCGCTTTGTAATGATTCATCTTTTACAGACATAGTGGCTCCTTTGGCATCATTCACGACATCTCTCTCCCAAGCTGCCTATGGGTATCCTTGCAGAATTTACTACCAAAATCCACAAATTTAAATACTTTCATGCCCATAAAATAACACGCCCCCACCCCAAACCCAACTTGCCGGAGATCCCCCACACCACGTCCTAAGTTAGCCTTTTGTATCACGAGCATTTGCGACAGGATTGCCGCGCGCCGGACAGGAAAAGATGAAGTAAAACAACGGCTCAGTCCGGCCCGCGGCACTCAGGACGCAGGGCGAGTGGTGTCGAGCAAAAAGTTTAGCCTCTAACGTCTCGCAGTATAGGCCGATAAACAGGGCGATTTTGAAAAAAGAATAGAATCAGAAATTCTAAGTCCGGTTTATTTTATATCAGAAGCAAACAACCCAACCAAGGTTGGCACGCTTTATGCTCTACGAGGGTGCAGGGCTGCGATGGGCGCGGCTCAAACGGAAAAAAGCGATGTCCACAGCTAGCCTCGTTCTGCTTTCGGATCAACTGGCCATTCAGCGGTCTGTGGATATCGTCGCGAATAATATCGCGAACAGCAGTACAACGGGATTCAAACGGGAAGGGGTTCAGTTCTCAACTTTTCTAAGCCAGCCCTCATCAAGTCAAAAAACAAGTTTTGTATATGACCGCGCGACCTATCGCGACACGACGGCGGGAACGATCACCAGCACAGGCAATCCGTTGGATCTAGCCATTCAAAAAGACGGTTACTTTCAAATTCAGACTCCGCAAGGCGTTCAATATACCCGCAATGGCGCGTTTCGGACGGACAGCCAAGGGCAGATCGTCAATTCAAGCGGGATGCCTCTTTTGTCCGATGGAGGGCAGCCTTTGATCCTTCCGGACGATGCGCGAGACCTGACGATTTCCAGCGATGGATATGTAACCGCGCAAGTCGGGACAAGTTCCTCGCGGGCCCAGCTGGGCAAAATAGGCGTGGTGACGTTTCCGGATGGTCAGCAGGTGATACCTGCTGGCAATGGGCTGCTCACAACGGCTCAAACCCCGACCCCTGTTTTGACCAACAGCATTGTTCAGGGCGCGACTGAATCTTCGAACGTGCAGCCCGTCGCGGAAATCACGAATTTGATTCAGCTTCAACGCGCTTATGAACAAGCCTCGAACCTTATCACCGCCGAGAGTACCCGCCTGAGCGACGCCATCGATAAACTGTCTCAAACCACCTAAGAGAATCCGCGCATGAGAGCCCTGAGCATCGCCGCGACCGGCATGGCCGCCCAACAGCTAAATGTCGAAGTCATTTCGAATAACATCGCGAACGCCTCGACCACGGGCTTTAAGGCCTCGCGCGCCGAGTTCCAAGATTTGTTGTATCAAAATATGCGGACGGTAGGATCGGCCTCCTCCGACACGGGCACACTGCTCCCGTCAGGGCTTCAGGTGGGGCTTGGAGTCATGCCTGCCGCGACCTATCGTATCAATACGCAAGGGAATCTGTCGGTTACGAATAACCCCTTGGATCTGGCCGTCAATGGGCGGGGATTCTTTCAAGTTCAGCTACCCGATGGCACGACGGCCTATACACGCGCGGGATCGTTTCAGGTGAATTTGAATGGTCAGCTGGTGACGGCGGACGGTTATTTGGTTTTGCCCAGCATTACAGTCCCTACAACGGCGACCGCTGTCACGGTTAATTCCAGCGGACAAGTGTTGGCCACCATCGCAGGACAAACGGCGCAGCAAACGCTTGGCCAGTTTCAGCTCGCTAATTTCATTAATCCTGTGGGGCTGGAGGCGGCGGGAAATAATCTGTTCAAGCAGACGGACTCCTCAGGCACGCCGACAACGGCCAATCCGGGCACGTCAGGTTTCGGAACGATGATACAGGGGTCGCTGGAAAGTTCGAATGTCGATATCGTCACGGAAGTCACAAACCTGATCACGGCGCAACGCAGCTATGAAATGAATTCCAAAGTCATTACCGCCGCGGATCAGATGATGACCACGGCAAACCAGACGAAGGTATAACGGCATGATACGAAGCCTTTTTCTTTTCTTTATGATGGGAGCCGCGTTTCTCACAGCGACCCCTTGCTTTGCCAACACCTCTGTCAGCGTAAAGGCGGAAGTCGAAACCAAGCGCTTGACTGTTCGGCTCAGCGACCTGTTCGAGGGCGTTTCAGGAGAGCTCGACCGCGAGATTGCTCAAGCGCCCGCGCCCTGCAAATCCGCTGTTTACGCCGAAAATGTACTCGCGCGACTGGCCGAAACCTATCGGCTCGAGTGGCAAAACAGAGCAATGGTGGATCACAGCGTCGTCAGCTCTGCCTGTGTGCGTATTGGAGGCGAAGTAATCCGCAAAGCCATTGCCGCAAGGATTTTAGAAACCCAAGATCTCAAAAATCGCCACATCGACATTGTGTTGGACGAACATAATCTGGAAGTGGATTTGCCAGCGGACTCGCCGTCTGATTTCAAGCTCGAGAATTTTTCCTATGACAACGCCTCTCACCATTTTCGCGCGGATCTACGGGCTTCGGGCCTGCGCGGCCGGACGAGTGTGCCTTTAACAGGGCATGTGGCCTTGACTCGTCTTGTACCCGTCTTGGCGCATCGGGTCGAGGCTCATAAGGCGTTGGCTGCCGCTGATCTAGATCGGCTCTCTGTGCCCGAAGAACGTGTGACAGACGATATTGTCACCGAAGACAGCCAGCTGATTGGCCGTGAACTGCGCCGCGATATCGGCGAGGGCGAACTTTTGCGCGCGCGTGATGTCATGCCGCCGCGTCTCGTAGCGCGAGGGTCTCTGGTTACGCTACGCATCCAGACTCCCGTTCTCAGCATCACAGCGCAGGGCAAAGCCGAACAAGACGGGACCGAAGGCGAGACCATCCGCGTCACCAATACGCAAAGCAACCGCATCGTGGAAGGCATTGTCGTTGCCTCCGGTTTGGTCGATCTCCGCCCGATGCGTGAAATCGCATCGGCGCAATAGGAGACATCGATGACCCTAAGATTCAGAAAAAAGATCCAGAAAATGGGAAAAACTGACGGTGTCCTCTCCCTCTTGAAGCCCTTGCCGCCTCAGAGATCTTTATCCGTTCCTTTTAAGCTTTTCCTTCTTGTCGGCGCTGTTCTCTCCCTATCCGCCTGCAACGCTTTTGACCGGATCACCGATATCGGCGACTCCCCAAAACTCGCTAGCATCGACGACCCCACGCATCGCGAGGGCTATGTCCCCGTAAAAATGCCGATGCCAAACCCGTCTTTAAGTGAACAAAACCCTAATTCGCTCTGGCAAACAGGGGGCCGCGCCTTTTTCCGTGATCAGCGCGCCAGCCGCGTCGGCGATATTCTGACAGTCGTCGTGACCATTAATGATCAGGCGCAGATTCAAAACGAAACTAAACGCTCGCGCGATAATACGGATACGGCCAATTTGACAAACTTCATGGGGCTTGAGAGCAAATTAAGTGCGGTTCTGCCCAGCGCGGTCTCTCCGAAAAGCCTTATCGATATGGGCAGCTCAACCAGCAATGACGGCAAAGGCTCCATCGGGCGGCAGGAACAAATCAATCTGCGAGTCGCGGCCACGATCGTTCAGGTCTTGCCAAACGGTAATATGGTTTTAGAAGGCAAACAGCAAGTCGGCGTGAATTTCGACATGCGCGAGCTGGATATTCGCGGCGTGATCCGTCCGCAAGATATCTCAGCCGAAAACACGATCACCTATGACCAAATCGCGGAAGCCCGCATTTCCTACGGCGGCAAAGGCACCATCACGGATGTCCAGCAGCCGCGCTACGGGGATCAGCTATTCGATGTCTTGATGCCCTTCTGATAAACGCGGGTGAAGGGCCACGGCACGGAAGTCATGGTTCACAAAAAAAGGACGTTATACTTGGGCACCGAAGGAACCCCCTAAGTTTCATCCGCGCAAAAGGCGCATCAGCTTCGCTGCGTCCGTGTTTTGCGCGGAATCGCATCCTTCCGCTTTCCAAGGAAACCGAATATACACCCCCATCCCATTTTTGTGGTTCCGAGCTGTCCGTATGAAACAGGCTATACATCGGTCAAACGTCCCTTTTTGATCAATAGGTAGCGCGTGCCCACGGCCTTCACAAAACTTCGGTCATGGGAAACGATCACGCAGGTTGCATTTTGTGCCAAGATTTCTGTTTCTAGTTTTTCCTGCCCCGCTATGTCGACATGGTTCGTAGGTTCGTCGAGCAGATAAAAATTAGGTGCGGTCAAGCGCAGTGCCAACATGCCTAAACGCGCTTTTTGCCCCAAAGAGAAGCCCCCAATGGGCCTCATCTGCTCCGCTACAGGAAAACCTGCGCCCGCTAACAAACTTCGGCTGCGCTGATCACCTAAACGAAAATGCGTGGTGATGAAGTCGAAGGGAGATTCCAGATCCTGCAAATGAGACATCTTTTGATCCGCATAGCCTAAGATGATTGTCGGATGGCACTGCAGTCCCTGAACAGAACCTTCTTGCTCTATAGAACAGCGTATCAGGTTGATGAACTGAGACTTACCAACACCATTATCACCAAGGATAACAATGCGTTCCCCTTGAGAGACTTGGATCTTTCCTGTTCGAAATAATGCCCGTCCGTTAGGTGTGCGAACAACAATATCGTCAAACGATAGCAAAAAGCGCGCATGCGTTTCACTGCTCTTTAAACGAATATCACCGGAGCGTTCCTTGTGCAGACTTCCAAATGTTTGTTCAAGATTGGCCGCACGTTGCGCCATATGCTTTGATTTCTTTTGCGCCGCATCGCTTCGACTATTAAGGCCGATATTGCGAAGTTCGTTTGCACTTTGACGCAGACGCTCCGCTTCTTTCATGTCGCGCCCAAGCTTTGCTACCTCGGCGGCATCGTCTTCCTCCAACAAACATCGGGCGCGGCTATACGCATGCCCATAAGTTCTGGATACATCCGGACGCAAAAACAAGGTGTGCGTCGTGCATGTGTCGAGAAAACTCCGGTCATGGCTGGCAATGATCATGGGCATGCGCCGCGCTGGATCGTTGATCCATCGTTCCAGAAGGCGAAGCTTGGTTATGTCTAAATGGTTGGTTGGTTCATCTAACAACAGCGCATCTGGCTCTGCTACCCACGCTCGGGCGATTAAAGCCAGTTTTTGCCACCCACCGCTTAGTGTTCGTATGGGCTGGCTGCGAAATTCGGAAGGCGTTTCAAACTCATCAAGCGTGGCATCGACACGCCACAAACCGTTTTCTTGTTCAGATGGAGAGAGGGCTGAGCTGACGGCTTCTGAAAGAGAAAGGTCAAGCACTGAAGAAGGCGTGTCTTGCTCTACAAACCCTAGGCGTAACTCGCGCGAACGCGTGATTGTACCGAATGTAGGCTCCTCAAGACCGGCAATGCACCTCAATAAAGACGTCTTTCCGCCACCGTTACCGGCAACGAGGCCCACACGATCTTCCTCCCCAATAGAAAGACTTAGATTTTGAAACAGAGGGCTATATGCCTCAACGCTAACTTGGCGCAAAATTATTGATTTCATGGTTGTCTCTCGCTCTTGGCTTCAATGCAAATGAAACGCAAAGAAGCGGGCCAAAGGGAAAAGCGCATATGGACAAATTCATCCAAGCAGCGCCCTCGGTGGCGGACAAGAGAGGATCAGAGTCTCAATCAGATCGCTTCAACCTGCCCTGCGCAAAAATATCGCAGGGCATAGCAGGGGCCACGCGTACAAAGATGTGATCGTGCCTGCATATCACTTCCCTATGGTGAGGATTGATTGAGTGAGATAGGCTACTGAAAATAAGGCCTTCTCTCAAGATAAAAATGACAGATAAAAATGACAAGAAAATAGGGCAATTCCGTAAAACAACAGCAGTGCTTCATAAAAACGCCGATCCTTCTTCACCCCCGTTCTTTTCGTGGTGTGTTCCGTCGTTTCGCTGAATGGTCTGGAACCACCGAATCTTTCCCCCTCCCCTGATCGTTTCAATCTGCTAGGCTTATGGGGTCGCTTGTGATTCTCACTTTCACCTTAGGGAACTCGATGTCTAGCTTCGTCTCTCTCGCTTATCTAATCTCCGGCATTTGTTTTATTATGGCTCTGCGCGGCTTGGCCTCGCCCGCTACCGCCCGATCCGGCAATTGGTTTGGCATCGGTGGCATGGCGTTGGCTGTTGTCACGACTTTGTTTTTGATCGGCACGGAATCGCTGGGTTTGATCGCTTTGGCGGTGGCTGTTGGCGGCGCGATTGGGGCTTTCGTGGCGCGGCGCATTAAAATGACCGCTCTACCTCAGCTTGTTGCCGCATTCCACTCGCTGGTTGGTTTGGCGGCGGTTCTCGTCGCCTCGGCCGCTTTTCTTAGTCCCGAAGATTACGGCATTGCCGAGGCTGGACGCATTCAGCTTTCCAGCCTGATCGAAATGGGTTTGGGCGTTGCCATTGGTGCGATTACCTTCAGCGGCTCTTTGGTTGCTTTTGCGAAGCTGCAGGGATTGGTCTCGGGCAAACCCTTGATCTTCAAATACCAGCATCGGGTTAATCTTGCGCTGGGACTTATCGTGATCGGCGCCGTTTTGACTCTGGTTCTAACCCAAGCCGCAGCCGCCTATTGGACGATTGTCGGCGTTTGTTTCCTTTTGGGTTTCTTGTTAATCCTTCCCATCGGCGGCGCGGATATGCCTGTGGTGATCTCTATGCTGAACAGTTATTCCGGCTGGGCAGCGGCTGCCACGGGCTTCACGCTTGAGAACCCGCTTTTGATCATCACAGGGGCCTTAGTCGGGGCCTCGGGCGCGATTCTGAGCTATATTATGTGCAAGGGGATGAATCGCTCGATCTTCAATGTCATTTTGGGCGGCTTTGGAAGTGATGCAGGCGCGGCAGCTGCGGCCGGAGCCGCTGCCGACCGCGCGATCAAAATCGGCTCTGCCGAGGATGCGGCCTTTATCCTGAAAAACGCCTCTAGCGTTATTATCGTTCCGGGTTATGGGATGGCGGTGGCGCAGGCCCAGCACGCGCTGCGCGACATGGTTGACAAGCTGAAAGCCGCCGGTGTTCAGGTGCGCTATGCCATTCACCCTGTGGCGGGCCGTATGCCCGGCCATATGAATGTGCTGCTGGCCGAGGCGAATGTTCCCTATGACGATGTGCTGGAACTGGACGAAATCAACCGCGATTTTGGTCAAACCGATGTGGCTTTTGTGATCGGCGCGAATGACGTGACGAATCCCGCCGCGCGAACGGATCCGAAATCCCCCATCTATGGCATGCCCATTCTGGATGTCGAAAAAGCCAAAACGGTTCTGTTCGTCAAGCGATCCATGGCGACAGGCTATTCAGGAGTCGCGAATGAGTTGGTTTACCGCCCCAACACGATGATGCTCTTTGGCGACGCCAAACATATGTGCGAGAATTTGGCGAAAGCGTTGGAGGAGTAGGCTCCATCCATGAAAATCCGAAACACCGTTCGCCTTGTTCTTTTGGATCCTGATCAGCGGCTTTTGTTGGTCAAGGCTCATACACCGGATGTTTTAGACCCGGCCGGCTCAAAGTGAAGTGCAACTTGCTAAGATCCATGCAAGGAGCACGAGATGGGCAAACGATACCGGCATATCAGCGATACGGAACGAGAACAGATTGAGCGGTGGTTGGGCGAGGGGTTGATCCGCGAGGAGATCG
>CAIJXG010000086.1 GCA_903824505.1 uncultured Pseudomonadota bacterium | reverse complement strand
GCCTCGATTACCTGCGCCGATTGTTCTCAAATTCAAGCCTCCCCAAAATAATAACCACACTCGCCCGTTTAATATTACCCGGAACGAGCGTTAACATATTGGTATTGCTGAATGTTAAAAAATGAGTCCGGTACTATGCCTTTATACATAAAGACGCTACCCGTTATGAGAATGCCAGACACCACAATAGGAAGCGGCCGGTCAAAATAGGCGTGCTCCAAAAGGTTCCAATCCATCACTCCTTGTAAGGCCTTTTCTACAAAGCCTGACTGCACAGCGGACAACCCCAGATAGGTGACATTACCCAAGAAATTTAAGGCCCCGATGGCCTTTTTCATCACGCGCTGTGTCACGGAATCCGCTGTTTGAGAAAATTCTTCCTTCATGAAAACGCCTTTACACTGAGTTTTCTAATCGTCTTATCCCCCTTTTCAGCTGATCTCGGATTCAGCCTTTTCTCACGCTTTCATGATTTCAAAGCTGTGCTTTTTTCGTCTGGCAAAGAAGTGTCCTCGTCGCGTTCTTGATCTTTTGCTTTTCGATTTTGGTACAACCACGGATCATCCGGAGAAATGCTCTACACCCGTCCATCTCGCCAGACGACCAAAGGGGTCCCCGTCTGTCGCGCGCGCTCGATGGCGACTTGACCAGCCTCGATCATGCCCAAAAGAATGCGTTCATGAACGGGGTCTTTGAGCCTTTCAGTCATGAGTTTGATCCTTCTCTGCACTTTTAGTCATCTGATTCCACAGGGGTGAATCCATAACGCGTATATCCTAAAAAGCTTCTTTACAAATTAGGCTTCGCCGTTGTTTTGTTAGAAGGGCCATTGGTTTTCCGTGACGGTCTTTGAGTTTTGGATTTCGCATTCTTCTTTCTGAATTTTTTGGGCAAGTGCCTTGTTTGGCGCGTATAGGGACTAACAACTTGGACTTTCGTTCTTGTCTGTTTTTTGGGGCCGAAAAAGGGAAGCAGCATGCCTGTGAAGCTCGCAATAAACCAATGATAAGCGCAAATCGTTGTTACGATATTCTGGTCGGCTCTGCCTGCAGAAATTAATTCCCAGCTCGCATAGGTGTGAAGAGCCCCACCCAGAGTTTTGGATTTCCCAAACATGTAACGATCCAACCACTTATTGATGACCATGACCCCATTGCCGGCGATGAAGGGCAAAACCGACAGGGCAGAGTTAACTTCTCCATTCCACGCCATATCGCCGGCCATAACAATCGTTGCCCCTAAATAAAACGCAAAGCCTTTTTCAAAACGTTGTCTGGCTATATAAGCGGAGCCTGTCATAGAAATGCAGGTCACGACCAATGGAAGAGGGCGGTCGAGATAGGTCTGTTTCAAAAGGTTCCAGTCTGCCGATCCTTCTGCAACTGCTTTCCAAAGACCTGACGTTACACCGGATGAAGCCAACTCAAGCCCATCTCCCAAGAAATTGGTGATCCCTATGATCACATTCATCACGCGCTGTGTCACGGAATCGGCTGTTTGCGAAAATTCTTTCTTCATCAAAAGACCTTTATATTGAGTTTTTGAATCGTCTTTTTACGCCTTACCCCTTTCAATACAACCACGGATCATCCGGAGAAATGCTCTGCACCCGTCCATCTCGCCATCTTCTGATACCTGTCCTTCTACTTTCTGTTTACACCTTCACGATTGTTGCCAATTCACTCGCGGTGTCGCTTGCGCCCAACGCAATACGGGCGGCCAGCATTTCTTTGACAAGGTCGCGCATGGATGTCGTGTTTCCGGCCTGCGCCAACGCCTCGCCCTTCGTGACGAACGCGCCAAATTCGGCCTTGTCAGGGAACAGATACGGCTCACCCGACAGGCGTTTGAACCACGTATAGACATAGTCGCGGTCACGCCATGCGACGAGGAAGAAGAGATCCCGCATTTCAATCAAATGCATGTCGGCATCGTCATAATCCTTGGCAACCGAGGCGTCGATGATCTGTTGAACCTTGACGGTATGATTGTCGAAACGGGCGTTTTCAGACCCTTCCGCATGGCCGCGCGCGATGCGGTTATACACGGCCATCATCTTGCCCAAGCGACGTTGCAAGAGGGCCGCCCGATGCTTTTTGCCCAGCCGTGCGATGTCTTGACGGATAAACCGCGCTTCTTCCGAGATTTTGCGAATCGTCTCCGGATCCCCCCCTGATTCCGCCAGCGTGTCACTTTGCTCTTGCAAGCGCATTTTGAGCATTTGCACTTCTGGCCCGCCATCGGTGCCAACAGCGGCGGCCAGATCGCCCCATTCTTCCTCGCCCTGACGCACGACCGCGCTGGCGAAACGGGCGCCGTTTTCTCCGGCAAAGGAGACCTGCCCCGCTTGCGGCGCATAGAAACGCGGCGCTTTCAATTCAATCGGAGTCTTATCCGCCCCATCCAACGTCACCGTGGCTTGCAAAATGCCGCTATCGCTCATCGTCCAGTCAAAAGTCACCGATGCGCCTTCTTTGACCTCGGCGCCCTCCGGCAAATCCTGACAGCCAACGCGGAACGTGCCGACGCAAAGATTCAAATCCACCCGTTCGGGATATTCGACCTGAAAGAGCTCAAAACTCACGGCAGCCGCGCCGCCTGCTGTCAAAGCCTTGGCCGTTGTGAATTTAACCTTGCCTTTGGCCGGAAGCGTGTCGCCCTTTTTGACCAGCGGAACAAGGATATTCTCCTGCGCATAGACGGCAGGCAGCACCTTAATCGCCACAGTCTGAACGGCGGGAATACTGCCCGTTGCAGCAACCAGACGCGTGATGACCAGAGTCTGATCATGCGCGGCGAGCACCTCGCCTTTTTCATCTAAAACATGGGCGGTAAAACGATGCTCCCCCATATTCGGCAAGGGCACAGAGATGGTCAATTCATCGACCAACGGCAGAGGGCTTGAATCCCATCCCTTGCCTACCAGTTTGATTTGGCGTGTGTCGTTGTCCTTCGCGTCCTTAACATGCAACTTCACGACCGTTTTATCGTTGGGGGTACGGGCCGTATAATCAAACGAAAGCTGCGCTTCTTGGGGAACCTCAACCGAGACTTCGGTCGGTTTGGGCGCACTGACATTTTCGGCATCCCATTGACGGCCTTCACAATAATAAGCTGCGCCGACAGCCACGGCCGTCATCGGATCTGTTTTCAAATCCGCCGCGATGCCCAGCTCTTCCGACACCATTTGGCGCACCAAGGGCATGCGCGAGGGGCCGCCAATAAAGACGATCCTGTCAATTTCTTCATGGCTTGTATTATTGTCGCTAAGGATCGAGCGGATCAGCGCAATGGTCTGCATGACCGGCTCGCGGATCATCTCTTCCAGCTTCGCACGAGTCAGAGGAATGTCGAGATGCATCTCGACCTCGTTCTGATCCTGCATCCGCAGCTCTTCATCCGAGGCGAAGATCGTCGTTTCTTCCTTCGTGGACAAATCGATCTTCGCTTTTTCGGCTGCCAACTGCGCCAGACGGATCAAGCGGCGATAGGTAGGGGCGCGGGAGAAATTCTCGGGCAGATCAAACGTCTCGGTTAGCCACGGCCGCACGATTTCATTGACGATCATGCGGTCGAAATCGCGTCCACCCAGCATATTGATGCCTTGGTGGGCGAGGATAGTAACCTCGCCATTGATCGCTTGGGCCAGCGCCACATCGAAGGTGCCGCCGCCCAAATCGTAAATCAGAAAACGGCCCGAGCGTTTCGCGCCCTCCATCGCCGCCAAAGCCGCCGCAATAGGTTCTTGCAACAAATCCACGCGCTCTAACCCTGCCATTTTCGCGGCCCGCAGAGTGGCTTCCGATTGCATCTGGTTAAAAGAAGCCGGAATGGTAATCACCGCGCCCGTCAGGGCCTCGCCCCCCGTATCCGTCGCGGCTTGACCGATCAATTGGCGCATAATCTCGGCCGAACATTCCTCGGGCGAGAGCGAGAGTTCCACGCCTTTGATCTCGATCGGCGTTGACGAGCCCATCAGCCGCTTAAACCCCGCCGCGACATTTTCCGGCGCGACCAAAGCCTGATCGTGGGCGCGGCGGCCATACAGCCGATGGCCTCGTTTGTCGAAATAGATGATTGAGGGCAACACTTCGCCCCCGTCCGTCGGACGGAAAATCCGCGCTTTCCCGTCTACAATTCCCGCAATCGCGCTGTTAGACGTGCCAAGATCAATGCCGATATACATGCCCGAATGACTCCGGAAGGTTAGAAAAAGCCTCTTTCTTACCTTAAAGAGGAAACAGAGCCATCATCGCAGCCCAGTATGGTTAATGCAATACTTTCATGCACTTCATACACCCACGGAAATAGGAGGTGAGACTTTGAAAGCATGCCTATCATTCCCAAGGAAATTGAGGCGGAACGGGGTAATGTTTTACAAAATAATCCGGCTGTGTTTGGGTTTTGTCCGTGACGTATAGGCTTGCAGTCCTCACCTCGTTGTCCGCAGATTCAAGGATCTTTTTCGCTTCGACTAAACTCTTTCCGCTTTCAAGGCAGTCCTCCACAAGAAGAAGTCTCTTTCCAACAGGCATTGGGGCGGGCAAGGAGTAGGCGATAAGCGTTGTCCGCGTTGAGTCGGCATATTTCATCCCGATGCTCAAAATTTCTTTAACATGCAATGCGTTGGACAGAAGACGTGTAGGAATCCATCCCCCGCGCGCCAGTCCAACGAGGAAATCCGGTTCATAGCCTGACGCGCTTATTTTCTGCGCCAAGAATTTAACATCGGCAAGGACTTCAGAGAAGTTCATTCGGTTTTATCCCTGTTCGGGTTTGATATACCTCACCACGCCATAAGCTAGCCTTTTGTGCCCCGAGCGGTTGCGACAGGATTGCCGCGCACCGGACAGGAAAAGGTGAAGCAAAATAACGACAAAGTCGGGCCAGCGGCACTCAGGACGCAGAGCGCGTGTTGTCGAGCAAAAAATTCAACCTATAACGTCTCGCAGTATTTGCCGTAACCGTGTCGCAGGCCTCAACACGTCCACGCGGCGGTACGCAGAAGGGGGCCATAGACATCTTCTTGCATAGAAATATGAACGCTTTTTACTTCTTCTGGTGTCGGCGGATGATCGACAAAGCTCATCTTGGGGGCTTCCCTAATCAAAGCAAGCGGTGTTTGCTCATTTCCTTCACCCATCGTGAAGACGGCAGCTGTTGCAAGCGCGTCAGGGATATTGATCTGAGTCACGCATAATGGACGGCCATAGAGATCCGCTTGGCCAATATAGGAATAAAGAGGCTCAAACCCGCACCAGCCCAAGGCAAAGCCCGTAACCCCTCGTCGCAACATCGTGACCCGCGTGTCCGTGATTAAGATGCCTAATTCTTGAATCCCATGTTTCTCACGCAGAAAGGTCCATATGGAAGCTGCCGTTTTTTGGACATCCTCGGGATACAGAACATAGACGTCTTTGACATTGGATTCATCAATGCCCGCGCAAAGGACCAGGATGCCATCTTTGACCGTCAAATAGAAATCATGCGGATTCTTTTCCACTTCAAGAAAAAGATCTGCTTCTCGCCGGATCAGATCGTATTTGGTGATACTGTCCTTGGGAACGATCCGATTTTCTGCAAGACTCACGATTTTTGATGTGATGACCACAACATCTCTTTCGGCCAGCGGCGGAACGCACGAGTCCAACAACGCGAAAAGAGAATCTCCGGCCTCGACGCGGGGGGTCCGGATGGACGTGACATGCATGGACTACCTCGGTGGCAACAGATGAAGGATCGTATAATCGGGCGTTTGAGACAACATTTTTTCGCTCCAATTCTCCAAATACCATAAATCCAAGCGCACGTCACCTGCATAGGGCTTGTGAATCCGGGTCAGGATAAAATCCGTAAGCACCTTTTCCTTGAAGAAGAGGGATGCCAGTTCCCCGCCGCCGATCATAAACACAGGCCTATCCTGATAGTGCGTTGAAAGAAGATCCAGAAAACCGCTTACATCCCGCGCTGTTCGGGCAGATAAAAGACGGCTCCGCGAGAAAACGATGGGCGTGCGCTCCGCGAAAAAGGCCTGTGGAATCGCCTCAAAGGTTTTACGCCCCATGACAACGACGGCATCCCGCGTGCGCGCGCGAAAAATCTCCTGTTCGTCGGGGTAAGACCAAGGCAAGTGATCGCCTTGTCCGATAATCCCTTCCGCCGTCGCCGCCATCACGCCCGTGATCTTAGGCAACATGGATCCCACCTTGCAGGATATGCTGCGCGACAAAAGCTCGTTGATGCGCCGCGACATCATGAACGCGAAAATAATCGGCCTTGCCAAACAAAGCCAAGGAAGCCGCGATGGTTTCGATATCTCGTGCAGCGGCAGGAACCGTAGAAAAACTAGCGATCCATGATTTGCGGGAATGCCCTACGAGAAGAGGCACGCCAAGCCCCTTCAAGTCATCCAAACGCTGAAGCAGCGCAAGGCTTTGAAAGGCTGTCTTACCGAAACCGATGCCGGGATCGATGATGATTTTATCTTTCGTCAAGCCACAGCGGCGCGCGTGGGCGATTTTTTCTTCCGCCCATGCATAAACCTTTTCGACGGGATCACAGGCCTCAGACAGAATAATTCGGGGATCAGCAGGAACCGTCAGCGCATGCATCAGGCACAGCGAACAGCCTCGTTCAGCGATCAAACTGAGCGTTTTTTCATCCAACGCGCCCGACACATCATTGATCCACGCGATGGGGGCGTGGTCTAAAACTGCGCGGATAACCTCGGGTTGAAAACTATCGACGCCCAGCGCGATTTCCCCTGCCCGCAAGGGAAGATCCAGCGCATCGAGAACAGGTATTAACCGCGCAAGCTCTTCCGCAGGGGTTAACAGAGCAGCCCCCGGACGCGTCGAACAGGCACCGATTTCAACGATCATCGCGCCCGCCGCCGCGTGATGGTGAATTTGAGAAACGGCCTTGTCTGTTGTTTCAAAAACGCCCCCATCCGAAAAAGAATCCGGCGTCACATTCACGATCCCGACCCAACGAGGCTCCAGCGTCAAACTCTTGGAAAAACCCGACGAGGTGAGATCTTTTTGAAACTCTTTGCGCCCAAGACTTGCCAATAAATGGCGCAAGAAAGGACGATTTTGAAGCTCCGGATGAGGAATCTTCAGCGTCGGAGAATCTTGTTCCCAACCGTCCCACAGCAAAATATCCAAATCAATCACGCGCGGCGCCCATTTCTCGTAGATTTCCGGACGCCCCATCTCGCGCTCAATCTGTTTCAGCGCCGCCAGCAGAGAGCAGGGCGACAGATCGCTCTCTCCACCGACAACCATATTCAAATAGGGCTTGTTCCAAGATTCCGGCGCGTGAGGCTTTAAAAGACACTCGGTTTCCAAAATAAGGGAGCAGGTCAAGGTGCGAAAAACCCGTGCTTTAAGCAAATCAACGGCGCGCGCCAAAAACTGCAGACGATGCCCGAGATTGGATCCTAAACTTATAAAAATCACTGGACGTTCCCCTTTCGTACTCACGCCTTTATTGTGAGAGAAAGAAAGGGGCCGCACAAGGGAAGATTTTGCGTTCCTTGAGGCTAGTTAGGGCCTCCGAGCGCACATCCCTGGATCGCAGGACTTACAGCGAATTTACCTGCCGCCAGTGCAGCCTTAACCTGTGAGGGAACTGTGCTCTGCCCTCCTATTCCAAGAGCGCCACTCATATTTATGGTTTTAGTTGCAACATTAGCCGCGCTAATTCCAAACCCGCCGTCCGGTCCTGTGCTGGTTACAGCGACAATCGAGCCTCTCGCCACCAGATGAGTCTTTCCGTCTGGACTTTTGGCGGTGAAAGCTCCACCTTCTATGCTGGATTTACCCCCCCCCCAGAGCCGCAGCTGCCGCAGCTTGCTGAGACTTCACGTCACAAAATCCTTGAGCCATAGCACGCCTCGATTGTTAAGAAAAAAGGTCAAACATAAGAATAGTATATTATTCCTAAAATAAGGTTAACGTCAATATTTTCTTGTTTCCCTTTAAGAATTGCGGGATGCTTCGGCTCGCTCTTTCCGATCCTTTCCATGAATGAAGCCGAAGCCATAGAGATTTGCCGCGAGGCGATCATCGTCATGCTCAAGCTGGTAGGGCCTATCATGCTCGCCGGCTTGGTCGTGGGGGTTATTGTTTCCATGATCCAAACGGTCACGCAGATTCAAGAGCAAGCCCTTACTTTTATCCCCAAAATGCTGGTTGTTTTTGGGGTTACAATTTGGCTTTTGCCCTTCATGCTGGCCATTTTGGGAGGGTTTACGCATACGCTGACGGATCGAATCGTACAGATTGGCCTGAATAACTGATGCATAGTGTCAATCTTGCCTCTTTCCTCTCCGGCCACGTCTTCGCCTTTGTCTTGCTGTTGTCGCGCTTGGGCGGCATGATTATGCTCTTTCCTGGCCTTGGCGAGGCCTATGTGCCGCGTCGAACGCGACTTGTTTTTGCGCTTTTTCTTTCGTTTTTGTTGCTGGAGCCTCTCTTGCCGCGCCTGCCGCCTTTACCCGCAAGCGGTGCCGAGATGACGCGGCTGATCGGGGAGGAAACCTTGATTGGGCTTTTCTTTGGCACACTCATTCGCCTCATGCTGAGCGCGCTGGAGACAGCCGGCATGATGATCGGCCTTCAAACAGGCCTGTCGAATGCCACAATGCTCAATCCGGCTCAGGCAACCCAAAGCACCCTGCCCAGCACGTTTTTAGGCATGGCCGGCATTTTGTTTTTCTTCGTAACAGGCGCGGATCATTTTCTGATCCGCAGCCTTGTCGGATTCTATGATCTGTTTCCGCCCGGAGGCGCTTTTCTGCCCGCAGATATGGCGCAGACCGTTATGGCCGAGGCTAATCACAGCTTTGTCGCGGGCGTTGAGATCGCCGCGCCTTTTTTGATCATCGGGCTTCTTTTATATGTCGCGATGGGGGTTTTACAGAGGCTTTTGCCCTCTATCCAAGTTTTTATGCTTTTGATACCAGTTCAAATTGGCGGTGGCATTTTGCTGCTTTCCCTGACTTTTGCGGGCATGCTGACGGCATGGCTTCTTTTCTTCGATCAATCCGTCGCGGATATGTTTAAAAGATAGGCGCCCTTTTTTTGCCGCAGTTTGGGTTCTATTTGGATGCGGTTTCGGTTATAGAAAACACTCAAACTCTAAAAGCACAGGAGAAGAGGTTTGATGCGGAAAGAGCCGTAGAATCCCCTCCCCCTTGCGGGGAGGGTTAGGGAGGGGGGAGTGCAGCAGAGAACAAAGTTGAGAATCAGAACAAAAGTTGCAGAAGACAATCCGCGCCTTTTATCTTTGATTCTGAACATAATTTCTTGTGACTTCTCCCCCCTCCCTAACCCTCCCCGCAAGGGGGAGGGGATTCCGCCGCCCCTTCGTCATGTTCATCTCTCTCTACTTTTAGAATTGCTG
>CAIJXG010000085.1 GCA_903824505.1 uncultured Pseudomonadota bacterium | reverse complement strand
GCCTCGATTACCTGCGCCGATTGTTCTCAAATTCAAGCCTCCCCAAAATAATAACCACACTCGCCCGTTTAATATTACCCGGAACGAGCGTTAACATATTGGTATTGCTGAATGTTAAAAAATGAGTCCGGTACTATGCTATTTCGCAGACAAAGATACGACGACACGAGCCATGCTCGAGAAAATTCTTGGAAAAGAGGAGGAGCATGCCAGCGATATGCATGACTTACTCATTTCCCATCAGGGGCAATCCCTTGATGCAGAGCCTTGCAACAGAGCTGCAAAACCAAACGAACTTTGATGGATGTCAAAACAAAGCCAATGAAGTGAAGTAATATAAATCAGTGTTTGGCAAAAGGCCATTGACCAATTGGTCTGATAGCCCTTGATGCCAACAGCACCTTTTATCCATAACCACCAAGGAGTTTCAAATGTTTGCAACAGCCAAAGACAACAAGTCGAATACAGCTCATGAAAAAGGCCACACCGCTGGCGATGCAGAGTCAGCAGCGGAGCGTTTCAAAAAAGAGGCACGACATGCGGCGGCGGATGTCAAGGATGGCCTAGAGGATGTGGCGCGGCGGACGGGGCATCATGTGCGTGAGCTGGCGGATTCAGCTGAGCATAGCGTCGAGAGTGCTGGAGCGGCGGTGACGGCCAAGATACGCAACAACCCCGTTCAGTCGAGCCTTATCGCTCTTGGTCTAGGCTTTCTTGTCGGAACACTTTATCGACGTTGACCCCTGAATTTGGAAATCAAATGTTAGGCAAGCTGCTTGGCTTAGCGACAGTCGGAGGCACACTGGCAAGTGTGGGGGTGATGCACCGCCTTCTTCTAAGCATGGTGAATATCATAATCATGGCGATCGCTGGCGCGTTTATGGCCTGCGCTTTGCTTGCCAGCATGTTTTACACGGCCTATTTTTGTTTGGTTCGTTATGGCGTGCCCTCCTATGACGCGGGGTTTATGTTAAGCGCTACCGCGCTTCTCATAACCTCCGTCCTTACGGTGATAATTCTCTGGAAATTACGACAGCTGCGTGATTTGTCTCGTTACGGGCTTCATAAAGATGGCGAAGGCCTGCCTGATATTGGAAAGGTAGCCATCGCGTTCCTTGAGGGTTTTTTGAATCCCAAGAAATAAAGAACGTCCACTCCGCAAAAATATATATACTCGGTTTCCTTGGAAAGCGGAAGGATTCGACTCCGTGCAAAACACGCGCTCAGCGAAGCTGATGCGCCTTTTGCGCGGACAAAACGTGAGGGGTTCCAAAGGTGCCCGAGTATAAAGTGAAAACGAAAACCATTTTGATGAATGTCAAGTGAACGATATCGCATGATGATATCCATGATGCTGTCGGCAAATCATTGCCGCGCTAGCAGGAGATACAGCAATGGCCCAATCCCCCGAACAAACAAATGCGATTAACGCATCGCCGGAGCAAGACACGGCACCAGCTATAAAAGCTGGGACACAGCAGCTAACTGATGTCGAGAAAAAGGCACAGGCTGATAAGGCTGTTGCAGACAGGGGTCTTGCCGATAAAGCTAAACCTCAAGGCAACTACGGTACGTAGACGTAAACCATGGGCATGGGGGAAACCTCGCGGCTTCCCCCATCGCCTTGTTTATTCCCCACAAAATAAAAAATGGTTGTTCATTCGCCATCCTCTCTCAGAAGAGAATGGATTCTACCGTCCCCTTCTTCTTCTGGGGCAAGCGTTAGATGATAAAAATTTCGTGAATAGTTTCGCAAATCTCAGGTTCGAGATTGCTGAGCAGAAGCAAGGAAGCCTCGCAAGCAGGTGCGCCCCCATAAAAACCAATTAACACGAGGGGGTTAAATCATAGACATTTACAGCATCAACGATCATGAGAAAAACAACTGCGGGGTGAACACATGTTTATCATATCCCTATGCTGGTCCCCGAAAATGAAACAGGTGGTAAGAGAGAGTCCTTTCCCGTAAGAGCAGCAAACGGAAGGGAAACAAGATGTCAAAGACACGCAAGAAGCACGACGCGAAGTTTAAGGCGAGGGTGGCGCTAGACGCGGTAAGGGATGTCAAGACCGTGGCGGCTTTAGCGGCACAGTTTGAGGTGCATCCGAGCCAGATCCACGCGTGG
>CAIJXG010000084.1 GCA_903824505.1 uncultured Pseudomonadota bacterium | reverse complement strand
GCCTCGATTACCTGCGCCGATTGTTCTCAAATTCAAGCCTCCCCAAAATAATAACCACACTCGCCCGTTTAATATTACCCGGAACGAGCGTTAACATATTGGTATTGCTGAATGTTAAAAAATGAGTCCGGTACTATGGAAGCCGAGTTCAATTTGTGAGGGGGCGACGTAACTAGCTTTTAGCCTCTTGATGTAACCCTTCAATGTCGCGCTACGAAATGGGTATCTAAAGACAAGTTCCCCATCAATCTTCTGTTTGTCGCTACGAAAAGGCGTGGCTGTCATAAGAATGATCTTTGCATTAGGGAAGCGGTCAATCACCTTCTGCCAACTTGCAGCGGCACTATGGTGTGCCTCATCGACAATAATCATGTCGAAGAAGTTATCTGGAAATTGCGCCAGCCATTTGTCGGCGTTCGTCGCAAGTTGTTGGATATTCGTAATAACAATGTGGCATTTGTTCGCTACTGACATATTGCCGCTATCGAGTGTACAGGCGAGTGGGCCAGCAGTCATTTGCTCTGAGGTCAATACCCCAGACTTTCGCCAGAAGCATTTCTGACGATTAGTTATGTCCATTGCATCGTAGAGACCATCTTTAATGGTAAGATTTGGTGCGATGACGATGGCTCTTCCTGCGGCAAGGCCTAGCGGAAATAGGGAGGCCAACCCTGTTTTACCGCAGCCTACTGGAATTTGGAGAAGGGCTTTATTCTTGCCAGCCTTAAAAAATTCATATGTACGGAGGTATCCCTCGCGTTGAGGGTCGCGGAGTGCAGGATTGTTTTCAATGTTAGGGTCAACATTAAGAAAAAAAGTTTCGGGCGTTTGTTTGGAGCGAACCCAGGCGTTCAAAACTGTTTTATCAAAAAGCCATTTTTTTCCGATTTTCTGCGCTGGAATTTGGCCGTCGCGGGCATACCCATAAAGTACGGTCTTTCCGATGCCTAAATATGCAGCGGTGTCTTCTAGGGAAAGCCATTCGGTCGTCGCATTCATTGTCATAAACCTTTCAAATGTTATCAGATGATAGCAAATGATAGGTGGAACGCAATAAAAATTATAATCCACCCACAACTGACATTGATGTGCAGTGATTTCAATGGGTTATCGCGCGATGGATGAGGCGTGAGCGCGATTAAGTTTTACGCTTTTGTGCTTTCAGAAATTCCGCAGGGTCAACCTTCATCGCCTCAGCCAGCTTTCCAATGATTTTTAGGCTTGCGTAAAATGACCCTTTTTCAAGCTGGCTCAAATAGCTGCGGCTGATTTCGGCTTCATAGGCGAGGTCGTGCTGCGAAAGGCCTTTCTCATTCCGTAAACGTTGTAGATTGGCTGCAAATGCTTCCCGCAAGCCACTTAGAATCTAATGCCCCCAACGGCTAGTCGGTGGTGTCCCCTACGGGAGTCGAACCCGTGTTCTCACCGTGAGAGGGTGGTGTCCTAGGCCTCTAGACGAAGGGGACGTTTATAAGTTTTCTGGGCTTACTTTTTGCGGAATTTATCAAGGCTAATCACCTCGCCCCGCTTTTCTTCTTTGCCTTCTTTTTCCTTTGTGTCCGAGCCTTCTAGCACAGGCGCGTCTGTTTTCTCAATCTTTTCCTGTTCGGCGGCGCTATTTTGAAATTGGAGGGCGAAATTCACCGAAGGATCGGCAAAGGCCGTAATCGCCTCGATGGGAACCACCAGCTTTTCGCGCACATTGTTGAAGCTGAGGGTCACGTGAAGCGCGTCCTCCTCTAGCTTCAGATCCGAGAATTGATATTGCAAAACAATCGTCATTTCATCGGGATATTGCTTACGCAGATAGGCGGGGATGCTGACGCCGGGGGTGCGCGTTATAAAGGTAATGTAGAAATGATGCTCCCCGGGCAGCCCGTTTTGCGCAACAATTTCAATAGTTTCACGCACGACATCGCGCAGCGCAGCCTCGATCATAAGATCGTAACGAAGGATATCGTCGCTCATTTTTCAACCATGTCAGTCTGTCGGTGAAAGATCCATAGCAAGCCGCGCCTACCCCGCCAAGCTCTTTTCCGCCGCTTGAAGTTTGGCGAAAAGATTCTCAGCTTCCGCCTTGCGGTCGCGTTGTTCCTCGACGATTTCGGGCGGGGCGCGATCCATAAAGTCGCGATTGCCCAGCTTCGCCTCAATCTTCTTGATTTCTGAGGCGATTTTCTCGCTTTCCTTCCGCAAACGGGCGCGTTCCTGATCAAGATTAATGATATCCGCCAGAGGCAGAATCAAAACCGCCTCTTCTAGCACCGTTTGGGCCGCGCCTTTTGCCACCGTTTCTGTCAGCGTGATGCCTGAGAGCCGCGCCAGCCGCGTGATAAGCGCCCCATGCTGTTCGATCCGCTGTTTGGTGTGGGCCGAGGCCCCTTTAACATGAAGCGGGATTTGCACCCCTGCCGGAACATTCAGCTCGGCACGGACGGTTCGGACAGAGGTAATCGCGCGGATCAGCCAGTTGATTTCCTCCTGCGCCGCATGGTCCGGAAGCGCAGGAATCTCAGGCCAAGCCGAAGTCATCAACAGAGAGTCATTGTTTGTGAAAGCTTGCCACAGAGATTCTGTCACAAAAGGCATGATCGGGTGCAAAAGATGTAGAATCTGCCCCAGCGCCCATGCTGTTGTCGCGCGGGTTTCATCTTTGGCGGGGGAGTCATCGCCTTGCAGCACGGGTTTTGCCAGTTCCAGATACCAATCGCAGAAAGCACTCCAAACAAAGGCGTAGGCTGCCGAAGCCGCTAGATCGAACCGATGCGAATCCAAATGCGTCGCAACGGTCTCCACAGCCTGTTTCGTCTCGCCCACAATCCAGCGATTGACGGTTTGAGTTACGGTCGTGGGATCGAAGCCCTCAACCCACGCGCAGCCATTCATCTGACAGAACCGCGCGGCGTTCCATAATTTAGTGACGAAATTGCGGTTTCCCTCAATCCGGCTGACAGCCAGTTTGATATCGCGACCGGGCGTGGACATATGCGCCAACGTAAAGCGCAGCGCATCGCAGCTATATTGGTCGATGAGCGTTAGCGGATCGATGACATTGCCCTTGGATTTGGACATTTTCTGCCCTTTTTCGTCGCGGACGAGGGCGTGGATGTAAACAGTTTTAAAAGGCGCTTTTCCCGTGAAATGAAGCCCCATCATCATCATCCGTGCGACCCAGAAGAAGATGATGTCAAAACCCGTTACCAAAACATCGGTGGGATAATAGCGTTGCATTTCAGGTGTTTCATCCGGCCAACCGAGGGTCGAGAACGGCCAGAGCGCAGAAGAAAACCATGTGTCGAAGACGTCGGGATCGCGGTAAATAGGCTCCCATCGAGGCTTTCCTGGAAGTTCATCGTCAATCATTTCTTGATACACAGGGTCGAGATCCCGAATGGGTCTATCTATGACTCGAATGTCACAACCATAAAATTTTTCAGCTTGTGCAATAGCTTCCCCTTCACTCTCAGCAACAAATATCTGCTCATTATTAGCCGACGAACCATCTTCGTATATCTTGCGCCCGTACCACGCGGGAATCTGATGTCCCCACCACAGTTGGCGCGAGATGCACCAAGGCTGCAAATTCGTCATCCATGAGCGATAGGTGTTGATCCACTGGTCGGGCACAAAAGTCGCACGCCCATCCTCGACGGCGTTCAGGGCTTCAACGCCCAGTTTTGGCGCATCGCAATACCATTGGTCGGAAAGCCAAGGCTCAAGCGGCACGCCGCTTCTGTCTCCATGGGGCACGGCGTGGGTGTGCGGCTCAACTTTTTCTAGCAAACCAAGTTTTTCCATTCTCTCAACAACAAGCTTTCTTGCATCAAAACGATCTTTTTCTTTAAGCGTTCTAAGCCAAGTACGCTCTTCAAGAGTGAGCGGGTCTCTACCCTGAACCAAGAAGGCATCGTTGCCTTGAAAAGCGATTCTTGCATGGCAATCGAAAATGTTCATCAAGCCCGCGTCAGGCAAAGTAGAGATAACAGGGTTATCTTTATGCCGTTTCCATACTTCAAAATCGTTGAAATCGTGCGCGGGCGTGATTTTCACTGCCCCTGTGCCTTTTTCGGGGTCTGCGTAGGTATCGCCAATGATCGGAATCACGCGTCCCACCAAGGGGAGAACAACGTTCTTGCCGATGAGATGTTTCAGTTTTTCATTGTCTGGATGGACAGCCACCGCCGTATCGCCCAGCATGGTTTCAGGGCGCGTTGTCGCGACAACGATATGGTCAGCGCTGTTTTCAATCGGATATTTGAAGTGCCAAAGATGGCCTTTTACTTCCTTTTGTTCGACCTCTAGATCCGACACTGCCGTTTGCAGCTTGGGATCCCAATTCACAAGACGCTTAGCCTTGTAAATCACCCCTTGTTCGTGCAAACGAACAAATGCTTTCGTCACTGCGCGGCTCAGGCCTTCATCCATTGTGAACCGCTCACGCGCCCAATCACAGGACGCGCCCAAACGCCGTAATTGCCGCGTGATCGTGCTGCCGGATTCCTCTTTCCAAGCCCATACTTTTTCTAGAAACGCCTCGCGTCCCATTGTGCGGCGGTCAAGATTTTGCGCAGCCAATTGCCTTTCAACGACCATTTGGGTCGCGATTCCCGCGTGATCCGTGCCGGGCAACCACAAAACATCGCGCCCCTTCATGCGCTGGTAACGGATCAAAATATCTTGCAGCGTGAAGGTCAGCGCGTGCCCCATATGCAAACTGCCCGTCACATTGGGGGGAGGCATCATGATCGTATAAGGCTGTTTGCCCGACTTTGGGTCGCAGGCGAAGGCGCCAGAGGCCTCCCATCTTGCATACAACGGAGTCTCGGTCGTGGCGTGATCGTAGTTTTTCTCAATCGGCATAGGGACTCCCGCGCATTCAAAAGGGTGCGGCCATTAAAGCAAAGACGGAGGCGCTTTGGCAAGCGGCCCGTAGCCTGCGACTCTGATCCAATGAGCCCTGATTTGACAGGTGAAATGCGAAGCCCAAACCGCCCTTCCGTTCAAAAAGTAAAAATAATTTGATGAACATCAAATCAGAAGGGGGAGGATCCGCGTATCGCTGACGGGACATTCAAGAATCCCTGCACTCCAAACCCCATAGGGCACACCATGACGATCAATCTGAATCGGAACCAATCAAGCGGCGCTTTAAATCCAGCTCTTGTTCGCGCTCTCAACAATAAGGGGCTTCAAGAGGTGTCCGAGAGCAATTTTCAAAAAGAGAAAACAGACTCAGTCGTAGCCGTTTTTATAGATCACCAAGCAGCAGAAACAGCGGTTAAAAAACTGGCTCAGGCTGGTTTTGAGATGAAGAATCTCAGCGTCATCGGCAAGGGCTACCATACCGAGGAAAGGGTTGTTGGCTTTTACAATGTCGGCGACCGAGTCAAATTCTGGGGCTTGCGCGGCGCATTTTGGGGTGGTCTTTGGGGACTCTTCTTCGGTGGTTTGTTTATGACGATTCCCGTTGTCGGTAATGTTGTCGTGCTTGGATATTTGGCTTCAGTTATTGTCGCGGCTATCGATAATGCCCTTGTCGTGGGCGCGTTCAGCGCTCTTGGCGCGGCTATCTATAGCATTGGGGTCCCGAAGAATAGTCTGATTCAATATGAAGAAGCTCTTAAGGCTGATGGATTTCTTGTTATGGCGCATGGCTCTACGGATGACGTGGCGCGCGCTAAAGCTATTTTATCTACGGCTAGCCCTGCAAAGCTCACGCTGCATCTTCAGGAAAAAAACCTGAAACCTGTTGAGCCATTTTCTTATAGTCAGCATGATAGGGCGTAACCTCATGGATAAAAGCACAGCAAAGGTTTACCTTGTTGGCGGAGGCATCGCTTCTATGGCCGCTGCCGTTTTTATGATACGTGACGGCGACATTCTGGGGCAGAATATCACCATTTTCGAAGAACTCGATAAAATGGGCGGGAGTCTTGACGGGGGAGGCTCACCTGAAACCGGCTATGTGTTACGCGGTGGCCGGATGCTCGAAAGCAAGTATCTTTGCACCTTTGACCTTTTCTCATCGATCCCTACCCTCGATGGGAAAGAAACAGTTACCCAAGAAATAGTCGCGTGGAACAAGACGATGAAGACATCGTCTAAGTCACGGCTCGCCAGCGATGGACAGAGAGAAACGGCTCCGGAGTTCGGTTTGAGTGAAAAGGATATTCTTACAATTGAGCGTTTGGTTCTTGAACCTGAGGATATGCTTGAAAGCTCAAGCATCGCTGAGCAATTCGACAAAAAGTTTTTCAAGACAAACTTTTGGCTTATGTGGTGCACAACTTTTGCGTTTCAGCCTTGGCATAGCGCCGTTGAGTTTAAGCGATATCTCGTTCGATTTGCCCATATGATTTCAGGGTTCAATCGGCTGGAAGGCATTATGCGCACACCCTATAATCAGTATGATTCAATGGTGCGGCCTTTAAAGAAATGGCTTGAAGAACGGGGGGTCATATTCGACCTTAATACCCGCGTCACAAAGATAACGCTGAGTGAAAAAGAAGTTGAAAGTGACAAACAGAAAATTATCGAAAAAACAGTAACGCAGATCAGTTACACACAAAATGGCAATCCCGTTTCTCTTCCTATTCAGGCAACGGATTATGTTCTGGTGACGTTAGGATCCATGACCGAAGGATCCAGTTTGGGCACTACGGATACAGCGCCCCCGCTGAAGCAGGAGGCCGAAGGCGCTTCATGGACGTTATGGAAGACACTCGCGGCAGATGGCTATCCAGAATTTGGTCAACCTTGGACCTTTTCAAACTCCATTGATAAATCGAAATGGGTGTCTTTTACAACGACGATGCATGATCATGCGCTCATTCATCTTATCCAAAATTTTACCGGAAACGTACCGGGCGAAGGTGGCCTTATTACCTTTCCTGACTCTAATTGGCTCTTTTCAATCGTTGTTCCTCATCAACCCCATTTTATCGGGCAACCGGATCATGTCAGCGTTCTATGGGGGTATGGTCTGTCGGTGAACGAACAGGGAAATTTTGTCAAAAAACCGATGCAAGATTGCACGGGCAGAGAAATCATGACGGAAGTTCTTGGTCATCTTAATCTTGAAGAAGAAACAGGAGCGCTCCTGCAAAAAATGATCTGCATACCCTGTATGATGCCCTTTATCACCAGTCAGTTTTTGTGCCGCGAAAAAGGGGACCGTCCCCAAGTGCTTCCTGTGGGATCAAAAAATATGGCGTTTATCGGCCAGTTTTGCGAAATGCCCGATGATGTCGTGTTTACTGTTGAATACTCAATTCGTTCCGCGCAAATGGCGACTTACGCCTTGCTGGACATCACGCGCAAACCGCCGTGTGTTTATAAAGGAAAGTTCAGCCCTCGCGTACTTTTTAAAGCATTCATGGCCTTGCATGGCAAGGCTGCCTGAGACATTTTTTAATCCAGAACGACACGACGACCAATCACCTAAACCTAACTTAACTCCAAGGAGACGGACATGAACCAAGATCAAGCGCAGGGAAAAATCAATCAGGTGCGTGGAAAAATTAAAGAAACGTGGGGACGGTTGACCGACGACGATATCGCGCTGGTTTACGGCAAGAGTGAGCAGTTTTTTGGTAAACTGCAAGAGATATATGGCCTCAGCAAGGAAGAGGCAGAAAAGCGTTTCAGTGAAATTGAAAAGTCTTGTGGTGGGGTGTGATAAAAAACCATGTCTTTTATATCCCAACAACTCGAGCTTTATACGCATCGTTTTGTCCGGTGGACAGGGAGTACAAGCGGCTTTTTTATCGCTCTTCTATCTGTGCTTATTTGGCTCGTTGCGGGAGAATTTTGTAGTTTTTCCGAAGCATGGAGAGGTGGGTTATCGATCTATATCGCGACCATCACCTATCTGATGGTGTTTCTGATCCAGCGCAATCAGAACAAGGAACTGAGTATTTTGCATGTCAAACTCAATGAACTCATCTCGGTGACAAAGCTTGCCGATAATCGGCTTATTAACGTGGAAGAATTAACAGAAGAAGAAATTTCAGTCGTTCAGGATATTCATCGCAAAATCGGGATCGCAGATTGAACTCTCTTGGTGAACGCCAATATTTCGATGCAAGAATCTTGGTGGTCTATTTGATGAATGTCAAAAAGACAGCACGCAAGAAGCGTACAAACTAAAGGCAGAAAAAATCGATAAGGAGACTTTCCATGACTCTCATCTTAGCCATCATTCTGGCCTTTCTTCTTGTTGGCACTGTTCCCGTGTGGCCGCACAGCCTTCATTGGGGATACTACCCCAGCAGCGGCCTCGGGCTCCTGCTGGCTATTCTTATCATCTACATCATCCTCAAACGCACCTAGGAGATCTCCCATGACTTATAGCACTGCAAGACTTCTCATGTTGACCGGACTGACCTTAATTGGTTCCTCCGGCTTGGCCTATGCTCAAGCTGATAATCGCGATGTCGTGCGCGATACAGGCGGCCAGATCGTTCATCTTGATAACGGCACGTGTGTCCGAACAAAATGGCTGACGGATAGAGATGCGTGCGCCCCGCCGCAGCGTGTCGCCCAGCAGCCGATAGCCCAGCAACCCGTTGCTCAGCAGCCTGTTCCTCCGACACGGTCTGTGCGGATGGTTTCCGATCTGACTCAAGAAGACAGAACGGTTTACTTCAAATTCAACCGCTCTGTTTTGTCGGTTGAGGCGAAGCAACATCTTGATACGCTGGCGCGTGTGCTGAAATCGAACGAAAGCATCAAAGAAGCGAAAATCGTTGGCTATGCGGATCGTATTGGCAGCCCTGCATACAACCAAAAGCTCTCACAAAAACGTGCGGAGACTGTACGTTCTTATCTGATCGCCAGAGGATACACGAACGCGAATGTCACCGAGACGCGTTGGGTTGGAGAATCTGAGCCTTCCACCCATTGCCCTGCCATGAAAAGTCATTCGCGCTTGATCGCGTGCTTGCATAACGACAGGCGCGTGGAGGTTGAGGTTGCTTATCTCGATCAAAAACTGGTTCCCAACGCACGTTAACCGCTTTTGGAAAAGGATACGCAGATGGAAAACGCCGGAAAATATCTTAAAAGACTTGGGGTGACCGTCCTCATCCTTTCGGTGGCTGCATGCGGTCACGAGCCGGGGGAACGCGCCCTGAGCGGGGCTGGTATTGGGGCGGGCGCAGGGGTTGGCGCAGCCATTCTTGGCGCCCCCCTTCTTCCGGCCGTGATTATCGGCGGCGCTGTTGGCGCCGCCACAGGGGCTGCCACAAGTGACAAACAGATTGATCTTGGGAAATAAGAAATTGACCAGAGCTTTCTAAGAAACTTTTCCGTCACGGAAGACACGCCATGGAGAAAAAAATGATGAACGGAGTCTACACGTGGTCCCTGATTATTGGGACGATCGCGATTATGTCCCTCCTCACTTACGGCCTCTTAAACCTTCAGGATCGCCGGAGCGCAACGGAAAAGGTTGGCGACGCGATCCATGACTTACCGCAAGGCGTCGGTAAGGCCGAGAGGCAGTTAGAAAACCGTACGCCCGGGCAGAAACTGGGCGATGCCGTCAAGGATGCGGGCGATAAAATTAAGGAGAACTCCAATCCTTAAAAATCAACACACAACCGGAGTGCAAATGTGGATCATCGTTTTCTCCGCTGAAAAGGCGGAAGAAGAGGAACACTCTTCCTATCAGGCAGCTTTATGGGAAGGATGGTCCTTACAAGAGAAAGCGGATCCCATCTGCTGCCCTATAATAAACACGCTGCGCTCATTCTCTGATGTGTCATTTAAGTAGGTTCGAGTCATGAACAACATCTTTTCCTTTTTCTCTTGCCCTCAAAAATGCTTCTTGAGCGCGGCTGTTTTTATTCTAGGCGCAAGCATCTGTCTTCCCGTTTATGCCGAGGATCTGCCGCCAGATACTTCTGATTTTGGACGCATCATCGTGATGGAAGAAAATGATAAATTTGGATCTTCCGATGACCGACATTATACCCAAGGCATGCGCGCTGCTTATCTATCAAGACAGATAACGCCGGATGGAAGCTGGGACCAACCCTATGGATTATTAAGCGATGCGTTGCCGATTTTTGATGGCAGCGACCGCAAGAGAAAATATGAATGGACAGTGGTGGGGCAAAGCATTTTTACGCCAACCAATACGTTAAGCGCGTCACCGTCAACTAAAGATCGCCCTTATGCCGCGTGGCTCTACACCGGCGTCAGTTTACTTCAAGAGCATAGTACCGGACTCATTTTTTAACATTCAGCAATACCAATATGTTAACGCTCGTTCCGGGTAATATTAAACGGGCGAGTGTGGTTATTATTTTGGGGAGGCTTGAATTTGAGAACAATCGGCGCAGGTAATCGAGGC
>CAIJXG010000083.1 GCA_903824505.1 uncultured Pseudomonadota bacterium | reverse complement strand
GCCTCGATTACCTGCGCCGATTGTTCTCAAATTCAAGCCTCCCCAAAATAATAACCACACTCGCCCGTTTAATATTACCCGGAACGAGCGTTAACATATTGGTATTGCTGAATGTTAAAAAATGAGTCCGGTACTATGGACATTTTCAACAGCTATGTCCTTGCCAAGATCAAGGTTTGGTCCGGCGGGCGGCATATGTGGCTACGCTTTATCAGTGCGACAATCATCAGCGAGGGAGTGAACACGCTGCTTTTTTTCGGTATCTCCTTCTACGGAGTCTGGGAAACGCCGCTTCTGATCGAGGCTATTTTGGCTGGCTGGGTTGTCAAAACAACCATTCAGCTTGTTTTTCTCCCTGCGACCTATCCACTTGTGCGCTGGTTGAAAAAGGTTGAGGCCGTCGATTATTACGACTACAAGACAAACTTCAATCCCTTCATTTTGGATGCGGGGAGAGATTATGTTCTGCGCGCGGAACGCGCCGAATCCACCGCAACACGGAAAGACACATGACGGCTCTGAAACTCTACCTCACCGATATGGACGGCAAGACCCAAGAACTCCTCGCGACCGAGGAATGGACGGTCATGGAAATCATTCGCGAGGGGGGGATTCCCATTCTGGCGCAATGCGGGGGCTCCTGCGCCTGCGCGACCTGCCATGTTTATGTGGATCCCTCATGGAAGACCAAGCTGCCTGAGCCAAACGAAGAAGAAGTGGGAATGCTCGACGGCACGTTTGACGTGACAGAGGATTCCCGCCTCGCTTGCCAAATCGTGTTCACCAAGGATCTGGACGGGCTGAAAGTTACGCTTGCCCCCGGATCCGTCTAAGAAAGGGTTTTCGATGCTTGATCCAACCGTTGCCGAACGAATCCGCGTCGATCTTGCCGCAAATGATGTCGTTTTATATATGAAGGGCACGCCTGTTTTCCCGCAATGCGGGTTTTCGGCCCAAGCCGCGCAAATTCTGACGATGCTGGGCGTTACCTTCAAAGGCGTCGATGTGCTGGCCGATCCTGGCCTGCGCCAAGGAATCAAGGATTTCAGCAATTGGCCAACGATTCCGCAGCTCTATATCAAGGGCGAATTGGTGGGGGGCTGTGATATCATGCGCGAAATGACCCAATCGGGCGAGCTGCAAAAGCTCTTGACCGACAAAGGCGTGGTCTTGTCGGCCCAAGCCCGGGTTGGGTAGGGCTATTTGGGATGATAACTCAGCCGATCAATCCAGACGAGCGCCAAGGCCGAGAAAACAAAACACAGATGAATGCCGACTTGCCACGCGATCATATGATCTGTTTGGTTTTCGGCGTTGATGAAGGTGCGTAGCAGGTGGACGGAGGAGATGCTGACAAGGGAAAGTGCAAGCTTCAGTTTCAGCGTATTCGGATTCACATGATCCAACCAGTCTGGTTTGTCCGGATGCCCATCCAGCGCAAGGTTTGAGACAAAAGTTTCATACCCCCCAACCACGACCATGATCAGAAGATTCGAGATCATGACCATATCCACCAAGGCCAGAATGGCCTGCATAATCTCAAAATCCGTAAAAACGCTAGCATTCAGCAAAAGAAGCCAAACTTCGTGGATGAAGTGATAGGCATAGGCCCCTTGTGCGGCAATCAGACCTAGATACAAAGGTGCCTGCAACCAACGGCTTCCGAAAATCAGGCGCGATAGAAGTTTTCTGTCCGTCATATCCGGCCCTTCCTTTTGCCCTTTTAGGCAAACAGCTTGGCATAGGTAGTGATCAGGGTCTTCAGCTTCTCTTCCGTTTCAGAGCTCAACGCCTTTTCGGTACGGATGGAGGCAAGAATGCCAGTGCCGGAGGCGCGCAGCTCATCCAAAAGGCCGGATTCGAAACGCGTAATATCATCGACCTTGATGGAATCCAGATAGCCTTTCACACCCGCATACAGCACGCAAACCTGCTCTTCCACAGGCAACGGTGTATATTGAGGCTGTTTCAAAAGCTCGGTCAACCGGCGGCCTCGGTTCAAAAGTTTCTGAGTCGCTGCGTCCAAATCCGACGAGAATTGCGAAAACGCCTCCATCTCGCGGAACTGGGCGAGGTCGAGCTTGATCGATCCCGCCACCTGCTTCATCGCCTTGATCTGCGCAGCCGAGCCGACGCGGCTGACAGAAAGCCCAACATTGATGGCCGGACGCACGCCCTTATAGAACAGCCCCGTTTCAAGGAAGATCTGCCCATCGGTAATCGAAATCACATTGGTGGGGATATAGGCCGACACGTCGCCCGCTTGAGTTTCGATCACGGGCAAAGCGGTTAAAGAGCCGCCGCCATGAGCATCGCTCATTTTCGCCGCGCGTTCCAAAAGACGCGAATGGAGATAAAACACGTCGCCCGGATAGGCCTCGCGCCCAGGGGGGCGGCGCAAAAGAAGCGACATCTGGCGATAGGCCACGGCTTGCTTCGACAAGTCATCATAAACGATCAGTGCATGCATACCGTTGTCGCGGAAAAACTCGCCCATCGCGCAGCCGGTATAAGGCGCGATGAATTGCAATGGCGCAGGCTCTGACGCTGTCGCGGCCACGACGATGGAATAGTCCATCGCGCCCGCTTCCTCCAGCGTTTTGACGATCTGGGCGATGGTCGATCGTTTTTGTCCAATTGCCACATAGATGCAGTAAAGTTTTTCGGACTCGTCCCCTGTTTGGTTGAGGGGCTTCTGGTTGATAAAAGTGTCCAGAATAATAGCCGTCTTACCCGTTTGGCGGTCGCCGATAATCAGCTCGCGCTGACCGCGTCCGATCGGAACCAGCGAATCAATCGCTTTGATGCCCGTTTGCATCGGTTTCTTGACTGACTGACGAGGAATGATGCCGGGAGCTTTCACCTCGACTCGCGACATCTTGACATCTTTCAAGGGGCCTTTGCCGTCAATCGGGTTACCCAGCCCGTCTACTACGCGGCCCAAAAGCCCTTTACCGACGGGAACTTCCACAATCGCGCCCGTGCGCTTGACCCTGTCGCCTTCACGAATGCCGCGATCATCACCGAAAATCACGACGCCGACATTGTCATTTTCCAGATTCAGCGCCATGCCCTTTTCGCCATTGGCGAATTCGACCATTTCACCGGCGCAAACATTGTCGAGCCCATAGACTCGCGCCACGCCATCACCGACCGACAAAACCTGACCGACTTCGGCCAATTCCGTCTCAATGCCGAAAGAGGCGATTTGTTGTTTGAGAATGGAAGAGATTTCAGAAACGCGAATATCCATAGGGGAAGGCTCCGAGCAGTTTTAAAGCGCTGCGCTTGCTTTAACAGCAAAGAGGCCATTGGTAAAGCCAAGATGTTGTGTTGCGCCTGAACACACCTTTCGGTAAGCAGCAGTGAAACTCCCTTGAAAAGCAGAAGGGGATAGGGGTATTCCCCCTTGCTTAGCCGCGTCCCCTTTATGGATTATTTTTTTATGACCAAGCCCGCCGCCCCACTCCTCCCCCCCGATCCGCCGCAGGATATTCTCGATAAGCCTTTGCGTGAGGCTTTGTCGGAGCGCTATTTGTCCTACGCGCTCTCTACCATTATGCACCGCGCTTTGCCCGATGTGCGGGATGGCATGAAGCCAGTCCATCGGCGGCTTTTATTCGCGATGCGCGGGCTCAAGCTAGAGCCTCATTTGCCGCCCAAGAAATCCGCGCGGGTTGTCGGTGATGTTATTGGTAAATTTCACCCGCATGGCGATACAGCCGTGTATGACGCGATGGTGCGTTTGGCGCAGGATTTCAGCCAGCGTTATCCCTTGGTCGAAGGCCAAGGCAATTTCGGCAATATTGACGGCGATAACCCCGCCGCGATGCGCTACACCGAAGCGCGGCTGACCGAGGTCGCCCAGCTTTTGCTGGAAGGGATCGACGAGGACGCGGTTGATTTCCGCCCGACTTATGACGGCAGCGAGACGGAGCCTGTCGTCCTTCCCGCCGCTTTTCCGAATCTACTGGCAAACGGCACAAACGGGATCGCGGTGGGCATGGCCACCAGCATCCCCCCCCATAATGTCGCCGAAATGTGCGACGCGCTGCGCTATCTGATCACAACACCGAATGCGGGAATTGAAAAATTAGTCAGCTTGATGCCCGGACCTGATTTCCCGACAGGCGGCGAGCTGGTTGAAAGCCGCGCAGCAATTGTAGAAGCCTATCGCACAGGCAAAGGCGCGTTCCGTCTGCGCGCCAAATGGCACAAGGAAGAGCTGCGCCAAGGCATGTGGCAAATCATTGTGACAGAGATCCCCTATCAGGTGCAAAAATCCCGCCTGATTGAGAAAATGGCCGAATTGCTCCAAGCCAAAAAGCTGCCGCTTCTGGATGATGTGAACGATGAATCGGCCGATGATGTGCGCGTGGTTCTGACGCCCAAAAGCCGCGCAGTGGATCCTTCGGTGCTGATGGAATCCGTGTTCCGCGCGTGCGATCTCGACGTGCGCATCTCACTGAATATGAATATTCTAGACAAAGACGGCGTGCCGCGCGTGATGGATCTCCGCGCCGTTCTTAAAGCCTATTTGGATCATCGCCAAGACGTGTTGATCCGTTGCTCGACTTACCAATTGGCCCAGATTGAAGCGCGGCTGGAGGTGCTGAGCGGCTATTTGATTGCCTATCTGAATCTGGACGAAGTCATCCGAATCATCCGAACGGAAGACGAGCCGAAACCCGTTCTGATGAAGACCTTCGCTTTGAGCGATACGCAGGCGGAAGCAATTTTAAATATGCGGTTGCGGGCTTTGCGTAAACTTGAGGAAATGCAAATTCGGACCGAGCAAACAGGGCTTGCGGCCAAGCAAGTGGGGCTGAAGAAATTGCTGGCAAGCGAAGAAGCGCGGTGGCAAGTCATTGATGCCGAACTGGTGGAGCTGAAAAAGACATTCGGCAAAAACACAAAACTCGGCGCCCGCCGTACGCTTCTGAGTGATGCGCCCTCTGAACTCATGGTGCCGATTGAAGCCGTGATCGAGCGTGAGAATATCACGATCGTGTGCTCGGCCAAAGGGTGGATCCGTGCGCTGAAAGGCCATAGCGCGGAGGACGGAGGCGCACGTGCTGCCATTAAATATAAAGAAGGCGATGAAGAAGCTTACGTCTTTAACGCGGAAACGACTGACAAAATCCTGATCTTCGCCAGCAATGGGCGGTTTTACACCCTGTCAGGCGACAAACTGCCCCCCGGGCGCGGCTTTGGCGAGCCATTACGCTTAATGATCGATCTGCCCGGCGAGGTTGAGATTTTGGGCATTGAAATTTATCGGCCGGAGATGAAATTCATTGTGGCCGCCAGCGACGGGCGGGGCTTCATCGTCAAAGTCGAAGATGTTTTGGCACAAACCAAAAGCGGCAAACAGATTCTGAATCTGGATGACAAAACCAAAGCCGCCACCTTCGCGCCCGCTCTCGGCGATCATATTGCTGTGATTGGCAGCAACCGCAAATTACTGATCTTCCCAACGTCCGAGCTTCCTGAAATGGGACGTGGCCGCGGCGTCATCTTGCAGAAATACAGCGGCGGTGAGCTGGCCGATGTGAAGTCCTTTAACCTGAAAGACGGGCTAACATGGCGGTCAGGTGAGCGCACGCGCACGGAAACCGATATCCGCGCATGGATCGGCGCACGGGCCCAAGCGGGCAAACTCGCCCCCAACGGTTTTAACCGGAGCAACAAGTTTACATAGATTGTGGAAAGGATCAGGCTATCCTTACCTTGATTTTCTGAAAATCGAAAGGAAACCCTCTATGCCCAAGACGTTCCTCTCCCTTCTTCTGGTTCTTGCGGCTTTCATGGCCTCCCCCGCTGTCTATGCGGAAAGTGAGCCGCCGGAAAAAGTCACCATCGCGCAATTTGGGCAGGAGCGTTTTCTTCTTTATCTGCCGCTTTATGTCGCGATGGAAGAAGGGCTTTTTGCCAAGCGCGGCCTTGATGTAAGCCTGAGCTTTGTCGGCAATGATGATCAGATTTTTGCGGCTGTTATCAGCGGTCAGGCTCAATTCGGCATGGGGGATCCTGTTTTCACGGCGATTTCCCACGATAAAGGAGGGCCCGGCAAAACCATCGCCATGATGCTGACGAAATTGGGGCTGAGCGGCGTCACGAATGAGGCGAAGATTCCCCCGATCAAAACCCCTCAAGATCTTGAGGGCTTGCGCGTCAGTTCTTTTCCTGAGCCTTCCACAACTTATACGCTTTTGAAGGAATTTCAGACCAAGGATCACGTCCATTTTCAGATTGTTCAGGCGTCCTTCGGCGGGCAAATAGCCCTTTTGGAGGCAGGTCAAACGGACATTGCCACCGATATCGAACCCAGCATTTCGATTGCCGAAGACAAAGGCTATCCCGTTGTTTTCAATCTTTCATCTTTCACCGAACCCCAGGCTATTACCGGCATTATGACGACGGAAAGCGAAATCGCAGAACATCCAAAAACAGTTCAAAAACTTGTCGATGCGCTGCAAGAGGCCGTCAAACTGATGTATACGAAGCCACAGGTCAGCACGGAAGTTGGCCGAAAAATTTACCCCCATTTGTCCGATAAAGTTATCCATGCGGCCGTTGACCGCATGTTGCTCCAGAATATGTATCCGCGCTCCATCCTTGTGGAGGATAAATTATGGCAGCGGACGCTGAAAACCCGTCTCGATAACGGCGATTTGAGGAAACCTCAGGCGACGGATGTCGCCGTCGATAACCGTTTCGCCGTGCAGGCCCAAAAGGATCTGGCGGAACAAAAATGACAGTCTTGCTCCGCGTCGAAGGGTTAACGCACTCTTTCCGTCAGCCGGACGGCACGTCGCGCGTTATTCTTGATCACCTTGATCTCACCTTGAATCGCGGCGAAGTTGTTTGTCTTTTGGGCGCAAGCGGAAGTGGCAAAACGACCCTCTTGAGGATTCTGGCGGGGTTGGATACCGCCAGCGGCGGACGCATTGACTCAGCGCTTCAGCGCCCGGGCCCCCGTATCGGCTATTTATCGCAAAATGATCACCTGTTGCCGTGGCGTTCCGCCCTTGGCAACAGCGCCTTAGGGCTGGAGCTGACAGGATGGCACAAAAAAGCGGCACAGGCCAAAGCGCGAGAGGCTTTAGCGGCTGTCGGACTTGCGGCTTTTGCCGATCATGCCCCGTGGCAATTATCGGGCGGAATGCAGCAACGCGTTTTGTTGGCGCGTCTCTATGCGCTTGAGGCAGACTTGCTGTTGCTGGATGAACCGATGAGCAATCTGGATATCCTTGCGCGACATGACCTTTCGCTTCTGGTTCGCACTTATACAAGAGCGCGCAAGGCCGCGACCTTGGTGGTCACCCATTCGGTAGAGGAGGCCTGTTTCCTTGCCGATCGCGTTCTTTTTCTGACACGCCCCCCTGCCCGCATATTGCGCGAAATCCTTTTGCCCGAAGGCGGCAACGAGGCAGAAAATCTTCAGCGTGTGACGCAAGCTCTTTGGCAGGCGTTGGAGGCCACATGATACCGCGCAAAAGCTTTCTGACCTTTTTTCTGGCGCTTCTTCCGGCTCTTTTCTTTCTGGGAACATGGGAATTCCTTGTTCATCATAACCAAAGACTTCAGTTTCTTTTCGCCTCACCGCTTTTGGTCGCCCACGTCGCATGGGAAGATTTGCCGACGCTTGCTCTCTGGCACCATATTTTTGTGACGGCGGAGGAGGCCGTTCTCGGTCTTTTATGCGGGACGGTTTTGGGAACTCTGGCGGGGCTTTTGCTATGGGGTAATGGCCGCGCGGATTTTATCTTGCGTCCGTATGTAGCCTTTATCGCAGCGGTGCCGATTTTCGCGCTGGCGCCCATGACGATCATCTGGTTTGGCATCGGCTTAATGTCAAAAGTCGTGATGGCAGGATTTGCCGTCTTCTTTATTTCCCTCACACAGTCTTATGAAGGAGCGCGAGCCGTAGCTGTCCGTTATTTGGGCTTTGCCCGAAGCCTCGGCGCGTCAAATGGGCGGATCATCCGCAAGATCATCATTCCGGGCGCGATTGAATGGGTCGTGACGGGCTATAAAATGAATGTCGGCGCAGCCTTGACCGGCGCTTTTATCGGCGAATTTGTCAGCTCGGAGGGAGGGCTTGGGCATTATATCCTGAAAGCTAGCGCGCTGTACGACACGCCGCGCGTCCTGTTCGGCCTTTTCCTTCTTTGTTTACTGGGCGTTGCGCTGATTAGCCTTGCGCGGCTTGCAGATCACCGTCAAGGAAGGAACATCTTGGCCTCTTTTAGGATGATACTGCCCTCCCAAACAACGATGCGTCAATTTTTGAAATTCGGGATTGTTGGACTGTTTGGCTTCGGCGTGGATGCCTCCATGCTGTATGTCGGGATTGATGGGCTGGGGTTGAGCCGCGTCACGGCGGGTTTTTTCTCTTTTCCCTTCGCCGTGACGGCAACATGGATCGGCAACCGCTTTTTTACCTTTCGAACGGCACGCCGCGATCCGCTGGCGAAACAATGGGCAAAATTCGCCTTCGTCTGCGCTATTGGGCTTCTGTTTAACCGAGGCACCTATAGCCTGACCGTTAGCCTCATCCCTCTCGTCTGGCGCTATCCCGTGATGGGGCTTCTGGCGGGAACCGCCGCCGGAATGTTTTTTAATTTCCATGCCTCACGCAAGCATGTGTTCGAGAGGGATGCCTTAAAACACGACCCAAATTGACAGAGAAACAGGCGAGCCGCCGCACAGAAAAAGTTTCGCTTACCCAATTTTTTCATCCAAATAGGGCTTCACCTTGTCGAGCGCGACGCGTTCTTGCTGGGCCGTGTCGCGGTTGCGAATGGTGACATTGCTGTCTTTCACCGTTTCCCCATCGATCGTAATACAGAACGGGGTTCCAGCCTCATCCATACGGGCATAGCGTTTGCCGATGCTCTGTTTCGCGTCGTATTGGCATACATAGCTGCGGCGCAGATCTTGATACAGTTTCTCGGCTATTTCCGGCATCCCGTCTTTATTCACTAACGGGAAAATCCCCGCCTTGATGGGGGCAAGGGACGGTTTGAGCTTCAGCCATTCCGGCGAGGCGCGCGATTCGTCATACTGATACGCCTCACACAACAGGGCGAGAACCCCACGCGTGAGGCCGCTGGCAGGCTCGATGACATGGGGCAGATAGCGCCGATTGTTTTCCTGATCCATATACTCCAGATTGACCTTACTGAAAGTCTGGTGCTGTTTCAGATCGTAATCGGTGCGATAGGCAACGCCTTCCAATTCGCCGAACCCCGGATCAGTGAAGGGGTATTTATATTCAATATCCGCCGTTGCCGCCGAATAGAAAGCGCGGTCGCCGTCCCCGATATCGTGGCGATACAGGCTGGACTCGCTCAGCCCCATTTCTTTCCACCAGCGCAATCGTTCAGCGACCCAGAATTCATACCATTTCATTCCGTCTTCTGGTGGGACGAAAAACTCCATTTCCATTTGCTCAAACTCGCGCGTGCGGAAGATGAAATTGCGCGGTGTGACTTCGTTGCGGAAAGATTTACCAATTTGCGCGATGCCGAAAGGCGGCTTGACTCGCGAGGTATCAAGAACATTTTTATACTGCAAAAAGATTCCCTGCGCCGTTTCAGGGCGGAGATAGACCTTAGAGTCTTCGTTTTGCACGGCCCCAACTTGGGATTCAAACATCAGATTAAACTGCCGTGGTTCGGTCAAATCGCCGCCGCAATTGGGGCATGGCGTTTGGAGTCCCGTTTGATTTTTCTGTCCCGTGGCCATGTAAGACAGAATTTCGTCGAAAGAGAAACGCCGTTGTGGAGTCGCACGTATATCCTCGTCAATCCACGACAGGGTTACCGCCGCATTTCGAACAAGTGCAAGGCCGGGGGCCAGTTTCTTTCCCTTCTTTTGTGCCCAGTCTCTGGCCGCAACACCATCGAAGACGACCTGATTTGTTGCGAGAGGCCGTAGATTTAGCGCATCAGCCGAGGCCATTTTAAGGGCATTCGCAAGAGACTCCACCCATTCAGCCTCTTTCAACATATCTGGCACATGATCCGCGCGGAACAGTTTCTTGCATTGCCGACAGGTTTGCATGGGGTCCGAAAACCCACCGACATGCCCCGACGCCTCCCACGTTTTCGGGTGCTGGATGATCGAGGTGTCCACGCCGACGATAGAGACGATCTCGCCATCGGGCCCCACAGGGGGACATTCGACCATCGCGCGCCACCATGCGTCGCGGATATTATTCTTGAGCTGTGTGCCCAACGGCCCAAAATCCCAAAAACCGTTCAACCCGCCGTAAATCTCAGAGGCGGGATAGACAAAACCGCGCCTTTTACACAAAGCGACAAGCCGGTTCATAAGGGAAGTTTCAGGCTGAGACATTGGAAGACCTTACATAAAGACAGACATATGTTAACTATTTCTTTCATTCTCTCTATTTATGATCTCTTGCATAGTACCCTACTGGGGTTGGCTAACGCATTGAGGTGATTCATACTGTCGGATTCTTCACCTGTAATGGAGTCTCCGATGCCGAAACAAGACGATGCGTTAGCCGAGATACT
>CAIJXG010000082.1 GCA_903824505.1 uncultured Pseudomonadota bacterium | reverse complement strand
GCCTCGATTACCTGCGCCGATTGTTCTCAAATTCAAGCCTCCCCAAAATAATAACCACACTCGCCCGTTTAATATTACCCGGAACGAGCGTTAACATATTGGTATTGCTGAATGTTAAAAAATGAGTCCGGTACTATGGACGCGGCTAAGTATATCGCCCCCGCCCCCCTACTTCACTGAAACGCGAGATTCGAACAGGTGGATGCCGTGGATCAGGTCAAGGGCGCGGGCCAGCTGATAGTCAAAGGGCGCATCGGTTTTCTTGGCGTCTTTGTCTTTTTTGCCGCCCTTCTTGCTTTCCTGATCGACGGAGGGGGAGCCCTCCTCGGTCGTTTCATCGGGGGAGACGGCTTTGTCTTGCTTGCTTTCCTTGACCGTTTCGTTCTGCAACGCGCCTTTCAGATCGGCTTCATGCAGATCACCCTCCGTGGAAACTTTCTCTAGCTTGGCGGGTTGAACCGTAATATCCGGCTCGATGCCCAAGGCCTGAATCGAGCGGCCAGAGGGCGTGTAGTACCGCGCCGTTGTCAGCCGCATCGCGCTGCCGCCCGGAACAGGGATAATGGTCTGAACCGACCCTTTGCCGAAGCTTTTGGTGCCGACCAAAATGGCGCGTTTATGGTCTTGCAAGGCGCCCGCGACGATTTCCGATGCCGAGGCCGACCCCCCATTAATCAGCACCACGATGGGTTTGCCGTGCGCCTTATCGCCTCCCTTGGCCGCGAATTGTTGGTCTTCTTCTTTATGGCGGCCTCGTGTCGAGACAACCTCTTTCCCCGCGTCAAGGAAGGTGCTGGAGACGGAAATCGCCTCATCCAGCAAGCCGCCCGGATTGTTCCGCAGATCCAGCACATAGCCGATCAGTTTGGGGCCGATTTTGCTTGACGCCTCGACCATCGCTTTGTCGAGCCCTATCTGGGTCTGTTCATTAAAGGCCGTGAGGCGGATATAGGCGACATCGTCTTTGGCCTCCCACTTCACGGATTGCACGCGAATCACCGCGCGGATCAAGGCGACGTCGAAGGGCTTGCCCGACAAACCGCCGCGCCGCAGAGTCAGCGTGACCTTCGTGCCCGGCACGCCGCGCATGTGATCCACGGCCTCGCTGAGTGAATAATCCGTTACAATCTTTGAATCGATATGGGTGATCAAATCACCCGGCTGAATCTTCGCCTTGGCGGCAGGCGTATCATCGATGGGCGAGATCACCTTGATGATATTATTTTCCATCGTGACTTCGATCCCAAGCCCCCCAAATTCGCCTTTCGTTTGGGTTTGCATCTCTTGGAAATTCTTTTTGTTCATATAGCCCGAATGGGGGTCGAGCGCGGAAAGCATCCCGTTCAAGGCATTTTCGATCAGCTTGTCATCGCCTACGGGATCGACATACTCGGACCGAACCCGCGCCAGAACATCCGAGAAAAGGGCGAGGGATTTCAGCGAATCAGAGCGTTCCTCGCTTGGTTTAGACTCGGTTGCCCCAGAAGACTGGGCGGGGGGCTGGGCCGGAGCCGTCGCCTTGGCCAGCAACGGAGACGCCAATAAAGCAGCCAATACGGCCAGAATCGCCGCAAGGCGCAGGAAAGACTTGGTCATGGGCGGAGATCCGGCATAGGGAATTTTTGAAAGCAAGGACAGTCTAAAGACCTGAAATCGAAATCTCAAGCCGTTTTAGGGGACAGCCGTTTTAGGGGGCCGTTCGTCTGTTTCTCCTTTTTTGAGGCAGGATCCCGTGATAGGTTGCGCGACACGCCAGAGAGCAAAGGAATGCCTGCAATGACCGAAGATAAAAAACCCGACACTCGGGATACGGTTTTTCTGCCTCAAACCGATTTTCCGATGCAGGGCGGGTTGCCCAAGAAGGAGCCGGAGATTCTCGCGCGGTGGGCGCAGACTGATTTGTATCGGGCGGTTCAGGCGAAAGCGGCGGGGCGTGAAAAATTTATCCTGCATGACGGCCCCCCTTACGCGAATGGACATATCCATATTGGCCACGCGCTGAATAAAATTCTGAAAGATGTCGTCAATCGCAGCGCCTTTATGCGTGGTTTTGATGCGCCTTTCGTGCCGGGTTGGGACTGCCACGGGCTTCCGATTGAATGGAAGATCGAAGAGCAATACCGCGCCAAGGGGCAGGACAAGGACGCTGTGCCTCCTTTGCAGTTTCGCGCCGAATGTCGTGCTTTTGCGGTGCATTGGATGGAGATACAGCGCAAAGAATTTCAACGCTTGGGCGTTCTGGCCGATTGGGATCATCCCTATCTGACCATGACGAAAAAGGCCGAGGCGCAGATTTTGCGCGAGATGTATAAATTCGTGGATAATGGTTTGTTATATAAAGGCGTGAAGCCCGTCATGTGGTCGGTTGTCGAGAAAACCGCGCTGGCCGAGGCGGAGATTGAGTATGCGGATCACACATCGACGAGTTTGTGGGTGAAGTTTCCGGTTGTTGAACCAACCCATTCAGCCCTAGGAGAGGCGAGCATTGTCATTTGGACAACGACGCCTTGGACAATCCCAGCCAACCGTGCCATCGCCTTCAATAAGAACACAAACTATCGCATTTATAACATTGAGGGGGTTGCGGAGGGAGGAGTTGGGCAAGTTGGAGATCGATTAATCCTAGCCGAGGCCTTAACCCAACAGTTTATGCAAGATACAAAATTACTTCTCTCTCCCGTTGGAGAAGTTATACCTTCAGAGTATCTTACAGGTCTAATTTGTAGACATCCTTTCCGGGGCCGCGCGGGATCCGAAGGGCACTTTGATTATGATGTGCCTCTGCTTCACGGTGATTTTGTCACGACCGAGGCGGGGACGGGTTTCGTCCATATCGCGCCGGGTCATGGCGAGGATGATTTTAATCTCGGCAAGAAATACAATATCTCGTTTGATGAATGTGTCGGCGCGGATGGGCGTTATCTGCCCAATGTGACGGGGTTCGAAGGGCTTTACGTCTACAAACCCGATGGCAAAGTCGGAGAGGCGAATGGCGCGGTTATCAAAGCGCTATTAGAAGCGAAGGCGCTGCTGGCCAAGAAAAATATCAAACATTCCTATCCTCATTCATGGCGGTCGAAAGCGCCGCTGATTTTCCGCACGACTCCGCAATGGTTCATTGCGATGGACAAGAAGATGGAAGGGAGTGCCAAAACCCTCGATAAAACCCTGCGCGAGACGGCGCTGCAAGCCATCACGGAAACCGAATGGTATCCGTCAATCAGTGAAAATCGCATACGCGGCATGGTCGAAAGCCGTCCCGATTGGTGCATCAGCCGTCAGCGCCTGTGGGGCGTACCGATGGCCCTGTTTCTGCACAAGACAACGGGCGCGTTGTTGCGCGATAAGGCCGTTTTTGAACGCATCGCCGCCGCCTTTCAGCAGGATGGATCCGATGCGTGGTATGCGCGCGACCCGCAGGAATTTTTGGGTGATGCCTACCACGCCGAAGATTATACGCAGGTTTTTGATGTGCTGGATGTGTGGGTTGACTCGGGATCGACCTATGCTTTCTGTTTGGATCAGGAAACGGGGGTCAGCGAATGGCCGGAATTGCGCTTGCCCGCCGATCTTTACCTTGAAGGGTCGGATCAGCATCGCGCATGGTTTCAGGCGTCTTTGTTATGCGGGTGCGGCACTCGCGGCCACGCGCCGTTTAAAAAGATTTTGACTCACGGCTTCACGCTGGATGAGCGTGGCTTTAAAATGTCGAAATCCTTAGGCAATGTTGTCGCGCCTCAGGAAGTTTGCGACAAAATGGGCGCGGATGTTTTGCGCCTGTGGGTCTTGTCGTCGGATTATACGCAAGACCAACGGGTGGGGTCTGAGATTCTGAAACAGACGAGCGATCTCTATCGACGCTTCCGCAACACGCTGCGTTATCTGCTGGGCGCCATCAAGGGGGTCACTCCGGAAGAACGTGTTGATTTTGCCGGGATGCCCGAGCTTGAGCAATGGGTTTTGCATCGCCTTCATGAAGTTGACCAAGAGATCCGTACCCACATCGGCCGCTTTGATTTTAACCCGATGCTGGCGGTGCTACACAGTTTCTGCAACACGGATCTGTCGGCCTTTTATTTCGATATCCGGAAAGATAGCCTCTATTGCGACAGACAGGATTCTCTGCGTCGTCGCGCGGCGCGGACGGTGATGGAGCAGGTTTTCCTGCATCTCACCCGCTGGCTCGCCCCCCTTTTATGCTTCACGGCCGAGGAAGCCTGGCTGTCCCATTTCGGGATCGAGGCCGAAAGCGTGCATTTACAAACATTCCCGACACTTCCCGCCGCGTGGCAGAATAAGGATTTGGGCACGAAAATCGCGGAAATGCGGACGATCCGCCGTGTTGTCACCGGGGCATTGGAACTGGCGCGGAATGAAAAGAAGATCGGCACCTCGCTGCAAGCGCACCCGCATGTCTATGTCACGCAGGAACACCAAAGCGCCTTGCTTGGCTTTGATTTGGCCGAAATCGGCATTACCTCTGCTGTCACTCTGACCGTAGCCGCGCCGCCCGAAGAGGCCTTCACATTGCCGGATGCCCCCAGAGTCGGTGTCGTTGTTGAGCTGGCCCAAGGTCAAAAATGCGAACGCTGTTGGCAAATTCTGCCCGAAGTCGGCGCGAAGCCTGACCAGCCTGATTTGTGTCATCGGTGTCAGGATGCCGTGACGGAAGCGCGCAAGGGCTAGATGAGATATAAGAGGTTGTTTACAGTTATACTTTATGAGGCAGTAAGACTAATCACGCAGCGCCATAGGCCAGACCGCCTAATAAGATGTCTAAACGGGCGCTGTCTTCTGCGGGGTGGTAGGCGGGATTCATTGGGGTGGCCATCGCGCGCGCGTGAGTCCAGCGCGCCCAGCTGGCCTCGCTCATGGCGGGCAGGGCGTCCGCGATCTCTATCATCTGTGCCATGGTGCCGTCACAATGCATGATGATGTCGTTGCCGGCCTCTAGCGCTTGGCTGGTCAGGGCGCGCATAGAGCCGGACAGCGCCTTCATCGTCAGATCATCCACGATTAACAACCCGTCAAATCCCATCAGGCCGCGAATAATCTCATGCGTCACGACGGAGGATAAAGAGGCGGGCTGGGCGGGATCCAGCGCGGTAAAGATCGCATGTGAATTCATGCCAAGCGGCATGTCTTTCAACAGCTCGAACGGCACAAAATCCTGCGTTTCCAGCTCTGCGCGGGGGATTTGAATGGTCGGCAGTTCGTCATGCGGGTCACTTTTCATTTTGCCGTGGCCGGGCAAATGCTTGATGACGGGAAGAATCCCGTTGGCCAAGAAGGTCTCGGCTTGCGCGCGCGCTAAGGCCGCCACGACGGTGGGCCGTTCGCTTAAGGCGCGGTCTCCGATCACGGGCGAGGCGGTCGGGTCAAACAGATCAACAACGGGGGCGCAATTGATGGTTATCCCAAGTTTCACGAGATCATGCGCCAAAATGCGGGAATAAAGCCGGATCGCTTCAAGCCCCCATGCGGCGTCCCGCTCATACATCATTCCAAAACTGCGGGCGGGAGGATATTTTTGCCAATAAGGAGGTTTTAATCGGGCCACGCGGCCGCCTTCCTGATCAATGGCGATGGGGGCCTCGCGCCCCACCGTTTGACGCAGCTCGACGATCAGGCCCCGCAGCTGATCGGGATCCTCGATATTCCGTTTGAAAAGAATGAAGGCAAACGGGTCGGAATCGCGGAAAAAGGCGCGTTCCTCGATCGTCAGGCGCGGACCCAAGCAGCCGAAAAGGGCAGGTTTAGGATGGTTAGCGTTAGGGACGGACAAGGATGCACCCGACGTTGGCGGTTTTCAGCCCCGAGCATATATGATTCGCGGTGTCTTCGGGGAGGGGAACGGTTTGAATGCGATAAAAAGTTCCGCGCGCGCCCAAATCCGCCCGCACAAGGCGCAACGCAACGCCCCCAAGTGTGGAGGCTTGCTTGCGTTGCAAGCTCTTCATCAAAGTCGAGGCCTTCTCAGGATCTGGAACGGAGGCGAGCTGAAGACTTACCATTCCCTTACTTGGCGGCACAGAAAACACGGGTTGAGGCGGCTTGGGCGGGGCAGCGGACGCTTTAACAGGCGGGGGGGCAGGGACGGGTTTCACAGGGAGCGTTGCGGGTGTTGGATTTGGCAGAGATGCTGCCGGCGCCGCTAAGGGTTCAGCTTGTTTTGGTTGAGGAGGGGGCGGGGAAACAGCCGCAGGGGCAGAAACAGGCGGGGCGGCAGGCGGCGGAGCGTGTGGCTCTTCCGGCGGCGGCAACATATGTTCGACTTCGGCTTGCGGCGTGGTCTTGCCCTCCAATTCACTATAGATCTGGACATCTTGATTGGGGATGTCCAACCCGCCCGGATGGGCAGGCTTTTCTTTATAAGGACCTTCGGCCTTGATCGTTGGAATATTCTGCGGATTGGGGACAGAGGGGATAAAAGCCCAAACCAAAACGCCTGTCATCAATAATCCCAAGACAACAAGGGTACGAATCCGCCGCCGCGCATAGCGCCGCTCGCGCCCCTCATCCGAGCGTAGGGGGCGTTCGGAGACTAAAAGCTCGGGTCGTCTGTGATAGGGATGGGGGGGCGTTTCAGGCATGAGAAAAGGCGAAGAAAAAGAAGCGGTGGCAGGATTCTACAGCCGCCAATCTCCCGCGTCTATCCCTTCCGTTGGCCCTTCCGTTTTGGGAGGATTCTCTCTGCCTTGCCTTCTGCGCTATGGGAGGGCAAAAAGGATCTCCCTTCCTCTTTTTCTTTCTTTTCCATGTCTCCTTTGGTCCTCAGTTGGGCGCTTTCGTCTGTTTCGGGCTACGGCATTTATGGGCTGCAGATTCTGCTGCACTATTTGCGGCGGGGGGGGCGGGCGCAGGATTTGATTCTGACCCATGCGCCGTCGGCTCTGACCTTGCCGCCGCTGACGGCGGCTAGACTTGAGCCCGTTGTCACCTTGGGGGCAAAAATTCAGGCGTTTTTACAGGCCAACCCTTCCGAGACGCTGCAGTTCAATCATGCGGTTTTGCATGGATGCGGGAATGATTTTCTGGGCTTTGCCGGACAAGATCGCGTGTGGGGACAGCCGAATATCGGCTGCGCGGCCATGGAGCATCTCAGCTGCTCGCCCGAGGGGTTGGAATGCGGAAAGCGCTATGACCGTCTGATCGCGATTTCGCAGTGGAACGCTGATTATCTGAAAAGCCTGACTATCGGCCCCGTTGATCTGTGTTATCAGGGGATCGACCCCTCGCTTTTCCATCCGGCGCCTCAATCGGGCCTTTATGGGGATCGGTTTGTAATTTTCTCAGGCGGGAAATTCGAATACCGCAAGGGACAGGATCTTGTCACCGCAGCCTTCAAGCGCTTTCAGCCTCGGCATCCGGAAGCCCTTTTAGTGACAGCATGGCAAAATCTGTTGCCGCCGGATGCCGAGGCTTTTGCCCGCGCGGGGCATACCATGGGCGTGCCGGAACTCGTTCCAAATCAAGGACTTAAAATCGCTGCATGGCTCCACGCGCAGGGGCTGCCAGAGGGGAGCTTCATCGCGTTGCCCTTTACGCATCATCTGCTTATGCCGTCGGTTTTAGCGGAGTGCGATCTGGCTCTGTTCCCGAATCGCTGCGAGGGCGGAACAAATCTGGTTGCGATGGAGGCGATGGCTTGCGGCATTCCGACCTATGTTTCTTATAATACAGGGCAAAAAGATCTGGTGGATCTTATCGGTTGTGACGCCTTTCGCGGGCAAAGACCCGTTCCAAGCGGCGCGTCGATGCGCACAACAGAGGATTGGGGCGAAACGGATGTTGAAGAAATCGTCACCGCGATGGAAAATATTTATACGCACAGGGCAGAGTCCCGCCATCGCGCGGCGGATCTTGCGGCTCGTCTGCAAGAATGGTCGTGGGCGGCAATGAACGAAAAACTCCTGCAAATCGTGTGTTTCTGAAGCTTTTGCCCCACAGTAAGGGGGGGCAAAAAACGGATCTCTACAATTTGATTAAAATTCTAAATTTATGTTATGTTTCAATGACTTAGCTTGAAAAATTAACCCCTTCTTAAGACCTCCAAGGCTAAGATGAGCCTATCGAAACATGGAGGTCTCAGATGAGTTTCATTTTAAGCACCGCAGCTACGAAGGCTCTTCTTGATGTCACGCAGTCTATGCTGCCTACCCTTGGGTCAAAGGCAGCGGTGCAGGGTTTTGACTCTGTGCGTTATGATGTCAAAGGCGGACAAGATGGAATCGTCTGTTACGGATTGACCGGCAATCGTGAGGCTCTGATCAGCGATCTCAAAAAGGGGACGGATCAAAGAGCAGCGCAAGGGCAACAGAAGGCCAAAAAAACATCTTTGGGGATGAAATCCTCTTGGACGGCATGCAACCCGCGGGCCTTTCAGGTTTCTGCGGGTGCGCAGCGTATTGCTAAGAAAGAGGGGGAACTGACGCAGAGCAAAAACCCTCTTTATGCTGCTTTGGCTGCAAGAAAGAAGGAATTAACAGAGTTGCCAACCCAAAAAATCTTTCGTTTAGAGGAACTGCTGCCCAAAGCCGCTCAGCAGGCGGAAGGAAAAGGCCAAGCTGGACCCACTCTGGCCTATAACGGGGGAAATGCCGCACCGCGTCCCCCCATCGATATGACCCAGCATCTTGCGATTGAACCCAAGCCCCAGCCCCAGCTTCAAACACGGGCTCAGATGAAGGGGATGACACCACAACGCGTAGCCGCTGCGCCTATGCGCAGCCCCCCCCATCAGATGTTTGCGATGATGGGCATGGCGATGGCTCCCGCGCCGGTCTAACCTTTGGGCTTCTTGGGGCTGTCATTTTTGGGCTGTCATTTTTGGGGTAGACAGCCCCGCCCTCCTTATGGGACAAGAAGAAAGCTTGTCACGGGAGAGGCGGATGGCACAAACTCAAAGCGCGATCCAAAATATAGTCGTCCCGGATTTGGAAGAAGGGCTGCGGCTCGGCTCCTTAGAGGTTCGGCTCGCGCGGGATTCCGCCGACATCGATGCGGTGCAAGCGCTGCGCTATCAGGTTTTTTACGATGATATGGGCGCGAAGCCCCTGCCCGAAATGGAACGCCGCGCGCGGGATTTTGACCCGTATGACACGCAATGCGACCATTTGATCCTAATCGACCATTTCCGAAAAAAGGACAACCCCGTTATTGGCACCTACCGCCTGATTCGCCGCCCCGCCGCACAAAAATGCGGCGGTTTTTATTCCAGCCATGAATATGACATCTCGCGCCTTGAATCCTATCCCGGAGAGATTCTTGAGCTTGGCCGCTCCTGTATCGCCGCGCCCTACCGCACAGGCCCCGTCATGCAGCTTCTCTGGCGCGGCCTTGGGCTTTACATCGCGCAGCATAATATAACGCTGATGTTTGGCTGCGCCAGCCTGCCCGGCACGGATCCTTTGGCCCTAAAAGTTCCATTATCCTATCTTTATCACCATCATCTCGCGCCGCCTGCGCTTAGAACCAGAACCCTGCCTCAGTTTTATGTGGATATGAATATTTTGCCGCGAGAGGCTTTCGATCCCAATGCCGCCTTCGACCAGATTCGCCTCGATCCCCGCGGGGGCAATAACAGCCTGCCCCCCTTGATCAAAGGCTATATCCGCGTTGGCGGTTTTGTGGGCGACGGCGCGTACGTCGATCATCAGTTCAACACGACCGATGTATGCATCATCGTTAAAACAGACCTGATGACACGGCGGTACAGAAAACATTACGGCGTCGGCGAGGGGCCAGAAATCGCCCTGCCTTTGGATTAACCTCTCTCCCTTTTCACGACATCCGGTGAGAGACCCTATGACCCAAGAATACTGCGCCCTCGCCTATCGGCACCCTATCCACGGGGCCTATCACGACCATGAATATGGGTTTCCGACCGTTGACGAGCACGTTTTGTTCGAGCGTTTGGGGCTGGAGATCATGCAAGCGGGGTTGTCCAGCAATTCTAAAAGTAGGGTGATGGAGGGTTTAGCATGAGGTTGTTTGGATTTTAAGGAGGTTATCTGGGATTTTGAAGGTCGTGAGGGTGAGGAGGAAAGTGTCCCAGTCGGGGAAGATGGCAAGGGTGGCGGCGACG
>CAIJXG010000081.1 GCA_903824505.1 uncultured Pseudomonadota bacterium | reverse complement strand
CCTCGATTACCTGCGCCGATTGTTCTCAAATTCAAGCCTCCCCAAAATAATAACCACACTCGCCCGTTTAATATTACCCGGAACGAGCGTTAACATATTGGTATTGCTGAATGTTAAAAAATGAGTCCGGTACTATGGATCTCTTGTCTAGTTTTTAAAAGAGCGTTTTAAACTCCCTCAAAGGCCGTCCGCTTTTTGCCCGTTTTTTTGCCTGCTTTTTAGTGTTAGAGAGGTCACCTCTATGTCGCGCCCTTAGCTCAGTTGGATAGAGCAGCCGCCTTCTAAGCGGCAGGTCAGTGGTTCGAATCCACTAGGGCGCACCACCCCCTCATTTACCCGTCTCAGCTCTTGGTTATTTTTATACCGGACTTGGGGGAATCTCTCTGACGGCTGGCACCTTTGCCATGTTTTACGGCATCTCGCTGATTGGTTCGTTCCAATGGAGTTTATTCGCCAAAGTCGAGCCTATTTTTACCTCCATCTTCTCGATGATCCTTCTCAAGGAATTTCTTGCGCCGCCCCAATATGCTGGAATTGCACTTGTCCTCGGCAGCCTTGCCGCCTATCAGATCGTCCGACAAAGACAAAGCCGCCCTCAGAAACCATCATGAATCGCCCTTGGGCGCGTCACCCCTCTTGAACCCATCGCGCCAAACGGGCTAAACTTCCAACCTCTTCAGGAGTTCTTCCCCCATGACTGGATCAAATCCCCCGCCTTCCCTTGACGTGACCGGCATTATGGCGCGCATTCCGCACCGTTACCCGATGCTGCTTATCGACCGTGTCGAGGATATTGTGATTGGCGAAAGCTGCACAGGGGTCAAGAATGTCTCGGCCAACGAGCCGGCCTTTCAAGGGCATTTTCCGGGCCATCCGATTATGCCCGGCGTCTTGATTATCGAGGCGATGGCCCAGACTTCCGCAACTTTGGTCGTTGCCTCGCTTGACGGCGTAACCTGCGACACGCATGTCGTTTACTTTATGACCATTGACAGCGCGCGCTTCCGGCATCCTGTCGTGCCGGGCGATACGCTGCGGTTGAAAGTCAAGAAAGAGCGGGTGCGCGGTTCCGTGTGGAAATTCAGCGGCGCGGCCTATGTGGGCGACACGCTCTGCGCCGAGGCCGTTTATACCGCTATGCTCGTGCCGCGTGTGGAAGCGAAAAAATTGTAACCTGCCCTTTGCGTCTCTCACAGTCTTCTTATTTGCGCCCTAAGCATCCCTTAAGTTCAAATATCTTGTCTGCTCTGGAAAGATGAAGATGAAAATGAAACGACCTATCTTCACCCTCGCCCTTACCCTCGCATGCTTGCTTGGTTTTGGATTCGTTTGTTCTCCAAGAGCTCAAGCACCAACGAGTCTTCCTGATAGCGCGGCAGCAACGGATCAGGCAGAAAGTATGGCTCTTCTTGCTGCCAAAATGACTTTTACAAAGGCCGAGTCTGCAGTCATTGCGGGGGATAGCAAATTAGCCAACGACTTGTATAAAGAAGCCTATACAGATGTACAGGGATTGATTGCAAGATATCCTTATTCTTCAAATGCGTATCTTCTTAGGGGCAAAATCTTAGAGGCAACTAAAATTTCTCATGGAAGGCCAGATTTTGAAAAGGCAAGAGATTTGGCGACTCAGCAAATCAGTCAGAAAAGGACGTCCGAACGCTATGTAAATCGAGCCAAAGCCTCTGAAGAACTGAACGATTGTCCAAGTGCAACAGCCGATTTACAAGCTGCAATCAACTTGGATCCATCAAATTGGATGGTTCCTATGTGGAAAACAGAGATAGAAATTTGCAGTAAAGTTCATAAACCTGACTCTGTTGCGCGTTAAAATAGTCAGCTCATGAGTTTTTTCTGAAAAGAAAGAAAGCTGCCATGACAATGTTTATCCACCCCACCGCCCTTATCGATCCGAAAGCCGAATTGGGCGCGGATGTTGTCATTGGCCCTTTTTGCACTGTCGGACCACGCGTGCGGCTTGGAAACGGCGTACGTCTCATCTCACATGTCGTTGTGGACGGTCTCACAACGATCGGCGAGGGGACAACCGTTTACCCCTTCGCCTCTTTAGGCTTGCGCCCACAGGATCTGAAATTCAAAGGCGAGGAGTCGCGGCTAGAGATTGGAAAAAACAACCAAATCCGCGAACAAGTCTCGATGAATCCCGGAACCGAAGGAGGGGGGCTTGTGACCTCTGTAGGGGATAACGGGCTTTTTATGGTTGGATCCCATGTCGCGCATGACTGCAAGTTGGGCGATCATGTCATTTTGGCCAATAACGCAACTTTGGCAGGGCATGTGACTCTGGGCGATTATGTCATCATCGGCGGGCTTTCCGCCGTGCATCAATTTGTGCGCATAGGCCCCTTTGCCATTATCGGCGGCATGTCGGGCGTTGAAAAAGACGTGATCCCCTTCGGGCTTGTGAAGGGGGAACGTGCCCATTTGGCGGGGCTGAACATGGTCGGGCTCGAGCGGCGCGGCTTCGGGCGCGAAGAAGTGCGCGCCTTGCGGGGCGCATACCGTATGCTTTTCGCACCGGAAGGGACTCTGGCCGAAAGGCTTGAAGAAACCGCCGCGCATTATAAAAGCAACGCCCAAGTCGCCCAGATTGTAGATTTTATCCGCGCCGCGACCGGCCGCCCTGTCTGCCAACCAAAAAGCGAAGAGGGACCTTGAGGCTAAAACCTAAATTAGGGTGGAGGCGGTGCGGGAGACTCCGGCGAAAGGATAACCACCTCACCGGGTTTTGAATAATTCAACGTCTTTCGGGATTCCTCATCCAGCAAATCAGGATCAAGACTCCCGGGCCGCATCAAATGAATCCGGTGATCGAGCGCGTCATTTTCATTCTTCAATCTGGTCAGTTTCTCTTGCTCGGCCCTGACTTCGGCCTGCAGCTTCTTTTCGGCGACAAGGCCGCGCTTGCCCTCGACAGTTTCAAAAAGGAAATAGCCAACAAGGACGGCCGCCAGAAGCGAGGTCCCCATCTGCAGCGTGCGTTTGGATAGACGCATGCCTATCTCCGAATTGCGGCAACGGCCAAGCGATCCACCCGTTCGTTTTCCGGATGGCCGTTATGGCCGCGCACCCAAATAAAAGTCACATGGTGCGGCTGACGTGCCGCATCGAGCCTTTGCCAGAGATCAACATTTTTAACGGGGCTTTTGTCCGCCGTTTTCCAGCCGCGCTTTTTCCAGCCGGGCAGCCATTCCGAGATCCCCTTTTGCACATATTGGCTGTCCGTATAAAGCCGCACACGCGCCGGCTTGCTCAGAGCTTCCAGCCCTTGAATGGCGGCCATTAACTCCATACGATTGTTGGTCGTCGCACGCTCGCCGCCGGACAGTTCCTTTTCAGTATCCTTCATCCGCAGCAAAGCACCCCAGCCGCCTGGACCCGGATTGCCCTGACAAGCGCCATCGGTGAAAATTTCTATATCCGGAAGCGCGTCCGTCATGTTTCTTTTTCTCCTGCCTTTTTCTCCAGCCAGCGCAGCACATAAAGCCGCAGCGCGCTCGAGAGATTGCCCGTCCGTTCGGCATCGATCCGTTCGACCAGCGCTTTCAGCGAAACGCCTTCCGCGCAGGCGATGTGTTTTAATCTTTCCCAGAATTCCGTTTCCAAGGAAAGGCTTGTGTTATGCCGCGCAATGCGGATTGAATGTTTGTCTGTCATCCGCGCAGCGCCGCCATAGTGGCCGCATATCCGGAAGCCCCATTCTGAAATACCGCCGTTCCCGCGACAAGCGTATCCGCCCCCGCGGCAAGGACTTGACGAGCAGTCAATGGGGTAATGCCGCCGTCAACCTCTAGCGCAATCTCTTTCCCCAGCGTGTCGATTTGCCGTCGGATTGCGCGGATTTTCTCCAGCTGAGACTCAATAAAAGCCTGTCCGCCGAAGCCCGGATTGACTGTCATCACAAGGACAAGATCGATATCGCCCCAGATGGGCTCCAGCGCCGACAAAGACGTTGCAGGGTTAAGAGCGACTCCCGCCTTTTTGCCTAGCGCCTTGATCTGTTGCAGGGATCTGTGCAGATGCGGCCCCGCTTCGGGATGAAGCGTCAAAATATCCGCGCCGGCTTTCGCAAACCCGTCCAGAAATCCATCTACTGGCGCGATCATCAAATGAACGTCGAAGGGCTTCGTTGTATAGGGACGCAAGGCGGCAACCATCTGAGGCCCGAAGGTTAAATTCGGCACAAAATGCCCATCCATGACATCCAGATGAATCCAGTCCGCACCGGCTGCGTCTAACGCACGCACTTCCTCGCCCAGTCTAGAAAAATCAGCGGAAAGGATGGACGGGGCGATGCGGGGCATAAGCTGTCTCTGAGATAAAAAGCAAGAGGGATGAGAGGAAAGGCGCGTTACAAGAAACCCCTATCCTCTGGCAAGTCTATCGAAGGATACGGAATTTTATACCCCTCAAGAATTCCAGATTTATCCTTTTCTTCTTACTGTTATCCGTATGCCAAGGATTTCCCACACGCATCCATGCTTCCTGCTATGCCCCAACCGCGCATTCTACAAAAAAAGGGAAAGGCGCGTAGTTTTTTAGGATTCAGACCTATTTCTTAACCTTCTCGCGCACGGCATCCACGGACTTCTTGAGCTGATCATATTGCATCGCGCCCGGGAAGACGCTTTCGCCGACGATAAACAAAGGCGTACCGCGCACGCCCATATCCTGCCCCAGCTTGAGGTTGTCGTTCAGCGTGGCTTTGATGGAAGGATCTTCCATATCTTTTTTCAGCTTCTCGACATCCAGCCCTGCTTGCTTGGCGATTTCATAAATCGGTTCGCTGACGGTCAGATGGTCTTTCTTGTTCATCAGGGCGATATGGAAGGCTTCAAACTTGCTGACTCCCTGCTTGATAGCCGCTTGCGAGGCTTTGGCGGCCTCGATCGACAGAGGGCCGAGAACGGGAAAATTCTTGTAGATGAAGCGGATATGCTTGTCCTCTTTCATCACTTTCTCGATCCCTTCTTCGGACAATTTGCAATAGCCGCACTGGTAATCGAAAAACTCGACAATCGTCACATCCCCTTTAGGGTTTCCACCAACGGGCGTATTGGGATCGTTGAAAATCTTTTCCTTAAAGCTCTTGACGCCTTCTTTCAACTTCGTTTCCGAGGCTTCTTGGTCACGCGTTTGAAGTTTTTGAGCGGCCTCCGCGATCAATTCGGGATGCTTGGTGCCGATATAGTCTTTGATAATGGATTCGATTTCCGTGCGTTGAGCGTCCGTAAAAACAGGTGCCGCCGGGACGGGGTCTTGCGCGAAGGCAGGCGCAAGAGCGGCTACGGATAGAAAAGCAGCCGAAACAAGAAAAGCGGCAGGGCGCATAGGAACTCCGGAAGGGAAAACGAAAAGGAAAGGAGCCCAGACAAGACCAAGTTTTCCTAAGCGTGTCAATCAGGATTCAGAAGATGTCAGAAGACGGGCGTGTTAAGAAACGACCCTCACGGGTCTTTTCTTAAGGCCGTCGGTATTACATCCCATCCGTCAACGCGCACACGCCGTTTACATTCGCACGGCCACTCCAATAGGTCAGGTCGCGGCGTCCGTCAGGCAACCCCTTAATGTCCATTGCGCGAACGCTACCCACAAATCCTATGATTTCTTTGTGGTTTCTTTCGAGAGAAAAACGAGGGGTTCCGGGCACTAGAGGCACGTGCACGGACTGCAGGCCTGCCGCAACATCGAAAGCATAGGTTTGTCCCCCCGCCGTAATCTTTAACGTGCCGGGCGCTGTCAGAAAACCGACAAGCTCGATCGCATCCGCGCCGGGGGATGAGCCGGATAGAGTTAACGCATAGGCTTCCGCAGGGGCCGCGGCCGCTACAGGCTCTTTTCGATAGAAAAAGGTCAGGACATCGCGGGTAATGGGGGGCGCATGTCCTGTCAAAAACCACGTCGCGTAATAGCCCGTCAGGTCAAAAAACGCCGAACCAAGAGCGCCGTTCCCATCCATATAGGGGATAATTTGCGTGCTTTCGCTGAAATCATTCCATGTTGTGAGCTGAACCCATTCGGCTTGCCCCCCTATCGCGCCCTGCCATGCGTTTCTATAGGCAAGGCTGCCGAGGGACTCCCAGTAACGCGTTTCCTTAGGGCGATACCCTTGGGGCGCGAGGCCCGCCATGAAAAGTTTGCCTGTCCTATGCACGGCGGCGCTATCTTGGGTCAGCGTTTTATCCTGATTGACATCCGGCGTGCCGAACAGCCCCAGCCCGAAGCTCTGCGGCGCATAAGCCGCAACGGAAGAGGAAGAGAGACTAAGAAAAGTGGGCAAAAAGGTGATCGGTTTGCCTTCGGAGGCCAGCGTTTTTTGCAGGGTCTGCCACGCCTCAGGCGACACGGATTCGGCCAAAAAAGGCGCAACCATTAAAGAACCGTTGGGCGCGCGGTCAAGGGAGGGATCGGCATACACGCTTTCGACAAGCTGACGGACTTTGTCCGTATCGCCTTGCAGCGCATCCATATCTGGCATCAGCAAAAGGTGAAAACGAGGCTCGACCGCCTGCACGGCCTGTTCCATATTTTTTAAATAACCGCCACTCCCTGCATCATCCAACGTCAAAATATCAAAGGCGAATCCGTTCACCCCCCGCGAGAGAGCCAGAAGAACCTCATGTTTCATATTTTCTAAAACATAGGTGTTGGAAGGTTGAGGCGCGACAGGCAGAGGACGGCTGCGTAAAAAACCGCCGCGTGTTAGCCATTTTCCTCCCTCACCAGAGGCTGTTAGATATTGCTGCGCGTAATAATCCTGAGCCGTAGGTTGATTATCCAACGACAAGGGGAAGCGGCTGAAATAATGCGCGTAAACGCGGTGCGAGGACGAGAAAAGCGTATTTCTGTTGATCGGATCATAGGCAAGGCAGGGGGGCGCTGCGGCTTGAGCGTATCCAGAAAGCCCTAAAAGAAGGAACAGAGATACCCAAAGAAGCCGCACGAGAAACCTCACAAAGGCATATGTATACTCGGTTTCCTTGGAAAGCTGAAGGATGTGGTTCCGTGCAAAACACGGACGCAGCGAAGCTGATGCGCCTTTTGCGCGGACAAAAAGGTCGGGGCCCGAGTATAGATAGAGATCCCACTGCTCTTTCCCTACGGCAGCTCTCTTTTCCTATACTTTTAGAACGGCTGTCACTCAAGCAAAATTCTCTCTTGCCCCCCCTGTAACATTCGGTCGCCAAATTTGTCTTTCCGCCCTTTCCATTGCTTTGTATGCATTGGGCCTCTCTTCCTCATTTCCGGAGTTTTCCATGTGCGGCATTGTAGGCATGATCGGGGCACGCGATGTCGCGCCGCTTCTTTTGGACGGGTTGCGGCGGCTGGAATATCGCGGCTATGACAGCGCGGGGATTGCGACTCTGGTTGCCGGCGCGATCAAAACGCGTCGGGCGGAGGGTAAGTTGGATCACCTTGCACACCGTCTCTTTGAGCAGCCCTTGGGAGGGCATGTCGGCATCGGCCATACGCGCTGGGCTACCCACGGCAACCCGACGGAGGCCAACGCGCATCCGCATGTGACCGATCGCGTGGCTGTTGTGCATAACGGCATTATCGAGAATTACCGCGCCCTAAGGAACGAGCTGGAGGCCAAAGGCTGCGTCTTTGCGTCTGAAACAGATACGGAAACAATTGCCCATTTACTCAGCGCGCTATTACGTGAAGGGATGGCCCCACAACAAGCGATGCAGGACGCACTGAAAAGGCTGGAGGGCGCGTTTGCGATAGGCGTGCTCTTCGCGGGGCATGAGGATCTCCTGATTGGCGCGCGACGCGGCAGCCCTCTGGCACTTGGCTATGGGGACGGGGAATCTTATCTGGGATCAGATGCGCTGGCGCTCGCGCCTTTGACCAACCGCATCACGTATCTGGAAGAAGGCGATTGGGCAGAGCTTTACGCGGATCGGATCGTTATTCATGATTCCGAAGGCGCAGTTGTAGCGCGGAAGATTCATATTGTGCCCCTGACCGGCGCGATGATCGGCAAAGGCCAATATCGCCATTTTATGTTGAAAGAGATTTTTGAGCAGCCCGCGGTCGTTGGCGACACCCTGTCTTCTTTGGCAACGCCCGACGGAAAGCTCATTCTGCCCGAAATGCCTTTTGACTGGAAAACTGTGCCACGGGTGACACTTGTGGCGTGCGGCACGGCTTCCTATGCTTGTCTTGCCGCTAAATATTGGTTTGAGCAAATCGCGCGCATGCCTACTGAAGTTGATATCGGTTCGGAGTTCCGTTACCGCGAAGCGCCGATGCCCGAAGGCGGCGTGACGATTGCGGTCTCGCAATCGGGTGAGACGGCAGACACGCTTGCCGCCCTGCACTACGCCAAGGCGCAAGGGCAAAAAATTCTCTCAATTGTGAATGTGCCGCAAAGCGCCATGGCGCGCCTTGCGGATGTCGTTCTTCCGACGCTAGCGGGGCCTGAAGTGAGCGTCGCCTCAACCAAGGCTTTTACAACGCAACTGACCGTTTTACTGTGTCTGGCGGTCAGCATAGGCCTTGCGCGAAAGGTTTTGCCTCCCAAGCGCGCGCAGGAAATTCTGAATGCGCTGCGCGAAGTCCCCGCCCATATGAACACGATTCTGCGTGATGAACACCATGTTCAAGAACTCGCCCATTATATGGCAGAGGCGCGGGATGTCTTTTATATGGGGCGCGGGCTTCTTTATCCGATTGCGCTTGAGGGCGCAATCAAACTCAAGGAAATCTCTTACATCCATGCGGAAGGCTATGCGGCGGGAGAGCTGAAACACGGCCCCATCGCTTTGATCGACGAAAGCACGCCTGCCGTTTTTCTTGCCCCCAGCGATGCGCTTTATGACAAAACGGCCTCCAACATTCAAGAAGTTGCGGCGCGAGGCGGGAAGGTGATCCTGATCTCGGATAAAAAAGGGCTTGCCCATATCGGCACAAAATGTTTCCGCGCTCTGACGGTTCCAGAGGCAGACCCTGCCGTCTTGCCGATCCTCTACGCCCTTCCCATTCAGCTTTTGGCCTACTACACGGCCGTTGCCAAAGGCACGGATGTCGACCAGCCGCGCAATCTAGCCAAAAGCGTGACGGTGGAGTGATTAGACAAAAAGCGCATAGGGCTTTTCGATCAACGGCTTGAAGGCCGCGAGAAATTCCGCCCCAACAGCGCCATCCACTGCACGATGATCGACCGACAACGTGCAGGTCATCACGGTCGCAATCGCCAGTTTGCCGTCTTTCACGACCGCGCGTTGCTCGCCCGCGCCGACGGCCAGAATACAGCTTTGAGGCGGGTTGATGATAGCCGAAAAGCTCTTGACCCCGAACATACCGAGATTCGAGATCGAGAAGCCGCCGCCCTGAAACTCCTCGGGCCGCAATTTGCCCTCGCGGGCGCGCGCGGCAAGGTCTTTCATCTCGGCCGAGATTTGCTCTAAAGACTTGGTGTCGGCTTTCTTGATGATCGGCGTGATCAGCCCGCCCGGGGTGGCGACCGCGACCGAAACATCGACATCCGTGTAAAGCAAAATCGCGCTGTCTGTCCAAGAAACATTGGCGGCGGGAATTTTCTTCAGCGCCAAAGCCGTCGCGCGGATGACAAAATCATTCACCGAGATTTTCGTGCCTTTCAGCTCGTTGATCTGCTTGCGTGCCTCTAACAAAGCATCCAGCTCCACATCCACCGATAGGTAGAAATGCGGCACCCTCTGTTTAGATTCCGTCAGCCGCTTGGCGATGACTTTGCGCACGCTGCTGTTGGGTTGAAGCACATAACCCATGCCAAGTTTGGTCGCGTAATCTTGAACGTCCAAACCGCCCGTTTGGGGGGGCGCAGAAGGTGCCGAACTTGTCGCAGGGGCGCCCAAAACATCGGCTTTGACAATGCGGCCATAGGGGCCTGTGCCGCGAATGGCACGCAGACTCAGCCCCCTTTGTTCCGCCAAACGCTTGGCCAGCGGACTTGCCAAAATCCGGCCCCCTGAAGCGGGAGCCACAGAAGATGCCGAAACAGCCTGTTGGGCCGCAGGCGCTGCCACAGGCGCGGTAAGGGTTAAAGGCGCGGAAGGAACAGAAATCATCGCAGCGAGAGCGGCGGCATCGACCACCTCTCCCTCCTCTGCTAAAAGGGCGATGGGCGTGTTGACCTTGACTCCTTGCGTGTTGGCAGGGATCAAAATTTTGATGATCCTGCCTTCCTCCACCGCTTCGACTTCCATCGTCGCTTTGTCGGTTTCAATTTCGGCAATGACTTGGCCGGGCTTCACAAAATCCCCTTCTTTCTTGTGCCATTTAGCAAGATTTCCTTCCGTCATAGTGGGCGAAAGAGCAGGCATAAGGATTGGCAGCGGCATGGGGCATCCATAAAACGTCAAAAGGTTAGAGCCTGCTTTCTAAGGGATATCGAGGGCGATGAAAAGAATCTTATTGGCTTTAGACGAAAGGAGGGTGATTTGGTCATAGCGCATCCCTTTCATGTAAAAGTGAGCTGGATTTTCGGGAGCTCGGACAGCAAAACAGGTCGAGGAGTTTCTTCGTCCCCCCTTTTGTAAAGATTCAAATCGACCACCTTTATTACGCTGCAAGAGACTTCTCCGAACGGGTTAACCAATATTTGACCGTTCAAGGGAGACCCAGGGGCATCAATCTCAGCCGCGTAAAATTTCTGAGAAGCTAACTTTTGAGGTCGTTGGCAGCAAGAGAAGCCTGATTGAGAACCGGAAACTTTGAGGATTATACCAGCAGATGCTCTAAAAGCCGCTAACTCATTCAAATCATACTTAATTGCAAAAGGCGACCCATCTTTAACGCCAAAGTGACCCCCGGTTGACACTCAAGACAAAAATGGGCGCGGTTTGTGTTTGTGTTTGGGTTGTCATCACAGATATCCTCTCGCTTTTGGACGGCTTCCCCCATCCGTGGGCATGTCTTACTATCCAGACAAGCCTTACTGTAACACAAAATTTGGTTCTTTCTATCTGTTTTTTTATTTTCATCCCAAAATTCTGAAAACACAGAATCCAGCGCTGTATACCACACCACGCCATAAGTTAGCCTTTTGTGCCCCGCAGAGCGCGTGTTGTCGAGCAAAAAGGTCAACCTGTAACGTCTCGCACTACAACGGAAGAACAGTCGAATGCCCCTGCCACGGTGTTGGGTGTCTGTCCGCCCTTTGGTTTTTTTCATGTCTTTCAGAAATTCCGCCGCTGTCTGTTTTTATTTGAACCCCTTAAGACTCGTAAAGTTTCAAGGCTGGCCATTTAGCAAGATTTCCTTCCGTCATGGTGGGCGAAAGAGCAGGCATAAGGATTGGCAGCGGCATGGGTCATCCGTAAAACGTCAAAGGGTTAGAGCCTGCTTTCTAAGGGATATCGGGGGCGAAGAATCTTATTGGCTTTAGACGAAAGGAGGGTAATTTAGTTCAAGAACGAAAAGCCCAGAGGAAATGTTAAAAGATCAAAGAGGCGGATAAGCATGTTAAAGCTTGTTGAAAAAATCAAGAATCAAACAGGCACGGCCTTTGCAAAAGCGCTGGGAGCTTGGCCGCGCCCTGTTTCTGAATGTGATCTGGCCGAGGCGTGGCTCGGTGCTTTGCGCGGCTCTCCCGATCTTTATGAAGACGGGTGGTACACGCCACCCCCTCACGGCATGGTGACACTCTTTGGCAAAAAAGCAGATCGTTATAAAAGGATATGCGAATCCTCTTTTCGTCCTGAACCTATGTGGCCCCGTCAGGATTTGATCTATGATTCAGAGGATATTCTGGCCGCTTATGCCTCTCCGGTTCACAAAGCAACAAACCTGATTGGTGATTTTGGGTTGACTCTCTATGCAGGACCATCTCAAGATATTCGCGCCCATTGCGTGAATGTCTTGCAAACCAGCTTGCATATCGCCCAAAATGCCAGAGTGGGCATGGGCTTCAACGAACTCTATCAATTCGGCATAGAGTATGGGGCCAGCCAAGGGCTGCGAAACGATATTGCAAGCCCCAGCGATCCAACCGCGACAAATATAGGCCACAGCATTCCCCTGTCTTGGGCAGGCGATACAGCCCATGAGGCGCTTGCGAGAGCAAAAAACTTTGCGGAAATCACACATACGCTTCGTTACGGAAGGCAATTCGTCAATGGAGTCGAGACTCAGCGGATTGAAGAAAACATGGCCTTTACCGTTGAGCCAAGATTCTCAAGTGGCTCCTTGCCGCAAGCATGGTTTCACCTGACGGTTATCTTTGAAAACGGAAACAGACGTATTGTGCATGGGTTTAGACCTGTGTTTGAAACGTGCGGCCTTGACGATTTATCCCGATTGTTGCCCTAGCCCCCGAAGCTTCAATGTTTATGAAATATCTCAAACCCTTCTGCCTTCTCGCCGTCTGTGTTTTCTTAACAGGTTGCGGGTTTCATTCCGTCTATGGGGCACGGGACGATCAAGATCCTGTCGCGGTAGAACTGAACGCCATTTCCATCGACACGATTCCAGAGCGAAACGGACAGATTCTGCGCAACGCCCTGATTGACCGGATCTATGGCAAAAACAGACCTGCGCTGCCTTTGTATCATCTAAAGATAGAGATTCACGCGAATGAAGAAGTGCTCGGTCTTCTGGCCAACGCGACCGCTACCCGATCCATGCTCAATCTGTCGGTGGATTACACATTGACAGATCAGGCGGGGAAAAAGATTCTGACCGGCATGGCGCACAGCGTGGCCAGCTACAATCGGCTGGATCAAATGTACGGAACGGTCGCTGCCCGTGAAAGCGCCTATGATCATACGCTCCATGAAGCGAGCGAACAGATCGTCAATCGCCTGAGCCTGTATTTTTCCGAGAAGAAATAGGGGATATCTCAAGCCCCTGCGCTTGGTCTTTTTCCGCAATCAACCGATCGATTTCGGCGCGTTCGGTGGCCGAGAGTTTCAGACTAGCGGATTTCAATTGTCCACAGGCGGCCATAATGTCGCGGCCGCGCGGTGTGCGGATAGGGCTGGCATAGCCTGCGGCGTTTACAATATCGCCAAAATTCTCGATCACGCTCCAGTCCGGACAGTCAAAGGCCGCGCCCGGCCACGGGTTGAACGGGATCAGATTGATCTTCGCCGGAATCCCCCGTAACAAACGCACCAATTGCCGCGCATCGGCCGGACTGTCATTCACGCCTTTCAGCATAATATATTCGAATGTAATGCGCCGCGTGTTGCTAACCCCCGGATAGGTGCGACAGGCCTTCAAAAGCTCGGCAATTGGGTATTTGCGATTCAGCGGCACGATCTGGTCACGCAATTCGTCCGTTACGGCATGCAGGCTGATCGCTAAATTGACATCCAATTCGGAACCGCATCGCTCGATCATCGGCACAACGCCCGAGGTCGAGAGCGTAATCCGCCGTTTGCCAATCGCGATGCCGTCACTGTGCATGATGATCCGCAGGGCCTTCGCGACATTGTCGTAATTATACAAAGGCTCGCCCATGCCCATCAACACGATATTCGTCAAAAGGCGTGGCGTGGCTGAGGCATCGGGCAGCGCCCATTCCTTCAGGGCATCCCGCGCGATCAGCACTTGGCCCACAATCTCGGCCGCGCTCAGATTGCGCACCAACCGCTGCGTGCCTGTATGGCAGAACCGACAGGTCAGCGTGCAGCCGACTTGGCTTGAGACGCACAAAGCGCCGCGATCTTCCTCGGGAATATGGACGCTTTCGACTTCCTGCCCATCTGGCATTTTTAAAAGCCATTTCTGAGTCCCGTCTTCGGACTTTTGGTGCGTGGTGATCGTTGGACGCTCAAGCGTGAAATGATCCGCCAGCTTAGCGCGGGCCAGTTTGGACAAAGAGGTCATTTCAGCAAAATCTTGCGCCCCGCGTACATAAAGCCACGACCAAATCTGCGTCGCGCGGAATCGCTCAAAGCCTTGCGCCTCTAGGATCGCGGTCAGCTCGGCAAGATCAAGACCAATAAGATTAGGGAGTCGTTCCACGTTGTGTCATCCCATAAAAGACAGATGTTAAAATTCTCGCGCGATGGTGAAATCCACGATATCCAGAAAAGCCTGTTTCACGGGGTTATCCGAAAAGAGTCCCAGCGCGTCTTTAGCAATCGCGCCATAATGGCGGGCGCGATCCATAGCATCGCGCAACGTATGGTGGCGGCGCATAAGATCTTGAGCGTGGCTCAAATCGCCTTCGCGCATAGCACTGTCATCCATCACGCGTTTCCAAAAAGCGCGTTCGGCTTCCGAACCGCGATGAATAGCCAAAATAACGGGCAAGGTCATCTTGCCTTCGCGGAAATCGTCTCCAACCGTCTTGCCTAACCGCGCTTGTTCGGCTGAATAGTCCAACACGTCATCCACGATTTGAAAGGCGATTCCCAAATTAAGCCCGAAAGTCCGCAAGGCCTCTTCCTCGGAGGCCGGACGTCCCGCAACGATTGCGCCAATGCGGCAGGCGGCCGCGAAAAGCTCGGCTGTTTTAGCTCGCACGACTTCAAGATAGGCCTGTTCGCTGGTCGTGCTGTCATGGGTCGTCGAGAGCTGTAAAACCTCGCCTTCCGCGATCACAGCCGAAGCGCGCGAGAGAACCCGCAACACGTCGATCGAGCCATCTTCGACCATCAGCTCAAACGCGCGGCTAAAAAGAAAGTCACCGACCAGAACGCTGGCCTCGTTGCCAAACAAGGCGTTGGCCGAGGGGCTGCCGCGTCTGAGATCGCTGGCATCCACAACATCATCATGGATCAAGGTGGCGGTATGGATGAATTCCACGCACGCCGCTAATTTACGATGCCGCTGCCCTTGATAGCCGCACAAAGAGGCGGCGGCGAGCGTCAAAAGAGGCCGCAGCCGCTTGCCTCCGGCCGCAATGATATGCCCCGCCAATTTGGGGATCAACGTGACGCGGCTTTCCATCCGCTGCACAATTGTCTGATTGACGGCAGCCATATCGGCAGCAACCAATTGAACCAGCCGATCCAGCGGCGCGTCTTGGGCAAGACGCGCGGCCTGAGGAAGAGGAATGATGGCAGCCATCAGATGTAATCCTTATGGAAGAGGTTTAACCTCTACCACGGGGTAGAGACAGAAGAAAGCAAGGGCATAGAAGCTGTCTTCTAGGCTTTGCAGGTCGCTGCGCCGATTCCCGTGGTGCCCGCCTGTAACGAGAGCTAGTCTTCCCATTGTATCCTCCTAAAGGGGTGAGGGCGTGAGGGAAAGGAATCCCCTCTCGGCCGACAGAACACTGCGCCCTTGGGGTTGTACGCCAAAGCGGTGAAGAAGGGGTAAAAACCTCGTATCTTTTCCCTTCACGAAACATACAGCGCGAGAGAAAATGCTGAAAAGCTCAGTTTTTCTGGCTTTCCAACGCTTTTGTCAGCTCGGGCACCACCGTGAATAAATCGCCGACAAGGCCATAATCGGCGACGGCGAAGATGGGGGCGTCTGGATCTTTGTTGATGGCGACGATGGTTTTACTGTCCTTCATACCCGCCAAATGCTGGATAGCGCCCGAGATACCGACAGCGATATATAAATCGGGCGCGACAATCTTGCCCGTTTGTCCGACCTGATAATCGTTGGGGACATAACCAGCATCCACTGCGGCGCGCGACGCGCCCACCGCCGCGCCCAATCGATCCGCCAAAGGCTCGATCACCGTCTTGAAATTTTCTGCCGAGCCGACGCCGCGTCCGCCCGAGACGATAATCTTCGCTGCCGTCAATTCAGGCCGCGCGGATACCGACAATTCCTCCCCAACAAAAGCGGAAAGGCCGCTTTCTGGGGCGGGATTGATAGAGACAAGGGGAGCAGCATTCCCTGTGCCGACAGGATCGAATCCCGTTGTCCGGACGGTGATAAATTTGATCTTGTCTTTTGACTGCACCGTTGCAATCGCATTACCGGCATAAATGGGGCGCACAAAAACATCCGCGCTTTCAATGCCAATGATATCCGAAATTTGGGCCGTATCGCACAGGCCCGCCGCGCGGGGCAGAATGTTTTTCCCGAAACTCGTCGCTGGGGCTAGAATATGTGTGTAATCCGGCGCGAGGCTCGCCACCAACGCCGCGACATTTTCGGCCAGAAAATGGGCATAAGCCGATGCATCCGCGTGCAAGACACGCGCTACGCCTTGAAGCATTGCCCCTTCCTGTGCGACCGCACCGCAGTCCAGCCCCACGACCAACAGCGTGATGGGCGCGCTAAGCTTCACGGCCGCGCCCAGCGTGTGGTGCGTCGACGGCTTCAGGCTTTTGTGATCATGTTCAGCAAGGACAAGAAGGGTCATAGGGTTTTTCTGTATGAGGAAGGTGAGAGCGATAAGGGACAACACATCCCCGCACTTTCTTTATCCCAATCTTGAGACCACAACAAATTTTTCGCGTCAACATGGCGATTCATCCCAAGAACGGCGATAGGATTTGGGGCGAGCGTGGTGAATGATGAGGCGGGGTAAAAATTGGACCTATGGCGTAGGAGCTGAGGGAGGAGATACCCCTTCAAGTGCCTTTTGGCCCTTTTATGAAAACGCCGTCTTGGAAATAAAGGGCAGAACAAAGGCAGAAGGCGCCTAGCCTCACGCACGGCCAAGCTGCGGGCAGTCCCAAGGCGTCCGTGAGCCATCATGCGCGGCCAGCTTGAAGGAAAGAACGGTCTGTGCCATGGCCTTTTTACCCATCGGGTGCAGAGGGAAGGAGCCTTCACAACACCTATCCTCTTGCACCCGTGAGTCTTTTTTATGGCCCGCTTTTCCTCATCGCGGGTTTTGGGGTATTAAGCCGTTCCGCTCTTCTTATCCTCAGCGACTTCGCTGAATTCGGCATCTACAACGCCCGTGTCAGGCGCGCTTTCGGAAGATGCCCCAGAGGTCGCGCCTTCTTGCTGGCTCTTATACAGCTGTTCACCGAGCTTCATCGAGACTTGGGCAAGAGCTTCGGATTTAGACTTGATGAGGGAGGCATCGCCCGATTCCATCACCGCTTTCAGATCCGCAAGCGCGCTTTCAACCGCCGTTTTATCGCTGGCCGAAACCTTATCGCCCAGATCTTTCAGCGTCTTTTCGGTTTGATGGACAAGGCTGTCGGCTTGATTACGCGCATCCACCGCTTCACGGCGTTTCTTGTCTTCGGCCGCGTTGGCTTCCGCCTCCTTGACCATTTTTTGGATGTCGGCATCCGACAGGCCGCCCGAAGCCTGAATGCGGATTTGCTGTTCCTTGCCCGTTGCTTTGTCCTTGGCCGTGACGCTAACAATCCCATTTGCATCAATGTCAAAGATGACTTCGATTTGCGGCACGCCGCGCGGAGCCGGCGGAATCCCAACCAGATCGAACTGCCCCAGCATCTTGTTGTCGGCGGCCATTTCGCGCTCACCTTGGAACACGCGGATGGTGACGGCATTTTGATTATCGTCCGCCGTCGAGAAAACCTGACTCTTTTTCGTGGGGATCGTGGTGTTGCGATCAATCAGGCGCGTGAAAACACCGCCCAGCGTTTCAATGCCCAGCGAGAGCGGCGTCACGTCAAGCAATAAAACATCTTTCACATCGCCCTTCAAAACGCCCGCTTGAATGGCCGCGCCGACCGCCACGACTTCGTCAGGATTGACTCCGCGATGAGGCTCGCGCCCAAAGAATTCCTTCACGGTTTCAATGATCTTGGGCATGCGGGTCATGCCGCCGACCAAAATCACCTCGTCGATATCAGAGGCTTTGAGTCCGGCGTCTTTCAGCGCTTGCTTGCACGGCTCAATCGTCTTTTTGACCAGCGCTTCAACCAAGGCTTCCAGCTTCGCGCGAGTTAGCTTGATCGACAAATGCTTCGGCCCCGCTTGATCGGCGGTGATAAAGGGCAGATTGACTTCCGTTTGCATGGAGGAAGAGAGCTCAATCTTGGCTTTCTCAGCCGCTTCCTTCAAGCGTTGGAGGGCCAGCTTGTCGCCGCGCAGATCGATTCCCTGTTCCTTCTTGAACTCATCACACAGGAAATCCATGACGCGGCTGTCGAAATCTTCGCCGCCCAGGAAGGTATCTCCATTCGTGGATTTGACCTCAAACACGCCATCGCCAATTTCCAAGACCGACACGTCAAAAGTGCCGCCGCCCAGATCGTAAATCGCCACCGTGCCGGATTTTTTCTTCTCCATCCCATAGGCGAGCGCGGCCGCCGTCGGCTCATTGATAATACGCAAGACCTCAAGCCCTGCGATTTTACCAGCATCTTTCGTCGCTTGACGCTGGCTGTCGTTGAAATAAGCGGGGACTGTAATGACGGCCTGCGTGACTTTTTCGCCCAGATAGGCTTCCGCCGTTTCCTTCATCTTGATCAAAATAAAGGCCGAGACTTCCGAGGAACTATAGGTTTTGCCATTGGCTTCCACCCACGCGTCGCCATTGGTGTTTTTGACGATCTTATAGGGCATCAAGGCGATGTCCTTTTGCACCATCGGATCGTCAAAACGACGGCCAATCAGGCGTTTAATGGCATAAAGCGTATTAGCGGGGTTTGTGACGGCCTGACGCTTGGCGGCCTGTCCGACCAACCGTTCGTCGCCATTGGTGAAAGCCACGATCGAAGGCGTCGTATTCGCGCCTTCCGCATTATGAATGACGGTGGCGCTAGAGCCTTCCAAAACCGCGACGCATGAATTGGTGGTACCGAGATCGATGCCGATAACTTTAGCCATTGTGTTTCCCTGCCTTTGCCTTGGTGAATCCGGATGGAGTCTTTCTGCCTTTTCTGTGCGAAAGCTCCAAGGCTCAATATAGGGACGATTTTTTGTCGTGCAAGGGAGGGAAACGCGCTTTATTCCTTAACCCCACGTCCCCAGCCTTCTCTCGGGCGGAAAAGCACGACGCGGCCTTGCGCGGCGGCGCTCTCTGGCGTGACGACAGGGGTGCTGCATCCGGCATGTTGCGTTGTCAGGCTGGCCGAGGATGCGTCAAAAAGACGATACATTTCAACCCATCTTAGGCTGTTGGGCAAGAAAAAGGTTGCCCCGGGCCGCGCGGGGACGCGCCCGTTTTTTTTGGGTAGAAAGCGCCCAGCCGGAAGAGCAGGAGATGCAGGGGCAAGGCTTAACGCCGCAGAAGCATAACGAGACATGGCACACACAAAGAAAGACGAGAGGAGGGGAAAAAAGAGGGAAGGAGAGAAACGCATTGCAGAGGATGCAATACGGAAAAGGTGAAGAAAGAGAGGGGCACCGCCTCTAGCCGCAAGGGGGAGATGCGGCTAGAGGGCGGCGTCCATGGTTTCTTCGGCCATAGGCAAAGCGGCGCGGGCACCGACAGGCAAGGTCAAGCTGACCTCGTGCGCGGCGCGGACGATTCGCTCGCCGATGCTGCCGACGCGGGCAGAAGCCGCCGCGTAGCTTGTCGGGGCGCGACGGATCGCCGCCATCGTTTTATCAAGAGCAACCAGATTCGTCTGGTTTGTCATGATGACCAGCCGTTCCAGCGTTTCGTCCGCCGTTCCGGTCATGGTCGTTTTTTCGTGAGGGTAAAACATGATTTGAGTCCTTAGTTGAGGGTTCCTGATAAACCCACCCTATCGGTAAATCTTGAATCCAAAGTTAATGGCGCAGCTTTTTTTTGAAAAAAAGAGAAGAAAAAAGGTTACACTTTGTTAACCTTTACGCCTGTTTTTACCTTGAAGTCCTATGCGTCAACAGTATTTTTCAGCCCGAAACCACGCGAGCGCATCGGCAATCGCATCGCGTGCGGGACGCGGGCGATAGTCCAGTGCGCGCTCGGCCTTAGAAGTTGAAACATACATCTTTTTTTCCGCCATGCGCAGCGCGTGGCAGGTCAGCATCGGCTCCTTGCCTGTCAGCCGCGCGAGGCATTCCATCCCAAAAGCAAGGGGATAAAGCGGTGCGCGAGGGAGGCGCACGGTCGGCGCCGGACGACCAACGATTTCTGACACAATCCGCAAAATTTCGCCCAGAGGCAGATTCTCACTGCCCAAAATATAGCGCTCGCCAATTTGCCCCCGCTCGAAAGCCAGCCAATGGCCTTGGGCGACATCGTCCACATGCACGACATTCAGCCCCGTATCCACAAAAGCCGGAATTTTGCCTTTCGCGGCATTCACAATGACTCGGCCCGTGGGGGTTGGTTTAATATCGCGCGGCCCAATGGGCATCGACGGATTCACAATCACCGCCGGAAGCCCGTGATGGGTAATCAGGCGGCGGACTTCCTCTTCGGCCAGATATTTTGATTGCTTATAGGTCCCAATCATATCTGAAAAAGAAACAGGCGAGTCCTCGCGCGCAAGCGTTCCGTCCTTATGCATCCCTAAGGTCGCCACCGAGCTTGTATAAACAATACGCGGAATACCAGCATCCAAGGCCGCCAGCATCAAAGCCCGCGTGCCTCCAACATTCACCGCATGCATCGCAGCGGCATCTGGAACCCAGATCCGATAATCCGCCGCAACATGGAACAGACTATCGCAGCCTTTCAGCGCGGCACGATAGCTGTCCGGCGCATTCAGATCTCCTTCAATCATCTGGACATCGAGCCCCGCCAGATTCCGGCGGTCATTATGGGGACGGGTCAAAACGCGCAAGGCGCAGCCTTTGCGGATCAATAGCCGCGCCACAGCCGCGCCCACAAAGCCGGTTGCGCCGGTTAAAAAGACGGAAGGAGAGGACATGCGTGCGCTCCGATTCGATTGGCCTTAAGTGAAGAAGTTCCCCAGCGCATCTTTCAAAGCTCGACGGGGGACTTCTTCGATGCCGCCGCGCGGGAGTTTACCCAAAGGAAAGGGACCGAATGAGGTGCGGATCAGGCGCGTGACCTGAAGCCCCAAATGCTCCATGATTTTGCGGATCTCGCGGTTTTTGCCTTCACGGATGCTTACCGAAAGCCATCTGTTTGCGCCCTCCGCTTGGTTTTTTTCGATTTCGGCCTTGACCGCTTCATACCGAATGCCGGAAATCGTGACGCCGTGGGCAAGGGCCGCCAGCGTTGCCGGATCCACAACCCCATAAACCCGCACGCGATAATGGCGCATCCAGGCGTTTTGCGGCAATTCCATATGCCGCGCCAAGGCCCCGTCATTCGTCAAAAGCAAAAGCCCTTCAGTATTGAAATCCAGCCGTCCGACGCTGACCACGCGCGGCATCTCGGGCGGGAGCTTTTCAAAAACAGTAGGACGGCCCTGCGGATCGCGCGTGGTTGTCAGAGTCCCTGCCGGTTTGTGATACCGCCACAGCCGTGTTTCCTCGCGCAGCCCAATCGGTTTTCCATTAACAGTGATCCGGCTGGAATCCGTGACATTCAGGGCAGGCGAGGCCAGAACTTTGCCATCCACCGTCACGCGCCCGTCGATGATCAGCCTTTCCGCCTCGCGACGGGAACAAACGCCGACACGCGCCAGAAGTTTGGCAATCCGTTCACCCGCGAAGGAAGATTTTTGGGACATGGATTATTTGCTTTCTTTGGTTCCTTCAACCGGATGCCCGGCATTCTTCAATTCGCTTGCGACTTCCGGCGGCATATATTTTTCGTCATGTTTGGCCAGAAGCAGCGTAGCTTGAAAGGTTTGCGCTTCATCCATCTTGCCTTCCGCAATCACGCCCTGCCCCTCTCGGAACAAATCAGGAACAATGCCTTCATAATGAACGGAAAGGGCGTTTTTTGTGTCCGTTACGCGGAAGGTGATCGCCCCTTCGTCGCGGCTCAGACTGCCTGTTTCCACCAAACCGCCCAGCCGAAAAGCATGCCCTGAGTCTTTCTCGGGATAGATTCCCATGACAATTTCGGTTGGCGTCCTGAAATAAGAGACGTTGCGATTAAGCGCAATAAGCGTCAAAGCCGCCGCCGTTCCCGATCCCGCCAGCAAACACAAAACCATCACAAGCCGTGCTTTTTTACGAGTCATGCCGCATCTCTAATTCCACTTCCTTCGCCTCTTTATTGACCTGATGGGCGCGCCAAAACGTCAGCGCGGCAAAAAAAATCAACACCCCGCCCACAAGCCCATAGGCGGCTAACACAAACGCGGCATGGGGAGCGGAAAGCCAAGACATGCCTAAACCTGCATGATTTCTTTTTCTTTATGGGCCAACAGATCGTCAATTTTTTTAATGGTCTCATCGGTCAGCTTCTGAACTTTTTCGTTCAAGGCTTGGGTTTCGTCTTCCGAGGGCTTTTCTTTCTTAATCCCGTCCATCGCATCGCGGCGAACATTCCGTACCGCAATCCGCGCTTGTTCGGTGTATTTACCTGCGATTTTGACCAATTCCTGACGGCGTTCTTGGCTTAGCTCTGGTAAAGGCACGCGAATCATCTGCCCATCTGGTTGCGGGTTCAGACCCAACCCCGCATCGCGGATGGCCTTCTCGACGCTTTTAACCAATCCCTTGTCCCAGACTTGGACCGTCAACAGACGCGGCTCCGGCACGCCGACGGTCCCAACTTGGTTCAGCGGCAGAGGGCTTCCATAAGCATCCACATGAATGGGATCCAAAAGGCTGGTCGAGGCGCGCCCCGTTCGCAGCCCGCCAAATTCCTTGCGCAGCGCTTCTAAAGCCCCGTCCATCCGTTGTTTCGTTTGATCGAGATTCATGGAAAGTCTCCCTTTTCAGCTTTCATACCATCGAGCCCCAGCCTAGCACAAAAGGCCTAAGGCTCAATCGTGATCTTCAGATTGCCTCATACGTCGAATACAAATACGGCGTTTGGGAGGCGAATTCGGCCCCGCAGGTGTCGATACGTTTATAGACGGGCCTAACACCCAAGGCGCGGCGGGTGGCGGCGACCTCGGACTCTTTGCGTCCCGTCAGTTGGGCTAGCCGCGCGTCGCTGAATCCCATGCGTTTGAGCCTTTGCATGTCCGGTGCGGTTGTGGGCAGGCCGCTTGACCTTATCTCGGCCTCCACCGTGACGATTTCAGCGATCCGGTCCAGAAACCAAACATCGAATTTACAAAGAGCGGCGATTTGAGCCACGCTCATCCCGCGCCGCAGTGCATCGGCGATGACCAGAATCCTGTCCGGCGTGGGTTTGGCCAGCGCCGCATGAATGTCGCTGAGTGAGGCCCCCTCCAGCGTTCGCATTTCATTCAGACCCGTCAGGCCAATTTCAAGCCCCCGCAGGGCTTTTTGCAGCGACTCATGCCAGGTGCGGCCAATCGCCATCACCTCGCCCACCGACTTCATCGCGGTAGTCAAAAGAGGCTCGGTACGCGGGAACTTTTCGAAGGCAAAGCGGGGAATTTTCGTGACGATATAATCAATCGTCGGCTCGAACGCGGCCGGCGTGTCGCCTGTAATGTCGTTTTTAAGCTCGTCCAGCGTATAGCCGACCGCCAGCCGCGCGGCGACTTTGGCGATGGGAAAACCCGTCGCTTTACTGGCGAGCGCGGAGGATCGACTCACGCGCGGATTCATCTCAATCACGATCATCCGCCCATCAGCAGGGTTGATCGCGAATTGGACGTTCGATCCGCCCGTATCCACGCCGATCTCACGCAAAACCGCGATCGAGGCATTGCGCATGATTTGATATTCTTTATCCGTCAGGGTCAAAGCGGGCGCGACGGTCATGCTGTCGCCCGTATGGATGCCCATAGGGTCCACATTTTCGATCGAGCAAATAATGATGCAATTATCCTTGCGGTCCCGCACAACTTCCATTTCATATTCTTTCCAGCCGAGGACGGATTCCTCAACCAGAACTTCCTGAACCGGACTCGCAGCAAGGCCGCTTGCGACAATCTCCGCGAATTCTTGTTTGTTATAGGCAATGCCGCCCCCCATGCCGCCAAGCGTAAAGCTGGGCCGGATAATCGCGGGCAACCCAATGGGGATCAGGGCTTCCATCCCCTGTTCCAGCGTATTCACCACAACGCTTTTAGGACAGGACAGGCCAATCCCCGCCATCGCATCGCGGAACAGAGCGCGATCCTCGGCTTTTTCAATGGCGGCGCGATTTGCGCCGATCAGCTCGATCCCCAACCGATCGAAGGTGCCGTCTTTGGCCAGTGCCATCGCGGTATTCAAGGCGGTCTGTCCGCCCATGGTGGGCAATACAGCGTCGGGTTTCTCTTTTTCCAGAATCTTGGCCACCGTCGCGGGCGTAATAGGCTCGATATAAGTGGCATCGGCAATATCCGGATCGGTCATGATCGTCGCCGGATTGGAATTGATCAGGATGATCCGGTAACCTTCCTGCCGCAGCGCCTTGCAGGCCTGCACGCCGGAATAGTCAAACTCGCAGGCCTGTCCGATCACGATAGGGCCAGCGCCGATGATGCAAATAGAGGAAAGGTCGGTGCGTTTGGGCATGGGGTTTTCTTAGAAAAGGGCGCATGAGATCCCCTCTCTTATCAGAGAATATCCCCCGCGAGAAGTCTGCCAAGCAGCCTTAAGAAACGAGCCGTGAGGGGTATTTCTTAACAGGTTGCTTACGGCAGCCCTGTCCTTCAGGCCCCTTCTTTTTTCACATAACGCAACAGGGATACCAGCGCGGCGGGGGTCATGCCCTGAATGCGCGAAGCCGCGCCGAGCGTAGGGGGGCGGATCTGTTTCAGTTTTTGTTTAATCTCGGCCGATAAGCTGCCAATGGAATCGAAATCTGTATGTTCAGAAAGCTGCAGCGCTTCGTCCTTGCGAAAGGCGCGGATATCCTCGTTCTGGCGGTCGAGATACCCCGCATACAACCCGTCGCTTTCTAATTGCTGTGCTATATGCGGCGGGATGGCGGCCAGCTCCTGCCAGACCGAGGCTAAACGCGCAAGTGAGAGATCGGGATAGGACAAAAGCTCAAAGGCCGACCGCACAACCCCATCCGCATTCACATGTAGCCCTTGGGCCGCGAGTTTATTCGGTGAGGCGCGGCAGGAATCCAGCAAGGCGCGGGCAGAGTCCAGCGCTTCTTTCTTAGCCGCAAACGAGTCACGGCGGATTGTGGTGATACATCCGGCCTCAAGCCCTAGCGGCGTCAGCCTTTGATCCGCGTTGTCGGCCCGTAGCGTGAGCCTGTATTCGGCACGAGAGGTGAACATGCGATACGGCTCATTCGTGCCGCGCGTGATCAGATCATCGATCATCACGCCAATATAGGCTTGGGAGCGATCCAAGGTGAAAGGCGCCATCAAAGCCGTTTTCAGCGCGGCATTCAGCCCCGCAATGAGACCTTGGGCGGCGGCTTCTTCGTACCCTGTTGTGCCGTTGATCTGTCCCGCAAAGAACAGACCCTGCACGCGCTTGGTTTCAAGGGTGCGTGTGAGTTCGCGCGGATCACAAAAATCATATTCAATCGCGTAGCCGTAGCGGAGAATTTTGACTTTCTCCAATCCGATGATCGAGCGGATAAAAACATCCTGCACATCGCGCGGCAGAGAGGTCGAAATCCCATTCGGGTAAATCGTGGGATCATCCAGCCCTTCGGGTTCTAGGAAAATTTGGTGCCGTTCTTTGTCGGCGAAGCGCACAACTTTATCTTCAATCGAGGGGCAATAGCGCGGCCCCGTGCCCGTAATCTGGCCGGAATACATAGGAGCGCGGTGCAAATTGGCCCGTATCGCGTCGTGCCCACGCGGAGTCGTATAAGTAATACCGCAGGCGATTTGACGATTCGACAGGGTGGTTGTCAGAGTCGAAAAAGCTTCGGGGTTCGGGTCCCCCTGTTGCATCTCTAGCCCCGCCCAGTCGATCGTGCGTCCATCCAACCGCGCGGGCGTTCCTGTTTTCAGCCGCCCTAGAGGAAAGCCCAAACGTTCTAGGGCGACGCTTAATCCCCGTGAAGGAGGCTCGTTAAAACGTCCGGCCGGTGTTTTCTCCTCACCCAGATGGATCAAACCGCGCAGAAAGGTTCCGGTTGTGAGCACAACGGCTCCGGCGCGGATTTCAGCCCCATCGCCCGTGACGATGCCCGTGATTGAACCGCTTGCATCGGTCAGAAGATCCTCGGCCGAGGCCGCCAGAATGTCCAGATTCGGCTGATTGAAAAGAACTGCCTGCATCGCCTGTCGATACAATTTCCGGTCGGCTTGGGCGCGAGGGCCACGTACAGCAGGCCCCTTGCTGCGGTTCAGAACGCGAAACTGGATACCAGCCGCATCGGCCACGCGCCCCATGAGCCCGTCCAGCGCGTCCACCTCGCGCACCAAATGGCCTTTGCCAAGCCCGCCAATGGCAGGATTGCAGGACATTTCACCCAACGTCTCGACCTTATGGGTGATCAGAAGCGTGCGCACGCCCACCCGCGCCGAAGCAGCGGCCGCCTCGCACCCCGCATGGCCGCCGCCAATGACGATGACATCATATTTCATGGGCGCGAGAGATATACTGTGACGCGGCACAATTTTAACCTTTTTTCAGATCAGGGCACACAAAATCACCCCCCCTCAGAACCCCGTTAAAATCTGTTCGACAAGTTGCTTAACGGTCGGGATAAAGCCGTTCGTATAGAAGGGATCCTGCGCAAAGCGATAGGCGTTGTGGCCCGAAAACATCAAGGCGCTCTCGACATCGCCGCCATGGCTGATGCTTTGCAGCGTTTTCTGAATGCAGAAAGAACGCGGATCCGGCTTATGGCCTGTTGTTCCCTTTTCGTTCTGTGACCAATTCGAAAAGGCGCAGGCCGACAGACAGCCCATACAGTTTGTCTGATCCGCAATGATCTCTTTCGCGCGATCTGGCGTCACAAAAATCAGCGTGCTATCCGGTGTGCGGAGCACTTTAGTGAAGCCCTGCGCCTGCCAAGCCTGCATACGAGCTCTATCGGCCGAGGTGATGAAAACAGGCGCGCCCACGACACCAACCTTGAAGCTTTCGGTATGGGCGCCGACTTGTTCATGTGTATAGGCAATCTGGCGTTCTGACCGTTCTTTCAGCTCTTGCAAAAACGCGTTATTGACTGCCGAAGAATAGAATCCCGTTGGCGAGAAGCGATTCAGAAACACATCGCCTTTTTTTAGAGTCCGAAGCCGCTCCTTCCATGCCGTTGAAATAGGGCTTTCCTGAGTCAGAAGCGGTCGCGTGCCAAATTGAAAAGCGACGGGGCCGATGGTTACATTGTCCAACCAATGTTCCCATTCCGAAAGCCACCAGACTCCCCCCGCCATAACGATCGGCGTCTTTTGAAGCCCGTATTCATTCATTTGGGCCCGCAATGCCGCCACGCGTGGCATCGGATCTTCGGGCTTTTGAGGATCCTCGCTATTCGACAGGCCGTTATGGCCGCCGGCAAGCCATGGATCTTCGTACACCACGCCGCCTAACCCTTCGGGGTATTTGTTGTAAGCACGCAGCCACAAAGCCCGAAATGCGCGGGCCGAGGAGACGATCGGATAATAAGAAACGCCATGCCGCGCCGCGATCTCGGCTACCCGATAGGGCATGCCCGCGCCGCAGGTCACCCCGTGAATAAGGCCTTTCGCCCCTTCTAAAACACCTTCCAAAATCGGCTCGGCCCCGCCCATTTCCCAAAGGACGTTCATATGCAACCGCCCTTGGCCCCCCGAAATCTCATGCGCGCGCTGCGCTTGGGCGATGCCACCGATAATTCCGAATTTAATCAGCTCATGATGACGTTCCTGCCGCGTCTTGCCTTTGTAAATCTGAGGAATGACATGGCGATCCGCATCATAGCTATCGGCATTCACGCCCGAAAACGTGCCAATCCCGCCGGCCGCCGCCCACGCCCCCGCGCTGTCTCCAGTCGAGACAGAGATACCTTTGCCCCCTTCCACAAGGGGCCACACTTCACGACCAGACATGACAACAGGCTTCAGAGACTTCACGGAAGGTTCCCCTTTGAGTATAGATGGGGCGACCCTAGGCCAGTTGAGATCTGAGGGCAATTTTTCTTTTATACTCGGGCACCGAAGGAACCCCTCACGTTTTGTCCCCGCAAAAGGCGCATCAGCTTCGCTGCGTCCGTGTTTTGCACGGAATCGCATCCTTCCACTTTCCAAGGAAGGCGAGTATATCAGGATTCTTCGCGCCTGAGGGCAATTTTTCGTGCGCGTAGCACCGTTCTCATGCGTATAAGAATCATCGATCCGGCATAAAGAGCATAAGCCAGCGCCATGACTAAAAGCGGGTGGAGCATCTCAGGCGCGATAGCAGCCCCCCCTTTGCGTAACAGGCTTGCGGGTTGATGCAGCGTATTCCACCACTCGACCGAAAATTTCACGATGGGGATATTCACGACCCCGATCAGTAGAAGGATTCCACCGGCTTTGGCGCCTTGAGCTTCGTCCTCGAACGCGCCGCGCAAGACCATATAGCCACAATAAAGAAAGAAAAGCACCAAAACGCTGGTCAGGCGGGCGTCCCAGACCCACCACGCGCCCCATGTCGGCTTGCCCCACAGACTGCCCGTGGCTAGACATAGCCCCACCAAGGTCGCGCCGACAGGGGCTGCCGCGGCGCAAAAAAGATCGGCAAGCGCGTGACGCGCCACAAGCCCAATTCCTGCCGCAACAGCCATCGCAACATAGAGTCCAAGTCCTAGCCACGCGGCCGGTACATGCACATACATAATGCGCACTGTCTCGCCTTGCTGATAATCGGGCGGCGAGGCGCACAGAGCCAAATAAAGCCCAACGGCAAAAGCCACGATCGCCCCAAGGCTAAAAAGGGGGATTAAAAAACGGGCGAGGCGCAAAAAGCGCGCAGGATTGGCGAAGAAGGAGACCCAGCCCATAGACTACCCCTGATTATGCCGCAAAGACGCGGCGATGATGAAAGGCGTTGACGGTAAAAGCAATGTCAGAATCGCGCCCAGAAAAAGCAGAGGGGCCCCTGTCTCCGCGCCCATCGCCTGCGCCTCGCAGGCTGAAACAGCGAAGATCAGAACAGGAAGATAGAAGGGGATCAGCAAAAGAGTGAGCAACGCTGCGCTGCGGTGAAGCGCGACCGTCAGCGCACTGGCCAAGCCCCCTAAAAGCACCAAAGAGGGGACGCCCAACGCAAAGCCGATCCCCAAGATAGGCAAAATAGAAGGCTTCAGCCCCAGAAAAATCAGCGCCGGAAGGCTCATCACCAAAAGAGCGCCCAGCAAGACAAGACTTTGGGCCAACAATTTTGCGGCAACAATCTTTTCAAGAGAGACGGGCGCGGTGAGCATCTCATCCAGCGAGCCGTCTCGTGCGTCTTGCACAAACAAACGATCCAGAGACAAAAGGGCCATTAACAGAGTCGCAATCCAAACAATTCCTGGCCCCACCCGCGCCAGCAAAACAGGATCCGGCCCCAGTGCGAAGGGCATCAGGATCAGCAGAATCAGGAAAAACAGAATCAGCGCCGCGCCCTCGCTTTTCCGCCGCAGCTGTAGACGAAGCTCATGCCGAAGGAGGGAAAGAAAAATCATCGGTGTAGAAGGCAAGGGTGTCTGTTTCAGCAGGAAGTTTAAAGAGAAAGGAACGTGGGAAGGTGCAAGCCGATGCCCTGTCTGCATTTCGGCGCGTTGGTCTCTCCTGCATCTTTACGGCAAGGCCTCCGGCGTTTCACTCAGCGTGCGGAGCCATGAAATGACATTCGCGCGGTCAGAATCGTTTTTGATTCCGGCAAAGGGCATTTTGGTGCCCGGGATATGCACGCTGGGTTTAAAAAGGAAGTGATTCAGCTCCTCATAGGTCCAGATATCAGACGCATGCGCTTGCATGGCGGCGGAATAGGCATAGCCCGCCATATGGGCATGAGGCGCGCCGAGGATTCCGTAAAGATTGGGCCCCATTTTGGCGGCTTCTCCCTTGCCGAAACTGTGGCATGTCGCACAGACTTTGGCGTATTTCTGACCGGCTGCGGGATCGGCCTTGGCCAACAGATCCTTGATAGGCGGAAGGGTTGGCGCTTCTGGTGCTGGCGCAGCGGAGGCGCTTGAAGTCGGCGCACCCGAGGCTTGGGAGAGAATGGCCGTATCTATTACGAAAGCATTTTTTGTCAGAGCATGCGGCGCCATCACCACAGAGCCGACCCCATAGGCAATCCCTACCGCACAGGCTGCAATGCCAACGGCCCCCACAAGCTTGGTCACGAGACAGGCTTTCATCGGAAACTCCCAAGGCGGGTTTAAAGATAGGGACAAAAGTCTATGTCTATCTTTCCCAAAAGTCGAGGGGGTGAAAATCACGACACCGCTGTATTCATGTGCCAAAAGATAAGACGTGACCCTCGCATCGGCTTGCTGGTATAAAGCTCGCCATACCCTTTTCTTTCGAGGTTCCCATGCCCCAACTTGCCGCCGTCGCTCAGGATTTCAAGGTCAAGGATATCACGCAGGCCGAATGGGGGCGGCGGGAAGTCCGCATCGCCGAGACCGAAATGCCGGGCCTGATGGCCCTGCGTGCGGAATATGGGGCGCAAAAGCCCTTGAAAGGCGCACGGATTGCAGGTTGTCTGCATATGACCATTCAGACCGCCGTTTTGATTGAGACTCTGACCCATTTGGGGGCGAAGGTGCGCTGGTCCTCGTGCAATGTTTTCTCGACCCAAGATCATGCCGCCGCCGCGATGGCGGCTTCGGGGATACCTGTGTTCGCATGGAAAGGCTTGGATGAGGAATCCTTCTGGGATTGTATCGATCAGACGATCCATGGCCCGAACGGATGGGTTCCCAACATGCTGCTGGATGACGGCGGCGATTTGACCTTGCGCGTCCACACCAGATTTCCAGCGCTTTTGTCCGGCATTCGCGGCGTGTCCGAAGAAACAACGACGGGCGTGCATCGTTTGTACATGATGAAGGAAAAGGGCGAGCTGAAAATCCCCGCCTTTAACGTCAATGACAGCGTGACCAAGTCAAAATTCGATAATCTTTACGGCTGTCGCGAGAGTTTGGTGGATGGGATTCGCCGCGCGACCGATGTGATGCTCGCGGGCAAAATCGCGGTCGTGTGCGGCTATGGCGATGTCGGCAAGGGATCGGCGGCCTCTTTACGGGCGGCGGGCGCCCGTGTGATGGTGACCGAAATTGATCCGATCAACGCGCTGCAAGCCTCGATGGAAGGCTATCAGGTCGTGACGATGAACCAAGCCGCTGCGCAAGGGGATGTCTTTGTGACCGCGACGGGGAATATCGACGTCATCACCCTAGATCACATGCGCACAATGAAAGACCGCGCCATTGTCTGTAACATTGGACATTTCGATTCCGAGATTCAGATCGAGTCGCTGCGGCATTTCATATGGGAGGAGGTTAAACCCCAAGTGGATGAAGTCGTGTTTCCAGACGGCAAGCGGTTGATCGTTCTGGCGCAAGGCCGTTTGGTGAATTTGGGCTGTGCAACAGGGCATCCAAGTTTTGTGATGAGCGCGTCTTTCACGAACCAAACCCTCGCGCAGATCGAGCTGTGGACCCATCAGGGAAAATACGCCAACGACGTCTATATCCTTCCCAAATCGCTGGACGAAAAAGTCGCGCGGCTGCATCTGTCTAAATTGGGCGCGCAACTGACGGAGCTAACCAAAGCTCAGGCCGATTATTTGGGAATCTCCCCCGAAGGGCCGTTTAAGCCCGAGCGATATAGGTATTAAAACTCTGGGGTTCCGGAAGCTTTTTTCGCCGCATATAGTCAGTCCTTCCTTTGCAAGGTCGCGCCATCATGTCACAGCTTTTTTCATCCCCCGAAGATGAGCAAAATGCTCTGTTTCCGGATCTAACACCGTCGCCTGCGCCCGCCTATCGAGTCCTCGCACGGAAATATCGTCCCGTAACCTTTGATCAGTTGATTGGTCAACAGGCGATGGTACGGACGCTTTCGAACGCGATTGAGGCGGGACGACTACCGCACGCATGGATGCTGACGGGCGTGCGGGGCATCGGCAAGACGACGACCGCGCGGATTATAGCGCGCGCCTTGAATTGCACAGGCGTGGAGGGTACCAGCGGCCCCACCATTACCCCCTGCGGAAAATGCGACTCCTGCCGCACGATTCTGGAAGACCGCCATGTGGATGTGATGGAGCTAGATGCGGCCTCGCGCACAGGCGTGGAGGATATGCGCGAGATCATCGATGGCGTCCGCTATGGCCCCGTTTCGGCGCTGTATAAGATTTATATCCTCGATGAAGTCCATATGCTCTCAAAAAATGCCTTCAACGCGTTGCTGAAAACGCTGGAGGAGCCCCCCCCCCACACGAAATTTATCTTCGCCACCACAGAAATCCGCAAAGTTCCTGTCACCGTTCTCTCTCGCTGCCAGCGGTTTGATCTGCGCCGGATCGACAGTGAGACTCTGGCACCCTATTTCATGCAGATCGTGGCGCAAGAAGGCGTGACGGCCGAAGAAGAAGCCGTGAAGATGATCGCTCATGCGGCGGATGGCTCGGCGCGCGACGGGCTAAGCCTTTTGGATCAGGCGATTGCGCGGGGTAACGGGCATGTGACGGCGGCAGATGTGAAAGACATGTTGGGGCTGGCGGATCGCGGCCAAAGCATCGCTTTGTGTCGATCCCTGCTGCGCGGCGAGATCGCGAGCGCCCTTGAAATCTTTACCGCCATGCGGTTGGCGGGCTCGGATCCGTTGCAGGTTTTGCAGGATATGTGCGACCTGATCCATCTTTTGACTCGGGGGCAAGTTGTGCCTGAAGGCACGGAAGATCCCTCTCTGCCCGAATATGACCGCCAGCTGATGCGCGAGGCTTCCGATGTCACAATTCCGGCTTTGGCGCGCGCGTGGCAAATTTTGTTGAAAGGTATTGGCGAGGTTCAAACGGCCGCGCACCCCGCCCAAGCGGCGGAAATGGTCCTGATCCGCTTAGCCTATGCGTGCGATTTACCGACTCCAGCTGATTTGGTGAAACAGATCCGGGATGGCGGCGGGGGCGGTGGGTCGGGAAGCCATGTACCTTCCGGCGGCGGGGGTGGTGGTGCCCCAGTCGCGCGTCTGGCTTTATGTGGGGGCGGAAGCGGTGCAGTTGGCGCGCCGCAGCTTGCCCCTTACGAACAACCCGCTGATTTCCGAACCCTTGTTGCGCTGTTCTCTGAGAAGCGCGAGGCGGGGCTGCATGCGATCCTATACGGACAGGTTAATCTCGTGCGCTGCGAGGCAGGCCTGTTGGAGTTGCGTGTCGGCGAAGCCGCACCTGCCAATTTCGCGGGCCGCGTGGGGCAATGTTTGACGGATTGGACAGGGAAGCGCTGGGTTGTTTCTATTTCGGGCGCGGATGGGGAACCAAGCCTTGCCGAGCAAGACCGCGCCGCCGAGGCGCAGCACCATGAACGCGCCCGCGCTCACCCGCTGATCCAAGCCGTCTTTGCGACCTTTCCGGACGCCAAATTGACTCGCCTGCGCCACCCTGCTCCGTCACCTCCGGCGGTCGTTGAAAAAGAAGAAACCGACATTCTGCCCGAAGCCGAGTTTTTGCCTTTCGAGATGGAGGAGTAAGCCAGCCCGAAGAAATAAGAACGGTTATTTCGGCTTTTCTATAAAACTTCTTTACACAATCGGCAGCCCTCTTGAGGCAAACAAAGCGCTTGTGTGGGCTATGGAGTCGAGCGTGGGTGGCGGCGTGTTTTCCAATGTGTAGGGAAGGTTAAGCTCTTTCCATTTGAATGCGCCGAGCTGATGGAAAGGAAGAATATCCACGCGTTCAACGACTTTCCCAAGGCTCGCCACAAAATCTGCGAGACGCAAAATATCCGCTTCGCCATCCGTCACTCCGGGCACCAGCACATAACGCAACCAAAAGGGTTTATTAAGGCGCGCGAGTCTTTGGGCAAAATCCAAAGTCGGCTGCAAAGGCTTGCCCGTTAGTTTCAAATAGGCCTCGGGATCGGCATGTTTGATGTCCAGCAACACAAGATCCACCGGATCAAACCATGAATCCGGCACGCTCGTATGCAAAAAGCCTTGCGTATCCAGCGCGGTCGACAACCCCAATTCTTTTTTAATATGCGTCAACAAATCGCCTACAAAAGGAGCTTGCAGCAAAGGCTCGCCCCCCGAAACCGTCACGCCCCCCGCGATTTTCAGAAAACCCGCATAAGGGCGCAGCTCGGTCAGTGCTTCATCCAGCGTGACGGCACGCCCCGCATGGATTTTCCACGTATCTGGATTATGGCAATAGAGGCAGCGAAACAGGCATCCTTGCATGAAATACACGAAACGCACCCCGGGCCCATCCGCCGCCGCACCGGACTCGACGGAATGGAGATAGCCGAGGGTGTTTGTCATCACAGAATTACAAACTTTGATGGAAGGTCCGATTCACAACATCCATCTGCTGCTCACGAGTCAATTTTGTGAAATTCACGGCATAGCCCGAGACGCGAACCGTCAGCTGGGGATACAGCTCCGGATGCGCGATGGCGTCCATCAAGGTTTCGCGGTTAAACACATTGACATTCACATGGAATCCGCCCGCTTTTACGAAGCCGTCTAAACAATTGGCCAGATTCCGCTGTCGCTCTGGCGCTGTCGGGCCCAACGTATCGGGCGTGGCTGATGCCGTCCAGCTGATCCCGTCCAAGGCGCAGGCGTAAGGGATTTTGGCGACCGAGGCGCCTGCGGCCACAAAGCCTTTCACATCCCGTCCGTTCATAGGATTCGCGCCCGGGGCAAAAGGCATGCCGCCGCGCCGTCCATCGGGCGTGTTGCCCGTCTTTTTGCCATAGACGACGTTCGAGGTGATGGTCAGAACCGACTGGGTCGGCAAGGCGTTCCGATAAAAACAAGGCTGCGCTTTGACCTTATCCATAAAGCGCGACACAAGCTCGACCGCGATGGAATCGGCGCGATCATCATTGTTGCCATAAGCGGGATAATCCCCCTCAATCGCATAATCCACCGCCAGCCCTTTGTCGTTCCGCACCACGCGCACCGTCGCGTGCTTAATGGCGGACAAGGAATCCGTTGCGACCGACAAGCCCGCGATGCCGCACGCCATCGTCCGCAAAACATCGCGGTCATGCAGCGCCATTTCGATCCGTTCATACGCGTATTTATCGTGCATATAATGAATGCAATTCAGCGCGGTCACATAGGTCTTGGCCAGCCAATCTAGCAGAAGATCGTATTTTTCGTGAACTTCGTCGAAACGCAGAATCTCTCCGGTTATCGGCGTGAAGCCGTGCGCGACGCGCTCGCCCGAATTTTCATCCACGCCGCCATTGATGGCGTAAAGCAGAGCCTTGGCCAAATTCACCCGCGCGCCAAAGAACTGCATCTGCTTGCCGATCCGCATGGCGGACACGCAACAAGCAATGCCGTAATCATCGCCCCATTCAGGCCGCATGAGATCGTCGTTTTCATATTGGATCGCGCTGGTTTCAATGGAAACTTTGGCGCAGTAATCTTTAAACGCACGCGGCAAATCCGAACTCCACAGCACCGTCAGATTCGGCTCTGGCGCGGGGCCGAGCGTGGTCAGTGTGTGCAAGAAGCGGAAACTGCTTTTCGTGACTAAAGGCCTTCCATCCAGCCCCATCCCGCCGATGGATTCCGTAACCCATGTGGGATCGCCCGAGAAAAGCTGATCATAGTCGGGCGTGCGCAGGAAGCGCACGATCCGGAGCTTGATGACCAGATCGTCGATCATCTCCTGCGCTTGGCTTTCCGTCAGAAGCCCTTCGCGCAAATCGCGCTGAATATAAATATCCAAAAAGCTGGAAACCCGCCCCATGGACATGGCCGCGCCGTTTTGCTCCTTCACGGCGGCGAGATAACCAAAATAAACCCACTGAACCGCCTCTTGCGCCGTCTGCGCCGGTGCGCTGATATCAAAGCCGTAGCTTTGCGCCATCTGTTTCAGCTCATCCAAGGCACGGAATTGTTCCGACAGCTCCTCGCGCAAACGCAAGGTTGGTTCGTCGAACACAGATCCGTCGAGCTCGTGGAATTCGCGCAGCTTGTCCTTGCGTAGAAAATCAACCCCATATAAAGCGATGCGGCGATAATCCCCAATAATGCGTCCCCGCCCATAGGCATCGGGCAGCCCTGTCACAAGCCCCGATTTGCGGGCCGCGAGAATCTCGGGCGTATAGACATCGAACACGCCTTGATTGTGGGATTTGCGGTATTTCGTCCAGATTTCGGCCACAGGAGGATCCAGCGCAAATCCGTAAGCCTCCAGGCCCGCTTCGATCATCCGAAGCCCCCCGTTGGGCATGATCGCGCGTTTCAAGGGCGCATCGGTTTGAAGACCGACGATGATCTCCAGCTCTTTGTCAATATAACCCGGCCCATGCGCGGTGATGGCGGCGGGCTTGTCGGTCGAGACATCCAAAACGCCCTTTTCGCGCTCTTCTTTCAGCAACGGAGCCAGTTTTTCCCACACCTTCTTTGTCCGCGCGGTCGCGCCCGTCAAAAACGACTCATCGCCCGTGTAAGGTATGACATTTTTCTGGATGAAATCGCGGACATCGACCTGCGCCGACCATGCGCCATCCGTAAAACCGCGCCATGCTTTGTCGTAAGTCGAGAGAGGGGCCATAACTGTCATCGGGGTCACCTTTATTCAAGGGAGAATCAACCGTGGAACGAAGCCGACCCTACGCGCCAGACACCCGAAAAGCCACAAAACAAGGTGCTGCGGTGCAGCATGAAACTCTATACTTTGCGGTGTCGCAGGGTGTTGTTTTATCCAAGCCTCTCCATCCATCATGGCAGACTTGATACGGTGGCATGACAAACGCGAAGGGTGCCTCTCAAATTCTGCGCTTCAGCGCCTTCACCAATAATCCTGCCGGATTGCCTTTTTCACCAGACTCATTGTTTCGGCGGTGATGTGGCGGGCTTTCTCGGTTCCCGTGCGAAGGATAGACAGCACGTCTTCAGGATGTTTGGCGAAAGAATCGCGGCGGGTGCGGATGGGATCCAGAAAAGCGTTCAGAACGTCGATCAGGTTTTTCTTAATCGCGACATCGCCGATGCCGCCCACCTCGTACCGCGCCTTATTATCCGCTACCCATGCCGTGTCTTTGTTGAACGTGTCGTGGAAGATCCATAGGGGATTGTTTTCGACATGACCTGGATCGCTGGCGCGCAAGCGGGTGGGGTCTGTATACATGGCCATAACCTTGTCGCGCACCGTGTCGGCATCGTCGGAAAGGAGAATCGCGTTATTCAGAGACTTGCTCATCTTCAATAACTGCCCGTCCGCGTTCGGGCCGCCCGTGCCGACAAGCCGTTCCACACGCCCTAAGAGCGGCTTCACCTCGCCGAAAAATCCTCCCAAAGCCTTTGTTTCCTGCTCCTCGCCGCTTTCGGCAATCCCGAGATAAAGGGCATTAAAGCGCCGTGCGACCTCGCGCGTCATTTCGATATGGGGAAGCTGATCTTTCCCGACGGGGATCAGATCGGGACGGAAGGCAAGAATATCGGCGGTCTGCCCCACGGCATACAAAGGAAAGCCAAAAGAATAGGAATCCCCTAACTTCTTCGTGATAATTTCCTCTTTCAGCGTCGGGTTGCGCATGACCCGATTGAAGGGAAGGAGCATCGCGAAGTAAAAAGTCAGCTCATCGATCTCGGGCACCTCGCTTTGGATAAATAGGGCGCTTTTATGGGGATCGATCCCCACCGCAAGCCAGTCCGTCGCAACGGCCAGAACATTCTCGCGAATGCGTGCCGGATCCTCTGCCTGAGTTGTAAAAGAATGTTTATTAGCCAGAACGAAATAGCAGTCATAATCGTCTTGTAACCGCAGTCTGTTTTCAAGCGTCCCGACATAATGCCCCAAATGAAGGGCACCTGTGGGCGTGTCGCCTGTCAAAAGACGGCGTTTTTTGGCTAAATCTTCGGACATCGGGCTCTTTCCTTTATTTGTTTTGACCCCCCACACTATCGCCCGCCCGCAGGTCGGATGCAAGAGAACACAAGCTGTTTCCCTTTTTTTGTTGCGGGTAAGCCTCGAATCGGCTAATCCCCTAAGATAGGCAAAGGGTACAAGACACGCGACCGACAAATAAGGGTGACGTGATGCTCAATCCTGCACGGCAGAAGCTTCAGGAATTCCTGACAGCGGAGCCGTCTCGATTCTTTCGCTCCCCTCCCCCCTCAGGCCGCCGTATTCTGTGCAGTTTTTCTTACCTGCAACGCCTCGGGCGCGGTGGGGCCCTTGACGTCTGGTTCCCGTCTGAATTTCATGCCCAAATTGCTAAAAGACTAAGGGATAACGATCCAACCGTTTTGCAAGAACTTGGCGTTGAGTGGGCCGCTATCCGCGAATTCGCTCTTGTTCAGGAAGCCGACTATGAAGAAGATTTTAAGGTTGAGGGCATTTTAAAGGCTGTCAAGGATCTTATAAAATTCAGAGGACAAGAAGGCTATCGCATTACGGTTGTGATGCTGGGGAATTATGCGCGGCCGCAGGACGAGGATGAGCTGCGAATTCATGATGAAAGGCTGCAGCAGGAAATCACAAATTTGATCCACATGCTTTACCTTGAAAAGGAAAGCGGACAGTTCTCGCAAGCCTGCCAAAACGCGGTCGCGGATGAAAGATGGAGCTGCACCCATATTTTGCCCCATATTGTGATGAATCTGGGATCTATGAATATCACGGGACGGGGACCCAGCAGCAGTAAAAGATCCGCGTCCATCGTTAAGAAAATTCTTTCTTTGGTTGATCAGCTTCCCAGATCCCATATTATCCACGATATCGCCGCGGGTATTGCGCTTCCCGATCATGACAGCCGCAATCGCCGTGAGCACATCGTAGATCCTTTGGAAAAAGTAACCGCCTTTCAGCGTATTTTGATGGAAGTGCTGCGCCCGATTGATCATGTGTCGATGGATCATCTGCATGGGGTGTCGGAAACGGCCACGCCCCACTATCGTTCGGGGCAGTTGCGCGGTTTTCGGATGCTGCGGGCGGCAAACGATCCAGCCTATCATGTCGCGGCTGAAATGGCTGAGCGGAATCTTGCTTTGTAGACCCCCTGTTTTGAAAGCGAGGTGATGCGTGGACGTTCTTGTGTATTTGATCCCCCTCGCGCTAGCCCTTGGATTCGCGGGAGTTTTGGCCTTTGTTTGGGCTCTGAAATCCGGCCAGTTTGAGGATCCGGAAGGGGCGGCCAACCGAATCCTCCGTGATGACCCGTAGATGCTTCCCTTCTTTTATCGTTTTCTGACCGATCTTGGGTCGCCGGTTCTTCACCTTTATCTGCGCCGTCGCCTAAGGCTTGGAAAAGAGGATCCGGCGCGGCTCTCTGAACGCTTCGGCATCTCTTCGACCCTGCGCCCCGAAGGCGCTTTGCTTTGGATCCATGCCGCGAGCGTAGGCGAATCTGTTTCCGCCTTGCCTTTGATCCAGAAACTGCATGAACGGCATCCTGCTTTGCAGATCCTTCTGACAACGGGAACCGTTACCGCGGCACGGCTAATGCAGCATCGCCTCCCCCCTTGGGTTTTTCATCAGTATGTGCCCCTTGATCGCGCCCCCTATATCCAGCGTTTTTTGGATCATTGGCGACCCTCCGTGGCTTTCTGGTTGGAATCCGAGCTTTGGCCGAACACACTGGCTGCTTTGAAAGCGCGAAAAATTCCTGTTGTTCTGATCAATGGCAGCCTATCGGAACGTTCGTTCAGACGTTGGCGCTGTTTTTCCGGATGGGCGAAAGAGATTCTCTCTGCCTTTTCCCTGTGTCTTGTGCAAAGCGAGGCCGACAAAATCCGCTTTGACGCGCTTGGTGCAGAGCGCAGCCTCTATCTAGGCAATCTGAAATACGCGGCGCCTCTTTTGCCTTATGATCCACAGGCTTTGGACGCGCTTCAGAAACAAACCACAGGACGCGTTTTGTGGCTCGCAGCCTCGACCCATACGGGCGAAGAAGAGCTTGCGCTTGACGCACAGCAGCGTCTGATCGCGCAGAGGCCCGAAATTCTGCTCTGCCTCGCGCCGCGCCACCCCGTACGCGGGGACGCAATCGCCGCCGCGATCACAAAGCTTGGGTTTGTTTGTGCACGGCGCTCTAAAGGCGATCCGATCAGGCCAGAAACCCAAATCTATCTGGTCGACACAATGGGCGAGCTGGGACTCTTTTATCGCCTCTGTCCTGTTTCTGTTTTGGGGGGCTCTTTTGTCCCTATCGGCGGACACAATCTGATCGAACCCGCGCAACTAGGAACAGCGATCTTGGTGGGCCCTTATATGCAGGAATATGCGGAAATAACGGCGGCATTTCTTGCCCAAGGTGCGCTTGTTCAGCTGAATAAGGAGGACTCCCTCGCCTCCGCTGTGCTCGATCTTGTGTCAGATTCTCAAAAACGCACGGCGCAAACGACCGCCGCTCAGCGCTTCGCCGAATCGAAAAAAACTATTCTGGATTCTGTGATTAAGGCCACCGAAGAGTTAACAATCCTGCCGATACAAAAACATGTATCACTATAGCGCGCATCAGGGTTTGGTTCATGAGTGGATGCATCAGCTTTTTTCCCTCACAGTACCTCATGATAGGCAAGCCTTGTGGAGGCTTTGTGAACAAAAGGGAGAAAACCACCCTTCTAGAAAAATCTTTTGAGTGTTCTAAAAAAATAAACTGTCCCTCCCGTAAACTTGGAAACCCGAATATATTTGTCTTTTTTAATGGGACGGGATTATAACGGATCCATGCTTTCAAACATAAACGCAAAGGTTTGACCATGCCTCCAAGCTACCTTGTCACAACGCCCATTTATTATGTCAATGACAAGCCGCATATCGGCAGCGCCTATACGACGCTCGCCTGTGATGTGTTGGCGCGGTTTAAACGGCTGGATGGATATCGAGTCAAATTTCTGACAGGCACGGATGAACATGGGCAGAAAGTCGCGAAATCGGCGGCAGCGGCGGGGATGGATCCGCAAAGCTTTACGGATAAAGTTTCTCAAAGTTTCCGTGGGCTTACAAAAGAGCTTAACATTTCAAACGATGATTTTATCCGCACAACAGAGGCGCGGCACAAAAAGGCCTGTCAGGCTTTGTGGAACACGCTGTTGGAACGGGGCGAGATTTATTTAGGGAATTACGCAGGCTGGTATGCCCTGCGCGATGAGGCCTATTATGCCGAAAACGAACTGACGGAAGGCCCGAACGGCAAAAAAATCGCGCCCTCAGGCGCGGAATGCGAATGGGTTGAAGAGCCTAGCTATTTCTTTCGTCTTTCGGCGTGGGGCGACAGGCTCCTTCAATTTTATGAGGATATACCCGATTTTATCCTGCCTCTCACGCGGCGCAATGAGGTAACGAGCTTTGTCAAATCGGGTCTACAGGACCTGTCCGTCTCGCGCACGACGCTTTCTTGGGGCGTTCCTGTGCCGGATGGGCCCGGACATGTCATGTATGTATGGCTCGATGCGTTGACATATTACCTGACAGCGCTTGGTTATCCCGATACGCAAGCGGAAACATTCACCACCTTTTGGCCCGCTGATCTCCAAATGGTTGGCAAGGATATTCTGCGCTTCCATGCCGTTTATTGGCCCGCTTTTTTGATGGCGGCGGGGCTGCAACCGCCTAAGCGAGTCTTCGCGCATGGCTGGTGGACAAATGAGGGGCAGAAAATCTCGAAGTCTTTGGGCAATGTGATTGATCCTTTGGCCTTGATCGAGACCTATGGGTTGGATCAGACCCGCTATTTCCTGATGCGCGAAGTGCCTTTTGGCAATGATGGCGATTTTTCGCATGACTCCATGATTCGCCGCATCAATAGTGATCTGGCGAATGGTATCGGTAATTTGGCACAACGAACTTTGTCTTTGATCGCCAAAAACGCTGACGGCAAGGTGCCTGTTTGTGGCGTTCTCACACAAGAAGATACGCGTTTGTTAGACGCGGCGCGAGGCTTGCCAGAGATCGTCCGACGCGAGATTGACGTTCCGGCTTTTCACAAGGCTCTTGACGCTTTGTGGGATGTCGTTAGCCAAGCGGATCGGTATATTGACGAACAAGCCCCATGGAGTTTGCGGAAAACAGATCTTTCGCGCATGAATACCGTGCTTTATGTGCTGGCAGAGGTGCTTCGCCATTTGGGGCTTTTGCTGCAGCCCTTTATGCCAGAAAAAGCAGGGCTTTTGCTGGATCAGCTCGCGGTTCCGGCCGACTCACGGAGCTTTGCCGCTTTTGACTCCGCCCACGCGCTGCAAGCCGGAACCCTGCTACCCGCGCCGGAAGGGATCTTCCCACGCTATGTCGTGGAAGCTGAAGCGGCGGCGCATAAAGGGTGATATCAGGGCTGTTTCATTCTTCGAATCGCTCTGAGTTTCACGTTGCCAATTGTCTCTAAAATGGACATTGTGCATAAAGATAAAACTTCTTGCCCCCTCGTGCAGAAAAGAGCCGTGGGAGGCAGTCCTTTTATGAAAGGTCCCCCGGAAAAATGACCGTCCCCCCTCTTGTCGGCTTGATTATGGGCAGCCGGTCGGATTGGCCGACCATGAAACACGCCGCTGATGTGCTCGATTCTTATGGCGTGCCTTACGAAGCCAAAATCGTCTCGGCCCACCGCACGCCCGAAAGACTGTATGCGTATGCCACGACCGCGCAAGAGCGGGGTCTAAAAATCATCATTGCGGGGGCGGCTTATGCGGCGCATCTGCCGGGCATGACGGCCTCCATGACAGATCTGCCTGTCATCGGCGTGCCCGTGGAATCTGCCCAATTAAAAGGCATGGATTCTCTGCTTTCTATTGTTCAGATGCCCAAGGGCGTACCCGTTGCAACCTGTGCAATCGGTGAGGCAGGGGCAACAAATGCCGGTCTGCTTACGGTTAAAATGCTCGCGCTCTCCGATGTGGGGCTTGGGACGCGTTTAAAAAAGGCACGTCAGGAATTGGCCGACTCTGTCCCTAACGAGGTGGTCTGTTCCGGGTCTACAGAGGTATAAAAAACTTCAAGAAAAAAGGGCGGGGTTTTCCCGCCCTTTTCTGTTCTTATGTCCCAAGGTTTACTTGGTTTCGACGCTCGCGCCGACTGCCTCAAGAGCCTTCTTAAACTTCTCGGCATCGGCCTTGCTAACGGCTTCCTTCAGGGTCTTGGGGGCCCCTTCGACGAGGTCCTTAGCTTCCTTAAGCCCAAGTCCCGTGATCGCGCGGACTTCCTTAATGACTTCGATCTTCTTGTCGCCCGCTTTCGCGAGGATCAGGGTGAACTCCGTCTGTTCTTCCGCAGCGGCAGCCGGTGCAGCGGCACCTGCGGCGGCGGCAACGGCCACAGGCGCGGCGGCGCTGACGCCCCACTTTTCTTCCAGCAGCTTTGACAGCTCGGCGGCTTCGAGGACCGAAAGGGTGGACAGTTCTTCAACCAGTTTCTCAAGCTTCGACATTTCTCTTTCTCCTGTTTGTTAGGTGGTTTTGGATCTTACGCAGCCTTGCGGCCGTGTTGTTTTTTCACGCGGCGGCGGGGACCTCCACGGAAAGCTTGTTATTGTTATTAAGCCTCCTGACGGCTGCGCGCGGAAAGCACGCGAGCCAACTGTCCTGCGGGCGCTTGCAGAACACCGGCGATCTTCGTGGCAGGAGCTTGTAAAAGACCGATCAGCTTAGCACGGAGCTGATCCAGTGAGGGCAGAGTGGCAAGAGCCTTGACCTGTGCCTCTCCTAAGATCTGGTCGCCCATGACCGCACCGACGACCTTAAATTTGTCGGTCTTTTTTGCGAACTCAACCGAGGTTTTTGCGGCCGCGATAGGATCTTTAGAATAAGCCAGAACGGTTGGGCCGCGCAGATAGCTGTCCAGCCCTGCAAATTTGCTGTCTTTGATCGCATGGCGGATCAGCTTATTCTTCGCGACTTTCAGCCCAACGCCGTTTTTCCGCATTTCGACGCGCAGGGTACGGGTTTGCTCGGCGTTCAGACCCAGCTGTTGGGTGACGACGATCAGCTCCGCGCTGCCGATTTCGCTGCCGAGCGCAAGGACAAGTTTTTCCTTCGCAAGACGGTTAGGGCTATGTGTGGCCATGGTGAACTCCCTGTGAAACATGTCAAAAAACGCATGTCAGAGGGAGAAAAGACGAATTTCCAAAATGTCGCATCGTCTGCGACCCCAGCACGTCCGATCAGATCATGTGCGGGATAAGGTAAAAGCGTCTTGTCCCATCTATGCTGGATTTTTAAGCCTCTTCAGGCCCCGGCAGTCTCTGACAGGTTGCGGAGGTGTCTTTAGCAAAGAGGCTAGGACTTATGCAACAAAAAAATTAAGGCTACTTGGGGGAGGCTGCCTCTTTGTTGCGGTGCCACACATTGATATTGTGACTTTGCGTTGGAAGATCCGCCGCAAAAGAATGGCCGCCCTGTCCTGTGGCGACAAAATAAAAATAGCCATGATGGGCGGGATGCAAGGCAGCCTCGATCGACGCTTGGCCCGGATTGCAGATCGGATGGGGTGGAAGCCCCGCACGCGCATAGGTATTGAAGGGCGAGGACACGGCCAAATCTTCATGTGTCAACTCGCGTCCTAAAGATCCCCGTCCTTCCGTGAGGGCGTAAATCACCGTCGGATCGGATTGTAAGCGCATGGGTGCAGCGAGGCGGTTATAAAAAACACCCGCGACTTTGGGGCGTTCCTGTGGCACGGATGTTTCTTTTTCGATCAAGGAAGCGAGAGTCAAGGCTTCCTCAATGCGTTGAATTGGAAGGTCTGGCGCGCGGGCAGACCATAAATGTTCTTTTTTCTCCTGCATCGCTTTTTCCATCCGCATAATCAGGCTTGCGCGGCTGTCCCCATAACTATAGCGGTAGGTTTCCGGCCACAAAGAACCGTCTTCGGGGGGCGCTTCAATCTCCCCAGTCAGGACAGGATCCTTTTCCAGAAGAGTTGTAATTTCTGCAGAGGTTAAGCCCTCTGGCACCGTGAAGAGCCGCACGACTGAGCGCCCTTCTCCGATCATGCGGACAATTTCTAGGGGGGTCGCCCTTGAGGGGATTTCATATTCTCCAGCCTTCAGATTCTTGGCACCCAGAATTTTCACACTTCCTAAAAAAAGCGGCGCACTATAGACGGCGCCTTCTTGAGCGAGCCTGTCTCCTATCTCGACCGTGCGCACCCCATGAGGAATCACGATAGTTTTTTTCTGTGTTAAAGGTCCGGGCACCCAAAAAAAACTCAGGCTGAGGGCGGCGAAGAACAGTAGAATCCCCGCAAGGCCAACCCCGTAGGTGAGCCTTCCTTGGAAAGGAGAAAAGCTTGGCACAGGAGATTGGTTAGTCATTGGAACCCCTTGGTGATCTCTCAACATTGCCTGTTTGGGGTGCCGTTCGCAACTATACTCGGTTTCCTTGGAAAGCGGAAGGATTCGATTCCGTGCAAAACACGCGCGAGGGCGAAGCTGATGCGCCTTTTGCGCGGACAAAACGTGAGGGGTTCCTTCGGTGCCCGAGTATATGTCGTGTGAAGGGGGAAGGTAAGAAACACAAGAAAATGAAATAAATGTAAGAAAAAACAATTGGTTGCATTCATTAAGAGGGCGATGCTTCTTAATTTTTCTTCCCCCGTTAACCGCCTCTTGAATAAAGAGGAAATGTAACGGTATAGTGATATTGTTTTTCTGGGGTCTTGACGATTCGCCAACGGCGGGTCTGCAGGTCTGCAGAATCTTGGGCGATGGATGAATGTCGCTGAACGGATTTGGGGAAGAACTTTTGTCGCACACATCCTTTTGCAACCGGTCTAAGCCGGTTCCCTTGCGTTCCGCGACCTTCGTTGTAGCGTCGCTGGCTTCGCTTTCGGCGCTCCTTTCGCTTGGGACTAGCGCGCGCGCAGCCGATTCTATCGCGGTGCCGAGTCTTTCCGGCGCGCCTCCTGCCACAGGGGCAACTCAAGCCGCCTATCCGACACCCGTGAAGATTCCACCGACAGCCTCCGCAGCTTCAGCTGTCCCGCCTGCCGCGTCGACAGCACAGGCTGCGCCGCCTTCTCCGTCTGGGATTCAGATTCCGACGCCTCCGCCCCCTTCAGCCTTCTCGTCGGATCCGGCGCAACTTGCCGCGCAAGCGGAGCAAGCTGCGCTGCAAGCGCAGGCCCAAGCCGACTCCGACGAACACAAGCACGAGCAAGAGCATATTCAGAAATCCTTTGACCGTGCGTCAAACGGCTTGATGCCCCTCACCCCCGATCAAATCCGCGATTTTATGCGCAGACTTGAGCGGACTCAGGAGGCTGCGCAGATTCCCGCCGAAGGAACCCCCAAGGGCCAAACGCGTATTGTCACGCTTCCTCTTGATCCGGGGGCCGAACCGCCCCAAGTGGAGCTTGCAGCGGGGTTTGTTACAACCATCGCCGTGGTGGATGCGACAGGGGAGCCTTGGCCCATCATGGATGTTGGTGTTGGGGGAAACTTCGATGTTTCTCCAACCCAAGCGGGAAGCCATGTGGTGCGTATTATGCCCTTAACGCGGGTAGGTACAGGCGATCTATCTGTGATTTTAAAAGATTTGCCGACTCCTGTGATTTTCCGACTTTCCGCCGGAGGGCCTAAAGTCGATTTGCGCTATGACGCCCGTATCGCTAAACCCGGCCCCGGGGCGAAACCTCCGTTGATCAGTCGTCCGCGACTTCAAGCTGGCGATGAAACTTTGACCCAGATTCTCGCCGGTCTTCCTCCAGCCGATGCCACAAAAATTAAAATTGGCGGTCTAGATACGCGCACCAAGGCGTGGTCAGTTGGAGAAAAAGTCTATGTCCGGACGCCGCTGGCCTTGTTGTCTCCGGCTTGGAACGCCAGCGCAACTTCGGCCGATGGCATGACGGTTTACGAAATCGGCAACGCGCCTGTTCTTTTGCTGTCCGACAATGGGGCGATGGTGCGCGCGCAGATCTTACGGGATGACGACCATGACAAATAACGAACACGAAAATGATGATTTCATTGAACCCGAAATCGGCGCGGCCACCGATACCCCTCCCCCCGGGATGATCGGCAATGTTCGTGAGGCGTGGCAAAAGAGCCCGTTCTTCAAATTCATGGTTCTTCTGGTTGGAGTTTTCGCCGTTGGCGTTGCGGCCGCCAGCTTTTTAGGTGGCGGAAAGGACACGCAAGATCTCACGCATCTCGCCAAACCGCCCGGCTTCAAGGAAGCACCAGGTGGCGAGGCCTCGCCCTATGTCAAGCAACAAACGGAACTTGCAAACAAGAACCGCGCGGATCAGGCGATTGCGAATGGAGGGAGCGCCTTGCCGACTCCGATCGGTCAGAGCCCTGATACAGAAGCGCCAGCCAAAGATACGCAATTGAACGAATTGCGGGCTGAAATGGAAAGTATGCGTAAACAGCAGCAACAAGGTTTGCAACAGCAACCCTTGCAGCAGAGTCAACAACAGCTTCAACAACAACAAGCCCTGCAACAACAACGTCAACAAGAGCAGATGGATAACACGTTGGCCGAGGCGATGCAGCGCCAGATGCAGCAATTGCTGGACGGATGGAGCTCGAAGAGTATTAAGAATGTATCCTTTCAGAAGGCCGACGAAGGCAAGGTGGCAGCAGATTCCCAAGGAACGGCGCAACAACAATCAAGCGCGGCACAGGCAGCTCTGACAGCGCAGAATACAAATTATGTCGAAGGCAAGATTCTGGTTCCGGCTGGAACGGTCAGTTACGCACAGCTTCTGACCGAAGCCAATTCGGATGTTCCGGGTCCGATTATGGCTCAAATCGTGTCCGGCCCTTTGTCAGGGTTTCGGGCGATTGGCTCTTTTCAGGTTACAACAAATTATGAAAAATACCTGATTTTGAAATTTGCTCTAGCCGACAAAAAGGGCAAGGAATACAAAATCGATGCCATCGCGCTTGATCCCAACACAACGCTGGGTGGGATGGCCACGGAAGTGGATGAACGCTATATGGTGCGTCTGGTTCTTCCAGCGGCCGCCGGCTTTCTAGAAGGTATGGGCGAGGCGATGGGGCAAAATGCCCAGACGGTTACCCAAAACGGCAACGCGACCTTTATAGCAACGGCGCGCAACGGATACAGGCAGGGGATCTATCGCGGCGCGGAAGAATCATCCCGAACGGCGAGCCAGTTCTTTCAAAATCAGGCCAATCAGACAAAACCCTTGGTGCGGGTTGCTGCGGGAACGCCAATGGGGCTTTTCTTCGTTGCCCCTGTTCATGAGCCTGTAGCAGGACAAGAGGGAATGGGCTATCCGCAACAAGCAGCGTATCCCTATGGTGGGCTGCGCCCTCAAAACCAACCCGGGTCTCTTCCCTATCCCGTTAACTACCAAGGGGGGCCTAATGGTATGCAAGGCTATGGGGCGGGGGGCGGATATCAAGATTCGTCTAATTCCGTTCCTTATCCGAATTATGCCGCCCCACAAGGTGGCGGCGGGGGTGGTTTTCCAGGCGGCATGGGTGGTGGATTTGGCGGTTATGGGGGTGGGTACTTTGGTCGATAGAATCGAACAGCTTTCCTGACCTTTTGGTTAATGGTATAGTCGAGTCTCTGTGAGACTTGACGGTCTTGTCCACGCAAAAGGCGCGTCAGCTGAGCTGATAGACGTGTTTTGCGCCGTGTTTCCTCCTCGGCTTCCTACGGAAATTGAGTGTGGCTTTTTGTGTTTTTGGAGTTTTCTATGTCCCCTCCCAACGGTATGGAATCTGGTCACCCGAACGACGAGTCCTCGGACTTTCACGCGGGGCTTTCGGAAGAGGCAGAGGCTGAATTCGCTGATTCGCATGAGGAATCCGGAGACGAACACGGTGAGCCCGTTGCGCCGCCTGCGGAAGACGCGCCTTCCGCCTCTGGTCGTCGTTTACTCCCTGTGGTTTTGGCTGTTGGGGGGTTAATTCTGCTTGGCGGCGGAATCGCATGGTGGCAATTCGGCGGGGGAAGCAAGGAAGATTCCGCGCTTCAGATGATCTCCCCCCCTCCAGTGGAAAGTGGCGCTGTTGTTCCCGCAAAACCGCCTTCCGATTCGGGCGTTTCGCCTAAGGTTGCGTCTTTGAGCGGCCCTTCGGAAGGAGCGGAATCGGCAACGCCATCAGCGCCCCCCTTAACGCTCCAGCCGCCACCTTCTGTGCCGCCCCTTTCACCAGCGGTCGCTCCTGTGGCGTCCCCCCCCTTGCCTCTGCCGCCGATTCCTTCTGTCGCCCCTCCATCAGTTTCTCCCCCTGCGCCAATCGCTCCTGTTGCGGCGCAGCTTCCACCGCCTGCTCAGACGGCGGCTCAAGCATCTGCTTCATCTGATCTAACCCAACGGCTTGCGTCGTTCACCTCACATCTTGAGACTCTTCAAAAGCAGGTCGACAAACTCAGCGGACAGGTCGGACAAGCCGCAGTAACAGCGGCGACGGGATCTTCGCCCGCCGAATCGCAAACCCTGAAAGATATTCAGGCCCGTCTGGATAAGATCGACCAGCAGCTTCAGGTGCAGAAGACAGCATCCCCTCTTGCATCGGGGAACACTTCAGCACACGTGCGGCAGGCAAAAAAGCCTTTGGCCGCCCATACCTATCGTGCGTCCAAACATCATAGGCACGAGCGGGCGCATCAATTTGTAGAAACACCTCAGTCGCCCCCTCGCACAGGGTTTCTTACCTTGCCGGAGAGCAGCCAGCCCCTTCCATCTTCTTCATGGGTTTTACGCGCAGCTGTCCCAGGAGAGGCATGGGTGGCCTCAAGCAGTGCGACACGCGAATTGAAGCCCGTGCGCGTCGGCGAAACCCTTGAGGGCGTTGGCCGCGTTACATCGATCCAGCAAAAGGATGGGGCTTGGGTTGTTGAAGGAACAAAAGGCACGATTCGTTAAGAACGGGGCCGTCTGAGTGCGTCAAACGGAATCATCGATGCCGGAAGTGACGGAGCTGTCCCTATGGAGCTTTGCAAGCTGCGAACTCAGAGTCAGAGAAAATAAGACCTGAATGCTCAAGTGTGCATAATTTCCTTGACGATTCTAGAGAAAGAGGGGTAGGAGGGTTCTAGCCGCCTGCCTTGGGTTGCTCCCTTTTCTCCTGATCAATAAGGATCGTGCCATGACCTCCAAAAAGCTTCTTTTGACTGTGAGTGCGCTTGCCATTCTCTCGGGTGCTGGGCCGGCTCTTGCGGATGCCAACACCGCCTATCTGGATCAACAAGGAGGTGACAATAGTCTTTCCATTGAGCAAACCGGCAGTGGCAACTTCGCAGGTAAAAGTTTAAATGAGCCGCTCCTTCAAGCGGGATCAAACAATGCCGCCACCCTCTTGCAGGGAAGCGCGGCCTTGGGCACGACAAGTACGAACAGTTCTATCGGGTTGTATCAGGGGGGGAATGGAGATGTCGCAAACACGTATCAGCATAACGGCGCGGGGACAGGCTCTAACTCCTTGGTCATTACTCAAACGGCCAACAATGATCAGATCGGCGTGAGCAGCCCATTGGAACAGACGGGAACGAATAACGTCTTGATCATTACGCAAACCACGGACAACCAAGTTTTGAATCTCTCTCAAGCGGGAAGCAATAAGACAACAAAGATTACCCAAGGGGGGCTTCTTAACAACACGTTAAATCTGAACCTTTTGGGGAATTCTAACAGTGAAGACGTCACACAAAACGGCTCTTCTTCTGTCGCAACAGTCAACGAGACTTCTTTTGCGAATCACGACAGTTCACGAATCTTCCAAGCGACTGGAACAACGGGTGATCTCGCGGAAATTGACCAAAGCGGGGCATATAATACAGCTGTCATCGGGCAATATGGGAATGGATCTACCGCCCTTATAATACAAGACGTGGCTGCTTTGAATTCGTATGCCGAAATCTATCAGAATAGCTCGCTAACCCCGTCTTCGGGAACCATTCATCAAAATGGCACACTTGACTATGCCCAAATTTCTCAGACGACGACAGGGGTTAATGCCACGGCGACGATCAATCAGAATGAAGGTGGAGCAGGCGGGAGCAATGCCGCCTATATCGTCCAGTATTTCACAGGTGGCAGCGGCACGGTCGATGCCACTGTGACCCAGAATGGATCTGGAAATTATGCCTATGTTTCTCAGAACGCCTCAACAGGGGGTAATCTGAGCGTGCATCTTGTTCAAAATTGAGGCTGGGATCGGGAGGGGCAGCGTTTTCTGTTGGGTAGGCAGATCTTCCTCTTTTTCTCTTTGAGATTATCTTTTTGTCATGGACCCAAGGCGCAAACTCTTCCTTATAGTACTCTTTGCCCTTGCCGGACTTCTGGATGGGGGCTCTGGGTGGGCGGCGCAGGGTCTGGTGATCGAGCAAATCCCTAAGGGATCCATTTTTGTAGGCGGGAAAGAAGAAAGCGTTACGCAAGGGGCTCAGGAATCCCCTCAGGGGGGTGAGGATTACCAAGGTGTGGTATTGAAGGATTCGTCCTTGACTGACTATGGCCGGAGCCACGCTCTGATTGAACAGAATGATGCTCAAGGGGCGTCCCTTGGGCAAAAAAACGAATCAAAAGAGGCAAAAAAGGGACAAGTTCCAAAGGCGCAAACGGACGAGGCAGGGGTTGATTCCCCTGTGCAGGATGGTCTTCGTTAGGCTTGTGTTTATTCATTAGGAGGGCTTTTGTGTGATGTCTCTACGCTTTTCTTCGCTATGTTTCGGCGCGCTTTTGTCTTTGGGCCTTTTTGCTGCAGGGTCTGATGCGCTGGCCGGCACGTTAGAGTTTCATGGCCAGAACGCCGCGTTGTTTTCAGGGGCTAATCCGTCCGATACCTCGGCGATGATGAGCAGTGTGACCAAGCCAACTACCCCCTCTCCCTTCTCGAATCAAACGACGGCGGCATCTTTGATTGTTCAGGCGTTGGAAAGCCAGATCAGCTCCCGCATTTACAATGATATTTTTGGCGGCTCCAATACTGCCGGAAGCTATGATTTAGGGGGAGGAAATATAATCAGTTACAGTAAGGCAAAAAATATAGTTACCATTACCATCCTTGATCCGGTCAACGGAAAAACACAAATTCAGGTGCCGATTTCATGACTTCTTCTTTTTCTCCTGTCGTCCTGCGGTGGGTTAGATCCGCCTGTCTTCTCTCTTTGTTCTTCGCCCTTCCTGGTTGCGCCGGTTTTATGTTCGAAAACGCGGTCGTTTCCGAAGCGCAGGTGACGGATCAGACCCGTGCCGGCAAACTTTTAGCTGAACTTCCCGAACCTGAGCAAAAAGTCCCCGTTGTCGTGTATGATTTCGGAGATCAGACAGGGCAGTTTCGGAATAACAGCAGCTATACTGATTATTCGAGCGCTGTGACCAAGGGCGGCTACTCGATTTTGGTGAAGGCCCTTTTAGATGCCGGCAATCATCAATGGTTTCGTGTGGCCGAGCGCGGGGGACTGAAGAATCTGTTGCAGGAAAGACAAATCATCAAGGCAATGAGGGGGCAGTATCTAGGCCCGAACAAGGACAAACTCCCCCTTCTGCCCCCTATGCTTTACGGGGGGATGCTGATTGAAGGCGGGATCATTTCCTACGATTCCAACGTGCTGACAGGGGGGGCTGGCGCGCTTTATCTAGGTATCGGGGCAAGCGCGCAGTATCGCCGTGATATCGTTGGCGTTTACTTGCGGGCGACCAACATTCAAACGGGCGAGGTTCTTCTTTCTGTTAACAGTTCCAAGACAATCTTCTCGGCCTCTGTGGATTTGAACGCGTTGAAATATTTGACAATCGATAATCTGCTTCAGTCCGAAGTGGGCTTTACGGTGAATGAGCCAACCCAATTTGGTGTCCGCCAAGCCATCGAAACAGCCGTCTATTCAATGATTATGGAGGGCGCATTGAACGACCTCTGGACATTTAAAGATCCGGAGGCTGGTCAAGCCGCCATCGCCGAATATCTTCACCGTCGGGATGGAACGCCCCTTCCACAGGAAGCGCGTTCGGACGATCCCGCCCCCAATCCTAAGCCGAAAGAGTAGTCTTTAGGCTGATACTGCTACCGACAGTAGACCTGAAGGATGAGCCATTCCTCTTGAGTCATAAGAGGCGATGGGCTTGCGTTGGAAAATCTTTCCACTCTTTCTATGCGGGAGCGGCCGGAAGGGTGATCCGAGAGAAAGGCGGGGGAAGATCCTTCCCGTTCCATACGTTCAAAAAAATGCTTGAACCCATTATTATCCACATGGGCTATCTGAAGGCGCTGCAGACCGTCTTCGTCAGCCTCGGCTTCTTGAGCGCGACTGAAATCCATCGTCATAAAGTAATGCGCGCCTTGTGCGAGGGATGAGGGGGATCCAAAAATGATATTAATCCCTTCCGCTGTGAACAAATGGGCCAGCGCACCCTGCATGATATGGCGATGATGGACATGCCCGATTTCATGGGCGAGGACTCCAGCAACTTCTTCGGGAGATTGGGCCTGCTCCAGCAGTCCGGCGTTGATAAAAATTTGCCCGCCTAAAGTGGCGTAAGCGTTGACGGCGGGGTCTTTTGCGATCCTCACCTCAATTGAAAAGGCTTTATCTTCTTCTTGAATCGGATACATGCGGTCAACCAGCCTGTCTAAAAGCCTTGCAGCTTGGGGGCTACCGTGACATTCACGATCAGGGTTAGCCGCGTCAAGCGCATGCCCCAGCTTCTTTTCCCAGCTCCACGGAATGGCATGCGCTAAAGGGGATAGGCCAAGAGCAAAACAGGCCCCCAAAAGACAGGCACCAATCACCCACATCAGGCCTTTAAGTTTCGAGGCGTGGTCGGTCACCCTTTATACCCGTGAGCCTTCATGATAAGGTAAAAAACAATAAGAATCACTGTGACAATTATAGATATGGCTCCCTGTTGTGTGGCCTGTGCCGAAGCGGCTCTTGTGCCTCGAAACGCCGTTGCCCCTCCTGTGGTCGAATCGATGAAAGTTTCGCGATCTTGAATGATAGCTTGCGGCAGAAGGGTCGTGTTACGCGTTGCCGCTCCTTCTATCTTTTTGACAGCTGTGCCGATGACCATAAATTCGACCAAACCGCCGCCCAAATCATAAACGCGCGTTTTAACCCCCACAACTTCATCGGCGTTGCACTTCGCCGCGTCGATCTCTACGCGCTCCAGCGCTTTTTCACGCGCTTCATAAAGCAAATCACTTAGGCTTTGAACTTCTCCACCCACAAGGCTTTTCAAGCTGGAGGAAAGGCCCGAGGCTAATCCTAACGAATAGACCGATACGCCCATCACAAGTTTAATAGGGAGATACCCCATATTGACCAGATTCCACAGCTCCTCATTCGTCAGATCCGACGTAACAGGATCATCTGCATAGGCACTGAGTGCCGGATGATGGGATGCCGTTCCGATCATCATCATTTCCTGTACGCCGAGCAGGGGTATAATCGAGGTTTCAATACCCAAAACCGCATTAGCTTTGCCAAGAATGGCTTCTTGCTTCAGCCGCGTAAGGGCAAGGTGGCGGGTGCGATCAAAAATTTGAGTGTATTGGGGGACTTCTCCTCGTTTCAGGCCGCGAAATGCACCTGTAATGCTGCTGCCGACTCCAATTGAATAGGCGACGTTTCCAAAAACAAAACGATGTGGGGTAAAGCCCGCATCCATCTGACAGTAAAGCTCTTGAGCATCCGCCGAGGTCGAAAAGGACAATTTTTCTTCGGCCGCTTCTGGCTTCCGGATTGTAGACCCAAGGACGATAAATTCAAGATTCCCGCCGTGATTGATCATGTCAAAAGAAACGCCCGCCAAGCCAACGCCGCCATATTGTCTGGCCTCTTGAATCATGCGGTCATAGGCGTTTTTCCGCCCGTCATGGACCAGCTTTGTGATTTCTGTAACCTCACCGCCGGCTAAATTAGATAAACCAGCGCCGATGCCCCTTGAAACACCCAAAGCAACGACATTATTGCCAAGGCAAAGTTGCCCCGCCGCATAGCCTAATTTGTCCAAACAGAAAATTTCGTTGCCGGAAAAGCCTGTCACTTTACGATGCGTGCCGAGAGTCATTTTTCTGCTCCGTTTGAGGAAAGAGAGGGAAGACCCAAAGTATGAAAGGGAAGAGTTAAAAAACCGTAAAAGCCAACCGCGTTTTATTTTCGCACCTGTAATTCCATTCGCCATGGAAGTCGTGTTTTTTGATGTTGACCTTCAACCAGAAACCCTCGCCGCTCATCAACGCGATAAATCGCCCCATCAACAGGATTGTTGACTTGATGTTCAGGCAAAAATACCGCAAAAAGTGGGGGTGCATACTCTGGTCTGACAGAACGCCCATGCCTTCTTACGCTTATCGTGCTGTTGATCAGACGTCTGGACGCGTTGCCTCGGGACGAATGGGCGCGGCAAGCGAGCCTGAGCTGGCCCATTACCTCAGCGCGGCGGGGATGGAGCTGATCCAAGCGCGAGAAGAGCATCCCCTCACCTTTGGTTTGGCGAAACGGCGGCGGAGTCTGCCCCCCCGTTTGCTCGCGGCTTTCTGCAGCCGGATGCATGATTTATTGCAAGCAGGTCTTTCTTTCCCTGATTCCTTGACTTCTGTGATGGAGGCAACGCCCTCGGCCCTTTTGCGCGATGCGCTGCGCCAAATCGGGCAAGCGATTGCCCATGGGGGCGGAATCTCGGAATCCTTTGCGCTCTATCCACGCCTATTCCCGCCGCTTGTAACGGCACTGTTGGCCGCAGGTGAAACAAGTGGCGATATGGAAAGTGTTTTTGGCTTTCTAGCGCGTTATGCAGGGACTCGCGCCGAAACGCAGGAGAAGATGCGGCGTGCGTTGCGCTATCCCATCTTTTTAGTGTTTATCGCAGGGGGCGCGTCTGTTTTTATGCTCGCCACCGTTGTGCCACAGGTGGCTCTGTTTCTAACCAGTTTACAAGGGCATCTGCCTTTATCGACGCGTCTTTTGATTGGCCTATCGAATCTGGTGACACAAAGCGGATTGGATTTGTTTATTTTTCTTCTTTTGCTGCTTGGCGGCTTGTTCATCGGGCGGTGGTTGTTCCCTTCTTTTGCGCGCGCGAGCGATGCCGTTGTCCTGAAGCTGCCTTTTGTCGGAATGGTTATCACGAAAGCCTCGTTAGCGCGCTTTGCCCAAAGCTTTCTGCTCTTGTTCCGCAGCGGTTGTGCCGTGCCGGACTGTATGGACAAGGCTGCTGCCACTGTGACGAATAAAGCCCTGCGCTTGGGTCTTCAGCATGCGGAAGAACGCGTTCTTTCAGGCGCGTCTCTGTCGATCGCTTTAAGCGGAGTTCTACCGCCCTTTGCCATGGGAGTCCTGCGTGTGGGCGAGAAAAGCGGGGCGTTGGATAAAGCGCTCGCCGATATCGCCCAGACTTGTGAGAGAGAAGCGCAAGCCGCTAGCGATACCTTTATTGGGGTTTTAGAACCCGCATTGACTCTGGCCATCGGGGGGCTTCTGGCATGGACTGTCGCGGCGATGCTCGGCCCTTTGTATGGCGGTTTGGCAATTTTGGGAGGCCAGATGTGAGGACCGCGCCCACGATCCTTTTGGTAATCGGTGATGACGGGATCGCGACGATTCCCTGTGGTATTCCTGATGCCATGCCTTTTATCACACGGACTGTGCCGAACCGTTTGTCGGAAGAGATTTTGGATCTTATCGCAGCATATCCCAAGGCGCGACTGATCCTATGCGCCGATAATCTGGCGCAAGATTACCGCTGCGACACGGTTCCGCGCTTAAATTTTCTGGATCGCGCTCGCTTGATTGACAGGCGCTTGAAACAAAATTTTCCTCAGGCGCGACTGACGGCGCAACGCGCCTTCCGCCACGATTCCCATCGCATTTTGTTGGTTGGCCTACAGGAAAACAATCCGATTTTTGCGTGGGAAGAGAGGCTCCGTGATCGGCTTCCCACCTTGTGTTTGTTGCCCATCGAAGGAGCGCCTCTCTTGACGCGGTTGATGCCCGAAGCGGCGCAGAGCTGGGCCATGATGGTCAGCCGTCAAAAAACAGGCGGTCTGCGGCAAATTGTGACCTATCGCGGGAATCTGGTTTTCACGCGTCTTACGCCGCTGCCTTCCGTTGGCGAGGAAACCGAAACCGCCGCCCGCGATATCCGTGCGAGCCTTGATTATCTTACGCGTTACGGGCTGCCAACATCCAAGGATCTCGCTTTGCTGCTCTTATGGCCAGAGTCAGCAAGCGGAACAACGGCTTTTGCCGATATGCCCTTGCGGCTCATTCGTTTCCTTTCGCCTTTTGATGCGGCTCAAAAACTGGCGCTGCCCTTTGCGCCGCCGCCAGCAGCTTTGGATTCGGATCTACTTTTTGCGGCACAAATTCTGACGCGCCGTCCCGTATTGGGGTTGATGATGTCCTCAACACGCATACAGAGGCGGCATCAAATCCTCCAATTCTGGGGGTTACGGCTGGCGGTGGGAGCGCTCATCGCCGTGATCGGCCTTACGCTGGCGCAGGCCGGAGATTTGATCTCAACCCTTTCCAAAACCCACAAGGATTTATCGGCTCTGACAGAAAGTCGGCAGACTTTGGCTGAAACCCAACAACAAGCCGCACCCGAAACCGCGCCTTTGGGCAAGCTGCGCGCGGCCGTCGCCCGCAAACATATTTATGAAGAACAAACGCCCCTGCCATGGCATGGGCTGCGCGAGCTGACCTTGGGGCTTGGAAAGCCTCTTCGACTCGAAGGCGTGACATGGACACAGGTGGACTCGTCCGCGCCAGAGATTTTTACCCTCTCTTTCACCGTTCTGACAGATGGCGCCAAACCTGAACGTGCCGACGCGCAAGCTGTTTTTGACACCGCAGCCGCACGAATCGCCCATGCGATGCCCGATTACCAGATAAGCGTGACAAAACCGCCCTATCCGGCGCGGCCTCAGGATTCCGTAGCGCCCGACACAAGCCAAAAAATGGACGCCCCCACGACGGAAATCACGCTGCAACGGCCCGGACAAAGAGGGACGCATGAGTAAATTCAAACGCCATCGCCTCTGGCTTTTTCTGTTGGCCCTTGCACTTTTGATTGGGGCAACGGCGCAGCCTCTTTTGACTTTCGCGCAACAGGAGGCGGCCTCCAAGCGCGCCCATCTGCGAACAGAGATTCTGAAGAACCGACAGGCGCTCTCTCAGCTTCAAGAAGATATTGCGGCAACGGAAAAACTAAAACGGCAGATCACGGACAAAGAGGCTGAGGATGCCCTGCCACCTGTCGATCGCCTCCGCGTTGCCCAAAGTCTAGAAAGACGGGCGGTTGAGGCGCATCTGACTCATCTGATCTATACCATCGCGCCGGAAGAAAAAGTTGTCATTGATACGCCCAGTGCGGAAAAACAAAATCTCGCTTGCAGTAAAATCACGCTGAACGCCGACGCCCCCACAGATAAAGACGCGTATCGTTTTTTGGACTCTGTCCGTCATACCTTGCCCGGGCGCGTGACTTTTCAGACCTTAAGCGTCACGCGCCTTCCAACGGCTGAAGGAAGCGTAACGGCCTCTAATGTGCATCTGACCGCCGAGGGCAATTGGTTGTCAAACGGCGCAAACCCCCATTTGGAAGAAAAGCGCCCATGAAAAGCTTATATGCGCTTTCCCTCGCGCTTCTTCTTTTGTCCGGTTTCGCGCGTGCGGAATCTCCCCCCGAGACCTCTCTTTTTTTCACGCCGGAGGAAACGCGCGTGGCTGAGAAACTAGCCTTTAAAAATGCGCCGATGGGTCAGGGGGATCTTCGTCTTGGAGCCATTTTTTATAGCGATCCCAATGACTGGACTCTCTGGCTACAGGGAGAGCGATGGACACCCGAGACGCGACGATCTGACTTGCGGATTCTCTCTGTGACCCCCGACACGGTCCGTCTGCGCTGGCAGGGCGAGGATAAGGGGGGCGACGGGGGTACGAAAGTCGATAAAGACATCACCCTTCATCCCAACCAAATCTATGAAATCGGAAGTGGGCGGATTGTCGCCGCGCCATAGGACAAAGAGCTAAAATTCCCTTGGCGTTACAAGAAAGAAGCTGCTACAAGCCCCTTGCGTCGCGGCAGCACCCCTGGAGGCTCCGCAATGTTAACGGCGCGACAAGGCCCACAGGGGAAGGCTCGGAAAAGCGGATCACGGAACCGCCTCTTTCCCCGTTCTCTCCTGTTTTCATCATCCTAAGGAGAGAGCGTTATGACCCAAATCACCACTTTTGCCGCTCAAGCGCGGACGAAAAGCACCAAAGGCGCTGTCAGCGCCATTCGCGCTAAGGGCTATGTGCCGGCCGTTATTTATGGCGACAAGAAAACGCCGCTTTTGATTGCGGTTGAGAACAAGATTCTGGTGCGCTATCTGGACGCCCCGGGCTTTATGACCCATTTGTTTGATCTTGAGATTGACGGTCAGAAGCACCGCGTTCTGCCGCGCGATGTGCAGTTCGATCCGGTCAGTGATCGTCCTCTGCATGTGGATTTTCTGCGCGTCTCCACCCATACGCGTGTGCGCGTATCCGTGCCTGTCGCCTTTATCAACCCTGAAAAATCCCCGGGCATCAAACGCGGCGGCACCTTGAATATCGTGCATCATCAAATCGAGGTGCTGTGCGCGCCCGACAAGATCCCCCCGCGTTTTGAAGTTACTCTGGACGGGTTGCAGGTTAATGACGCGATCCACCTCAGTGCATTGAAACTGCCGACAGATGTGACGCTCGTCACGCATGAACGGGACTTTACGATCGCGACCATCGCTGTGCCGTCCGCCATCCGTTCGGAAGTCGATCAGGCGGTTACAACGGAAGCCTCGGCGACTCCGGCTTCCGCAGCTGCAGCACCGGCGGCAGGAGCAAAAGCGGCAGCTCCCGCCAAAGCGGCTCAGGCAGCTCCCGCGAAGAAGAAGTAAAAATCAATAAATGATCTCAATCCCGCCTTCTCTTGAATCGGAGAGAAGGCGGGTTGTTTACGATTTGTTAATCTTTATTTCCGATTCTGCCCGACATGACGAAAACGATTCGCGCTTCCAAAGCCAAAGCGGCCGCGCCCGCCACTCTTCCTCTTGATCAGATCCTGATCGGCGATAGCATCGCGTCGATGAACGCGCTGCCCGCTCATTCGGTCGACGCCGTTTTTGCGGATCCCCCCTATAATCTGCAGCTGGGCGGTGATTTGTTGCGTCCCGACCATTCGCAAGTCGATGCGGTGGACGATGATTGGGACAAGTTTCAGGATTTCGCGGCCTATGACAAATTCACCTATGATTGGCTGAAAGCCGCGAAACGAGTCCTAAAACCGGATGGGTGTTTGTGGGTGATCGGCAGTTATCACAATATTTTTCGTGTCGGCGCGATTCTACAAAATCTTGGATTTTGGATTTTGAATGATGTGATTTGGTGCAAGAACAACCCGATGCCGAATTTCCGGGGCAAGCGGTTCACCAACGCGCATGAGACCTTGATCTGGGCCAGCCCGTCCAAAGAAGCCCGTCCGTGCTTCAATTACGACGCGATGAAGAATATGAATGACGACAAGCAGATGCGCAGCGACTGGCATCTGCCTATTTGCACCGGCAAAGAACGGTTGCGAACCGAGGCGGGCGACAAGGTGCATCCGACTCAAAAGCCTTTGTCGCTTTTGTATCGGGTTATTTTGTCCTCGACCAAGCCGGGCGATGTGATTTTGGATCCCTTTTTCGGCTCCGGCACTACGGGCGCAGCGGCGAAAATGCTGGGACGGCATTTCATCGGGCTGGAGCGCGAGTCCGCGTATGCCGAACATGCGCAGCGCCGTATCGCAGCCACCCGCTGTGCGCCGGACGAGGACTCTCTGACGACGCAATCCAAGCGCGAAGAGCCACGCATTCCCTTCGGCTTTATTCTAGAACGTGGCTTGCTGCATCCGGGGCAATTCCTGTTCGATGAACGCCACCGTCACCGTGCCCGAGTCAAGGCCGATGCAACGCTGCAGATTGACTTGCAAGGCGACCAGATCACCGGCTCGATCCACAAAGTCGGCGCCTTGGTCCAAGGGCTTCCGGCTTGTAATGGCTGGACCTTCTGGTGCTTCGACGCGGATGGACAGGGGGCGCTGGCCCCTATCGACCTCCTGCGCCAACGCATCCGCGCCGAAGGCGTTATGGCGTGATCTCGGAAAGGGATTTAACCCTTAAAAAGTTAAGCCGCCGCTTGACTTGCGATATAATCCCGCCTAAATCGACCCCCATTGCTCTATATTCAGGAGCTTCTTCAACAAGGGGAGAAGATTATGGCACTTTTAACTAATCCGCTTGTTTCGTTTTCACAAAAATTACTTCGCTTTCGGCAAGGTGTAGGTTTTTTTCTCCCCCGCAATAGTCGCCGACATAAGGGTCGAGTCGCTACAGCTGCCTACGCAAAGGGATGTGAGCTGCCAATGCATATCGGGTGCCATCGTGTCGAGATAGGCTACAGCGGAGACCCAGTCATTGAAGTGCGTTCCATCGTTTGATGTTATCCGGATAAGCTTTTGATCCCTGAGAACATCGAATTTGAGGTTCGCGAACTGGCGACTCAACCGATCTGCGGCGATTTGAACATCACGCTCTTCCAAGGGTTTCGTGTTGATCACAGGAAGATGCGGTTGGGAGACCAGCGCTGTCGCGGCCTCCTTGCGTGTTGTCGCAGCATTGTGCACGGCATAGGTCGACAACGTCAGAATAGCCAGTGCCGTCGCCCAGCAAATTCCCAAGACAACGGACAACGCCTTATCTTGCGTTTGAAAAAAACGCACGAAAAGCCGAGTCGAGAAGAAGCGGAGAAAAACGCGGATATCGCCATTCATTACTTGCCTCCTTTATGTGCGGCTTCATACTCGATTTCAGCATCGTTGCCGATCACAATCCCATCATCTGAAGGACCAATATTCTTGCCTCCAATCGCTACAATCCGCTCACCCGTCGCGCTTGGCGGCACAAGCGCACGCCAGCGAATAACTCCCTCTTTTACTTCATAAATGGTTAGATAGCCGTTCAAGTCAAGCAGCGCGTCATTCACAGCCAGCAGCGCCCCAAGCTGACGACGGACCGGACTAAACCGCGCGGTATCCGCTTCTTGAATCAGTTGCAAGGATTTTATCTGCGTCATGCGGATTGCCTCGCTCAAGTCGCTATGGGCGCTGAGCGTGGCGAGGCTGGCAAGGACCCAAACCAAGAAGGAAATCGAGATCACAGCTAAAGCGGCCAAAGCAGAGAAAGCGGACAAACCCCGCCGCGCCCTATCTTCGAAGAGCGATGCCGAAAACCATGGCACAGGTTTTAACTGTTCAACCTGATAAGGATCCAAGGTGATGGCGGAGGCAAGGCTAAGCTCTTTCAAAATTCTCTCTGTTTTGGCCTTGATCACCGGCGCAGTGCCCCTGAAAACATTTAATTCATCGGAGGTCAGGACAACAATCATAGCCATCTCCTCCTCATAATAGGTATAACAGGCTGGCAACGCTTCTTTTTTTTGAACCGTGGCCAATAAGGCAGCCAGCGGACACCATGAGTTCGGATGAGAGGCTAAGGAATCTGACCGGATTGCAAAATACCATGTTCTGTTTCCCGCCGATTGCCAGACAGTATGAATGCGCTCACTGTCACAGGCTTCAGCCGCCGCATGCCAAACGACCTCATGTTCCTGACCGCGAATGCGTGGGCAGGTGCCCCCGATGATATCGGGGGGAACGTAAAGCTCCACCGGTAAGCTCAACACCCCAAAAAGAGCCCGTCCCAGACTGGCCGAAGATTCCGTTACCTCTGCCGTAAAAGACCCAGAGCCCCCCGTATCCGAATCGCTACGGGCTTGGAAGATAAGGGAGAGGTTTTTGATATGTGACGCGAGAGTCATTTTCTGATCCTTCTGGCAAGTCGTTTCTAAGAACGAAGGTCTTTAAGACTATCCAAAAAGCTCTGATTTTGAACCATCAGGAGATAGATCATCGTCAAGACCGTGGCGCCTGCTAACACCATCATGATAATAATGCCGGCCAAGGCTAGCCGCCTCTGATCTGCTTTTGCCATCAGGCCTCGCTCCTCCGCAATTGCCGCATAAACTTCAGCGAGCTGATCGATGGATTGAATAGTCATGATTTGATCCCGTTCACCCTTCAAAAGCGGCGCGCGTGCCATAGCGCGGGCAGGAGATGATCCCGCCATGATCTGCTTCTTACACCCTGTCCAGTACAGCCGCGCCGCAGGCTCGTAGACGCTTTCAATGATGATGTCTAAGGCTTCGGCAAGAGGAACTTTGCCATTCAGAAGCCGCTGCATGAGCTTGCAGCTTTCTTTCAAGCTCGCATTGCGGAGATAGGCTGACATGATGGGCATGTGCATAAGCGTGCGGGCTGTATAGTGATCCGGCTTATGGCGATTGATCCAGTAGAGAATCACAAAGAGCGCAATACCAAAGACAAGCCCTGTGATGAAAACAAGCAAAGTCATGTTAACCCAAGTGGCCAAGGATATAGCGTGATTAAAGCGCTCAAGGACGGCAGGATCCGTTGACTTGACACCTTGACTTTTAAGATACGGAATAAAGCCGAATTGAGCGCCCCAAACAGTGCCAACGATATTCAAAATATCGAAAGACAACCAGCTAAGGGCTGTCATAATCAATTTGGTATGTTTACTCTTTTCTTCCGTATGCTCGATGGCATGTTGGATGACCCCCTTTAAATCGCCTGCCCGTTCGCCTGCTGTGATGATCGCCATCGTTGCAGCGTCCAAAAGGTGAAGTTCGCGCAGAGCGTCCGAAAAAGACCCTCCCCCTTTCAGAACAGTACGCGTTGGCAGAAAAGCGATCCGGCGGCGTGGATCCGTTTCGCCCTCGATGATGTTTAGGAGTGCCGTTCCGGCCGAGGCCGTCGCCCCCTGAAAACGCAGTGCGCGCAAAAGCTGAATCTGCCATGCCCGCGTCCGGACGTCCGCCCATTCGAATAGAGGCTTATGGATTTCCTTGATCGAGATCGGATAATAGCCGTTGTTTCGCAACTGTCGGCGGACGGCAATGACGTTGGGAAGATAAAAAGCGTCCTCCAGAACCTCTGTGAGGCCGCCACGGGGATGGGCGTATGTAGCATGAAACAGCTTCATGCGCTCTCTCTACCCTCCACGGCCTGTGCTCGTTGCTGTTTCCTCAATCAACATGGCGGCTCCCATATGGGCATCGATGGCATTCCGTGTAATCAGATCGACGAGAGATTGGCGGCGCGGCATGTAAAAAGTTCCGGGCACATCAACAATAGATGTCGTAACGTTGGAGATCATCATTTCCGTAATCGCACGGCGACTGGATTGGTCTTCCGGCGGAAACATAGCTTCTAGGGCAAGAGTTCGACCTAAATATCCGCTGTGGTTGCATAAATCGCATCCCGTCTGAGCGGCCAGAGACAAAGAGGCAAAAGGATCCACCCCGATATCGCCACATCGCGCAAGGCTTCCATAAATGGACAGGGCCGTATCCTTGGTATGGCAGGCAGGACATACGGTTTTTACGAGCCTTTGAGACAGGCTTGCGATCAAGGCGTGCCCCAGAATATAAAGACCGCTGGTTCTGTACGCGGCTGTAAGAAACCCATCGATACGATCCAGCGTATGCAGCGCGTCCACCGAGTGGACAGTCGTAATCACCGTGTGGCCCGATTCCGTGGCGCGCAAAGCGGCCTCGACCGTGTCGCTGTCGCGCATTTCGCCGACAATAATAACATCCGGATCATGCCGCATCAGCGCGCGAATAATATCGGCAATAGAATTAACAGAATTGTCCGAAACAGAAGTTTGGTCTACCAGTGGCATGTCATATTCAACCGGCGCTTCGACTGAATAGACGGCGCGTGATGCACGGTCTATTTCCTGAATAATCCCGTACAAAGTCGTGGATTTTCCGGATCCCGTCGGACCGCTGACAACGATCAGACCGCCATCCTTTGTGTGGCCGTGTATGGCCTTTCTGAGTCGTTCCCCAACGGATGGAGCGTGCAGGAAAAGCTCATCAAAGGAGCGCAAATTTTCGCGATCGAGCAAGCGTAAGGTCAGTTTTTCCCCTGATGGTGACACAGGCAGCGCCGCACACCGCACATCGATCATGCGCCCCTGCCATTCGAACACCAAACGCCCGTCTTGGGGACGCTGCCGATCGGCCGCATCCATTTTGGCGTCTGTCTTGATGCGCGTCACAATAGGCGCCATGACGCGATGTGGTAGGAGGTGTTTATAAACAAGATCGCCGTCCACACGGTAGCGTATCCAGCAGCGCGCGTTATCATCGTGCAAAGACAGATGGATATCGGACGTGCGGCTCTGAAGCGCTTCGGCCAAAATATCATGGACAGCTTCTTCGATCATCATGGCGTTGTCGGGATCGCGCGACAACGCCGCAAAGGTGCGAATCAGTCGATCTCCGGCCATCTCGCTTTGTTCACGCATCAGGCGTAAGAGCGCCGCACGGTCCCACGATTCGACCTCGACCTTATCCACTTTGTATTTGGCTTGAGCTAAGCTGTTCGAGATATGGAGAAAATCCGCATCATCGACACGATCGCTGACGGCAACGCGCAGGATGCCTTTGCGAAGCTCAAGCAGGCAAAGTCCCATAGCGGCCTGAACAGGGGAGGGGACATGCAAGCGCAAAGCCTGCATTGTCAGCTCCTCGTTTCCTGCTTCCGTACGGCCTTGTTCGTCCGCAACATGAGCTGGGAACCCATTGTGCCGCAGAATTTCCGCAATTGAAAAAAGGCGGCCATTTGCGCGCCGCATAGCCTGTTCAGTCGTCGCAATATCATAATGCTTTGGCTTGACCGTCAGCGCCAGTGAATCGCTTGGAAAGTCGGCAGGGAGCTCGGAAGAACTCATCGCGTCTCCTTCCGGCTGTCTGATCTTTCTTCAGCTTCCTCGGCCAAAATGCCTGACATGCCAGAAGTGGAGTGCAGGGCTTTCTCGATGACATCCGGGGAGGATTCAAGGGGCAATGTTCTTTTTCCGGCTTTTTCGGAGATGGTTGCAAAGCGAGGACTCAGGGCAAGCAGAGAAACGGCTGCCCCCGCAGCATTAAAAGTTTCGCCAACCGAAACGATTCGTGTCTTTCCATCGGACAAAAGAAAAACGGCGCGCGCTCCGACCGTCCCAATAAGTGTCAGATCCGCCGGAGCATGATGTTTGGACACGCTCAGAGATGAAGCAAAAACAGACCCTATCTTTGCACCGACCGCTTTCGCAATTTCATCTGGAGACGGAGGCAACGGCAGGGATTTCTCGTCTTTGCTTAACGACTCTCCCTTCATCGCACCACTCGCCACACCGCGAACGGGGATCACAGCAAAACCAAGCTTACCCGTGTGCCTGATAATTAGGTCTGTTGAAACGGCGCCTCCCGTTCTCGGTTCCCAAACAAGCGTCGCAGGACAAGAGGAGGCGGGCGGAATGTCCATCCCAACTTTGCATCCCTGATCCAAGAGCCGCAAGCCGTTGGTCGCTTCGATGAGATCAATGGACTCGATAGTGACCTTTTCTGGACTGTCATTCACCAAAAGAGTTGAACGGACAGCTTTTCCGCCTCCAGTTTCCACAGTGGCAAAATCGACGGGCTTGATTTCTTTGGAGCTGACGGCAAGTCCGATATTTTTTTCATTGCCAACAAAATCAGGCGTTTTGCCGCTGAGATGGGCGCGGGCGATACGCCCCACCCCTGCGTGAGTCATCAGGATTTCGACACTCCAGTTACCCGGTGCGGCGGGAGTCACGCTCACCTCAATGCTGCACCGGCTCGCTGGTTGAATGACGCCCTGTTTCTGGCAATCATTGGCCGAAAGAGTTGCCGTGACGTTTGCATCAGCGTTCACGACAAAATTCTCAATCTTTACAGCTCCATTGCTTGAATTTGAGAAGAAGACGGAGACTCGTTTGGTCACATTTAATTCTGAATCACCCACCTCTATGTCGGGTTTGGGATCGACCCGCACAACACTTTCCCCTGAGCCCTTAGATGTTAGGGTTCCTGGAGTCATAAAAGCCGCTTCCCGCGCCGCAGCCGGAGCGATGGAAAGAACAAAAAGCGCAAAAAGCAAAAGGAATTGAGGCGTTTTTGACGTCATGGCGCGTCTTCCTTCTTCTCCGAAGGGGCCATCTGCGCCAAGGCATTTGAAAAAGCATTTTGCATCAGCTGATTGTCAACAGACGCACGGGGGGGGGCTGAAGGCGCAGGGGGCGTTGTCGGTGTCGGTAAAGAGAGAGGCGGAAGCGAGGAAATAGGCGCGGAGAGGGAGGCGCTTAAAGCCGCCGGAACTGAAAGAGACGGCGCATCCTGAGCTTTCGTGTCGGCTTCCTTTGCTGATTTATCCGAAAACAAGACGATCGACGGCTTCACGATCATGACAATCTCACGGTTATTGTGGCTCTCATCCCCATAGAGGGGAAAAGTCGAGTCTGATCCAAGCGGGAAGCCTTGGGCCGTTCCGTTGTCGTTGGAGGTCACAAGCCCCGCCAGAAGCATATTATCCCCCGGACGGACCCGAAGGATTGTGTTCATTTGCTCATCCGTCGTTTCTGGTAAATCGATCGTGCCACTCGCGGTGTCCGTTGGATGAAGGCTAATCAAATTCTTAAGGGCAACCTCAAGATTCGCAAAAATAACCCCATTTTCGTAAGAACCTCCCGCCTTGATCGTGAGGCCTGTTTCAATACTGTCCGTCGAAACCGTATTATTATTTGCCGATGATGTCGGATTTGGGACGCCGTTGCCGCTCGCCGTACTCGCGTTTGTAAGGGTGCCAACTTGGGAAATATAGCGTTGCGTTCCGCCGACTTTTAGTTCCGCCCCCGATCCCGAGACAAAGGTCATTTGCGGGTTGCTGATGGACTGAACGCGCCCTTTTGTGGCCAGAAAGGACGCGACAGCATTCACCGAGAGAATGCCTGTCGTCACAGCACCTAAACTCACACTACCTGGGGTTGGGGAGCTCAACGCACCTGCCGCTGATGTTAGAGCGCCAACGGAAGTTAAAGTCGTGTGGTTAATAGGCGGCTTATTTTGAAGCTGCGTCCAATTAATGCCCTGAGCATTTTCCCGCGACAGGGTGACTTCCCACAAATAGATCTGCAAAACGATCAAAGGGCGTCCGGTACGCAGCTGTTTCAAATACTCTGAAACAAGCTCCTCTCCCCGAACATCCGCCGTATAAATGATATTTCCCCCTTGATCGTCGACTTGCGCCTTTTCTTTTCCCCCTTCTTTCCCTTCACCTTTTGCCTTTTTAACACTCAGAAGGCTGTTAATCGCCTTGGTAATGCTATTGCTTGCTGCGTCCCCGCCGGAGGCGGATGAACCTGCCGCCCGAATAGCAGGGGGAAGTGAAACGATAAAGGTTTCCGTTTCGGACAATTCAAGAGACCCATGCCGATAGCTGCAAAAAATCTTGGCCGCTGCACAAATGCGGTCGACCACCTTGGGAAGGGGGCCGCTGAGATTTGTCACGCTAACCAAGTGATCTTGCAATGTGCCCGCATTCCAAGCCAGCGAAATATCTGTGCCAGACAAAACGGCCTGTAGAGCCGCAGTCACGGGGACTCCCTCCAGATTCGTTGCGGGCACGATAGAGCCAGAGGGGATTTCACTCGCGCGGGTCAATCTGCGTTCATGGAGCGAGTCGATATCTAGTGTGACAACAGGAGGATCTGTATCGCCGCGTACGGTTTCATTTGGATTGGGAACTTCGGCAACGGTCGGATCACGCCCCGTCGTGTCTTTGGCGAGGGGGAGATCGGATGCCTCACAGCCGCCAAGCCCCAGCGCAAGCGCGAGGACAAGTCCTAGGCTTTTGGTCTTGATGCTCACCCTTTATCTCCTCCCGACGGTCGATTGATTCGCAATCCTATACTGCAACTTTCTGGTGCATTGCGCCATTCTAAAGATTACTTTTTGGTTAACGCTTCTTTAAGATAAAGTGTGTCTTTCCAGCAAAGACCCATATTTTGCATGCAGGGATATTCATGCTGCGTCGACGCTGTTTGGAATCATTTCAAGTTGTGCTCTAAATTTGAGCGCCCTGCCGTTTTATACTGCGAGACGTTACAGGTTGACCTTTTTGCTCGACACCACGCGCTCTGCGCCATGAGGACCGCTGGCCGGACTTGGTCCTTATTTTGCTTCATCTTTTTCTGTCCGGCGAGCGGCAATCCTGTCGCAACCGCTCGGGGCACAAAAGGCTAACTTAGGACGTGGTGCGGTATAGAAATTCCTGACAGCACCTCCTTGGACCCACTCTATCTGTGCTCTTGGTGAGGCTTCAAACAGCCTCTTCCTCCTGTTCCTCTTTCGTGACATGCTGGGCCCAAGATGCCAAAACCGAAAGCCCCTTCAAAAGCCCCACGGTCTTTGCCGCCGCGCCTACGCCCTGCGACACCTGACTTTAAGGCCTATGCTGATGAGTCTCCGCAAGGGATCATCATTCACAGAAATTTTAAGCCGCTTTATGTCAATGCCGCTTTTGCGGAGCTTTTAGGCTATCCCAATCTTCGAGCAGTGATGAGACTGCCTTTGCTGCGCGCGGTGATTCCGCCGGATATCTGGCCGCGTATGGAAAGTGATTACGACGAGTTGATGCATGGCAGCAAAAAAGCCTTCATCACGCGCACACGGATGGTTCGCACGGACGGGACGGAAATTTGGGTGACACTGACTCTGCGGTGCATCGACTGGCTGGGAAAGCCCGCCTTGATGCTGACGGCGTTCGATATTTCCGCGCAAGTCGAGATCGAACAGCATCTTTTGAAGAATGAGCAACGCCAACGGGCGGTGCTCGAAATCCTTCCCTATCCGATTCTGATTATCCGGCGCATGGGGGGGCAAATTCTTTTCGTCAATCGCAAAAGCTGTATGCTTTTTCAAAGCGGCGCCCATCAGCTACTGCGCGGGAATATCGAGGAATTTTATCTTGATCCTTCCGATAAAGAAATGCTGACTAAATTGTTCGACAGTGTCCCCGACGTGCGAGATATCGAAGTGCGGATGCGTACGGCTCAAGGGCGGGTGTTTACAGCCGAGATTGCCGCTATCGGAGTCGATTATCGAAATACGCCAGCGATTCTGATTGCGCTGAACGATATTTCTCAGCGAAAAGAAATGGAAGCCGAGCTTTTCCGCCAAGCCTCGACCGACGCGCTGACGGGGATCATTAATCGCCGCTATTTCCAGAATCAGGCTGAGCAGGAATTACGGCGCGCGCGGCGTTTTTCCAGAGATATGGCCGTTATGATGATCGATATTGATTATTTCAAAAAGATCAACGACACGCGCGGACATGCGGTCGGCGACACGATTTTGCAAGGCGTCGTGCGGCGCAGCGTCGAAAGTTTGCGTCAATCCGATACGATGGGACGGATTGGCGGAGAAGAATTCGCGGTTCTCTTGCCCGAAACCACGCTGGAGGCGGCCTATGATGTAGCTGAGCGTCTACGCGTGCATATCGAAGAACGCCCTTTTATTGTCGAAGCGACCCCTATCGCGTGCACCGTCAGCATCGGCGTGGCGCATCTGGAAGCCAACGACTTGGGCGTCGAGGGACTGCTTCACCGAGCCGATCAGGCCCTTTATCGCGCGAAAGGGACGGGGCGAAATCGGGTTGAAACCGATAGAGGGGCTTCGGAAAAGCCGTAAAAATTCTTTGGAAGGTGCGGCTTGAACAAGACACATTCCTTTATGTATCATAGAGTTGATCTTAATTTTCGGGTCTTTTTGTTGCCTTTATGCCACAGAAGACGCGCTTGTGTTCCTCACGGCAGTTTCTGTCTTGTCTCTGAAACGGAGGCGTATAAGACTGCAGGTGTGGAGCGGTTCCGTTCCACTCGGGATTTCCACTTTAAATCACGAACCATCGATCAACCCAAAGGGGGAAACATGCGTAAAATTCTTCTCGCAACGACCGCGATTGTCGGTTTTGCTTTCGCTGGCGCAGCTCAAGCTGCAGCGCCAGCTCCTGTGACTGTGAATGTCGGCGGCGACATTGATGTCTTAGCCGGTCTGTATCATGAAGCGGCTCGGACGGCTCCTGGTCCAGACCGCGCGAACCATGATTTCGAAACTCTGTACGGCCTGAATTTCGACATCAATGGCAAGGGCACGGGTTTTGAGTACGGTGGTAAGCTGACACTCGACAACAACCCTGACATCTCGAATGCCTTCACGGGCAATGGCAACAGCGTCCAAGTTGACCAAGCCTACATCTTCCTGTCGGGCGGCTTTGGTAAGGTTCAGCTGGGCGACTCGCGCGGCGCGACGGATCTGTCGATCACGGCGCCGACCGTTGGCGAAGGCCAAGTCACGGGTCGTTACATCGACTTTCTTGATACCACCACTTATGCCAAGAATTTCGTTGTGGGCGTTGATGGAACGGATCACGGCACGAACGTGACCTATTACACGCCGAAGGTTGGTAACGACATGCACAAGGTGCAAGCTGCAGTGACCTATGAGCCAAACTTCTACAGCTATGGCGCGAATGTGACCACGATCAAAAACAGCACTTTTGGCAACCTCACCCAGGGCAACGGAGCCAGTTCTCCTTACAATGATGTGTTCAAGGGAGCTATTGCCTACACGGGAAGCTTTAATCCTGTGACGCTTGGCTTAAGCGCGAATGTCATCACCGGATCTTCTGGCGTTACGACAGGCTTCGGCTCTCCAACATGGATCTGGGACGCTCCTGTCGGCAAGGTGAAGGACTTCACCTCATGGGAAATCGGCGCGAAGGCGGCGGCTGAAGGCTTCACCCTCGGCGCTACATATACAGATTTGGGCCGCTATGACACGGTTGTGTCGCAGAACAAGGATCAACACACCTATACTGCAGGTCTGAAGTACGAGTTCAACAAGGCGAGTGTCGGCATCAGCTATCTTGGCGGTGAAGGCTACTCGAACTTGCTCAACTCTTCGGCTTCTGGTTATGCCTCCACGTCTCAAGGCGTCAACTATGTCAAGGATTTCAACTCCTATGGCATCGGCGGTAGCTATGCTTGGACGTCGGGTCTGACCACGAATCTCGACGGTGTCCTCTTCGATCAGAAGACCGATGCTGGCGTGAAGAACGATGGGTATGTCCTGTTGGTCTCTCAAAAGCTGGCGTTCTAAGCCTCGCGCTTAGACGTTTAAGACCGAAAGGCGGTGGGAAACCACCGCCTTTCTTTTTTGCCTAAAACGCCTCGGCCTCTCCCTTGGCTGCGGCCAGCGCCGAAAGGGCGTTGCGGACATCGCCGGAAATTTCTCCCTCTGGTGTCTTGCGCGTGGCGACGGCGTCCGACATCAGCGCGATCAGTGCGCTGCCCATCCCGAAAAGCTGCGTAGCTTCCTCAATCGATGTCACCAGATCGGCGGTCACAAGCGGGTTGCGGTAGTGGTCTTTCACCTGCGCCAGCATTTGAACGACTCGCTTGTCTGGACGCGCCGTGGTGTTTCCGCGGTCTTCCTCCTCGACCAAAGAGGTGAGGCGTTTCAGATAGGCCGCATAGCCGCGCTCGCTTTTTGCTAGAGGGGATGAGGTAAAAGTTTCATAATAACTGCGTAGCATCAGCTCAATCGCGCGGAGCGCATGGACAACAGAAGCTGTGGCCAGTCCAAAGGCGAGGGCACGTCCTGCCGCCGCAAATTCATTTTGTGCGGCAACGGGGATGATCGCGCGTTGTGCTTCCGAAAAAATCTCTTGCGCATTTTCGGCCAGATCATAGGTCGAATAGATTCCGCAGCGTCCCGCTACATAGGTGGGGGCGCGGTTCAATTCGGCCGCCAGTGCGTGTTCAAATTTTTCGACCAGCGTCCTTAACATCGCGATCTCATGAGTATCCACGCGCTCTTCGCTGTCGCCGGCGCGCAATTGACGCGTGGAGGGGTCGATGAAAGAACGGTTAAAAATAGAGCCGATCTTGTTCAGTAATTTGACCGCATCTGATTTTGACGAAGTTAGCGTGATGGCATCACCTTTGATAAAGCCATCCAGCATGGTCTGCGCTTCGCTGAGCGGCGCGAAGAGATCGGTGACTCGTCCGTTATTCTCGGCCCCGGTTAGACTATGTAGCTTGGCACCTAATTCATAAAAACGGTAAGAGTTAAGCTGTTTCATGTCGATCCTCCGGTATAAGCTTTCATTCTGCTATAGCAGCTTTGTGCCTTCCTAACGAATCAAAAGTAAATTCGTCAATTGTTTATTATGGTTAACGCGGATCCTCCCTTTGGAAACATATCTGTGTATGGAATCGCGTTAAAAAGATGTTAACTTCTTCAACTTAGGGTAGAGATCGTTTGGATCCTCCCCTTTCGGTTTTTCCCATGAATCTGATCATCGGCATCCTGGTTGTTGTCGCCTGCACCATCGGCGGTTATATGCTTGAAGGTGGCCATCTGGAGGTGCTGCTCGAGGCTGCACCCCTTGAAATCCTTATTATGGGCGGCACAGCGGCGGGCGGTTTTGTCATCGGCAATCCGGGGATCGTCATTCGCCGAACCGGAAAAGCGTTGGGGCTTTTGCTGAAAAAACCGAAATACACTAAACAATCTTACATTGAGCTTTTATGCATGATGTATCAGGTTTTTAAGCTCGCCAAGACCAAAGGGCTTTTGGCTTTGGAGCAGCATATCGAAAATCCCGAGCAAAGCTCCCTTTTCACCCAGTTCCCGGGCTTTTTGCATAACCATCACGCTGTCAGCTTTCTGTGTGACTATTTACGGCTTGTTACGCTCGGCTCCGACAAACCATATGAGCTTGAAGCCTTGATGGATGAAGAGTTGGAGGTACATCACATGGAAGATGCCGGTATTGTAGGGGCCATTCAAAACATCGCGGACAGCATGCCCGCGATCGGTATCGTTGCCGCCGTTTTGGGTGTGATCCATACAATGGGGTCGATCAGCGAACCGCCAGAGGTTTTAGGCCGTCTGATCGGTGGCGCATTGGTGGGAACTTTTATGGGCGTTTGGACAGCCTATGGCGCGATTGGTCCGATGGCAACCTCGATCAAGGCCATTCTGGAAGCGGAGGCCAAATATATCCAATGTGTCAAGATAGGGCTTTTGGCTCATTTGCAAGGGTTTGCACCCTCGGTCTCGACCGAATACGCGCGCAAAGCGCTGCTCAGCGAAACGCGCCCCACTTTTGCAGAAGTGGAAGAGGCAACAGGGGCGTTGCCCGCCCCCGGAGCGTAAGGCTATGAGCACACCGCAACCCGTCATCATCATTCGGCGCAAGAAGAAAGGGGGGCACGGGGGCGGCCATCATGGCGGCGCATGGAAAGTCGCCTATGCGGACTTCGTAACGGCGATGATGTCTTTCTTCTTGCTGTTGTGGCTCTTGAACGTCACGACGGACGTTCAGCGGAAGGGGATCGCCGATTACTTCGCGCCCGCCAGCGTGTCCAAATCGGAATCAGGGTCTGGGGGTGTTTTCGGCGGGCAAACCGTGACCTCGACAGGCGCAGAAGTGTCTGATCGGTCGCCGCCGACCACGCAGGAGGTGACCATCCCAACCGTTGGCATGGGAGAAGAGGGCGAAGAAGACACTCAGGGCATGAGCGATGGGGGCGGCAAAGCGACCGAAGGGAAAGACGCCGCCAAGCCGAATAATCAAGGCGACAGCGCCAGTGGAGAGAAAGCGCTGAACGGCAAAGATCAAGCGATGGCCGAGGCCATGAAAAGCGAGGAGGCGAATTTTGGACAGGCTGAGAAAGCCTTAAAACAAGCGATTCTCTCCTCTCCTGAATTAAGTCCTTTTGCCAACCAAATCGTGATCGACCGAACGCCGGAAGGCTTGCGGATTCAGATCGTTGATCGGGATAAATTCTCGATGTTTCCCTCCGGCGGCGCCGTGCCTTATGAACGAGGCGAAAATCTCCTGATGTTGATCGGCAAAGTCGTTGCGCGGTTGCCCAACCCTATATCCGTTACAGGGCATACGGACAGCATGCCTTTTCTGGCCGGATCTGGGCGCGATAACTGGACTCTCTCGACCGAGCGCGCGAATGTCAGCCGTGAACTTCTGGTCAAGGGCGGGGTTGAAGAAAGAAAAATTGCTCGTGTTTCAGGCCTTGCCGATCACGATCCGTATGCCAGAGATCCAAAAGATCCAAGAAATCGGCGAATTAGCATTGTGCTTCTCCGGAACGCCCTTGCAGCAACCGTGCCCCCTGCCAGTGGCGCAGCAGGAAAAGGTGTGACCGAATCGCCTTAACCTCATAGATTAAGAGGCCCCTTTTTTTCAACGCCTCGGAGAATCCTATGTTCCTGAACCGATTCTTTCTTTTTCTGGCTCTGATCTTGTTTCTTGGTGCATCGGGTGCTTTGGCGGCTGATAGGGCTTCCGAGAAAGTCACTTTTGTCGGTGCGCTGAACATTTCTTTGGCCGCGATTGTCGCAACGGAGAAAGGCTTTTTCGCGCAAGAAGGGCTGGATGTCGATTTTCAAATCACCCAGACGGGGAAATTGGCGATGGAGGCCGTTCTGTCCGGTCGGGCGGATTTTGGGTCTATCGTTGGAACCAACGCCGCTTATGCGGGGTTTGTCACGCCTGATTTGCGCATTATCGCCTCTAACGGTGTGACACTGGATGACGCCGTGGTCTTTCCTGCCCACTCTTCCATCCAAACGGCGAAGGATCTGAAAGGCAAGAAAATTGGCCTTGCGCTTTCGACCTCAGCACAGGATTTTTTGATTCATCTGTTGGCGCAAAACGGCCTGTCTTGGCACGACATCACGCCCGTTTCGCTTCAACCCCCGACGATGCGCGCCGCGCTGCAAGGGGAACAGGTGGATGCTGTTGCCATTTGGCAGCCTTGGCGGACGGGTATTCGCAAGGGGCTTGAAGGCGGCACGCGCGAAATCGAAAACAGCGCCGCGATCTATCCGCGCCAGACTTTTACCGCTTCTTCGGCGCCCTATCTGGCCAAACACCCTAATGTTGCGCCGAAAATTCTGCGTGGCCTGATTGCGGGCGAGGCGTTCGTGAACGCCCATCCGGAAGAAACAGCCCAGATCGTAGCCAAGAAAAGCGGGCTGGATCTCGACGCGATACGCGCGACCATCGCCCCTGTTTCCATCGGCCTGAACCATGCCATGGTGACGCTGATTTCGGACTATGCGTCTTGGGTTGTTGTGCATCAGGAAGATTTTCAGGGCAAGACCCTGCCGGACTATCGCCCCAATATCGCCGCTTCCTATCTGAAGGCTGTTGCGCCCGAACGAGTCGAAAAAGGCATGTAAAATTACCGCCTCGAAGATCGTTCGCGGTATTTGTTCGTCATCGGATACCGTCGGTCACGGCCCAAGGCACGGCGGGTGATTTTAACACCCGGTGGGGCTTGGCGGCGTTTATACTCGGCTCCGTCCAAAAGCCCCCAGACTTTGGCAACTGTCGCCGGATCGAAACCCTTGGCCATAATCGCCTGCAGCCCTAGATCTGCCTCAATCAGGCTCTCAAGGATTCCATCTAAAATCGCGTAAGGGGGCAGAGAATCCTGATCCGTCTGATTGGGACGCAGTTCGGCCGTAGGCGCTTTCGTCAAAACACGCTCGGGCATAACGGGGCCCAAAGGGCCCAAAGAACCCAAAGGTTTGGCGCCGTTCCGCCAACGGGCCAAGCGATAGATTTCCGTTTTATAAACATCCTTCAATACGGCAAACCCGCCGCACATATCCCCATAAAGCGTGGCATAGCCGACCGACATTTCGGACTTGTTACCCGTCGCCAGAACCATCGCGCCTGTGGCGTTAGAAAGAGCCATCAGGATCAACCCGCGACAGCGCGATTGGATATTTTCTTGCGGAATGCCGCGCAGCCTTTCGCCTACAACAGGCGTCAGTGCAGTATCAAAAACTCTCATCGCCTCGCTGATCGGAATGGTTTCCAAAGGACAACCAAGCAGACGGGCTGAAAGCGCGGCATCCTCCATGCTTTCTGAAGAAGTATAAGGCGAGGGCAAGCGCACCCCGCGCACCCGTTCGGCCCCCAACGCATCGACGGCGAGCGCAACGGCCAAGGCGCTATCAATGCCGCCCGAAAGCCCCAACACAACGCCCGGAAAACCGTTCTTATTCACATAATCGCGTAAACCTACCATCAGCGCCGTATAAATCTCGGCTTCTGGATCCATCGGCGCGATGATCCCGTTCTTCTTGCCAACCAAAGAGCCTTTGGCAAAAGAAACCAAAGCCGTTTTCTCTTGCCAAGAGGGGAGAGCGAAAACCGTTTCCCCCTTAGCGTTTAAGGCGAAAGACGCGCCGTCGAAGACAAGCTCGTCCTGTCCGCCAATTTGATTCAGATACACAAGCGGCAAACCCGTTTCCGCGACTCGCGCCTCGGCAAGCTGCGCCCGAATAATTGTTTTGCCTACCTCATACGGGCTGCCATTCGGGACAATCAAAATCTCTGCGCCTTTTTCCTTCAAATGGGCGGCGCAAGCGGACGTCCACATATCCTCGCAAATCATCACGCCGAGACGCATACCGCGAAACAGAAGGGGCTCTGGTAAAGGCCCTGCCGTAAAAACGCGTTTTTCGTCAAAAGGCCCGTAGTTAGGCAGATCATATTTGAAGCAGTGCGCGATGATATGGCCCTTTTCAAGCAACAGCATCGCGTTATACAGTTTGTCCTTCTCGCGCCACGGCACGCCAATAAGAAGAGCGGGGCCTCCATCAGCCGTTTCCTGCGCCAGCCTTTCGACGGCATGACGCGTGCTGTCCTGAAAACTGGGTTTCAGAACTAAATCTTCCGGCGGATAAGCGCTCAGATACATCTCGGGCGTGACGATCAAATCGGCCTCGGGCGTCTGTTCACGCACGCGACGCAGCGCCGAGAGATTCCCAGATAAATCGCCAACTGTGGGATTCAGCTGGGCAAAAGCAAGACAGAGTTTAGCTTCCGTCATGGGCTGAGTCCTGACGTAAGATGTTGCCGCCGGCTCCTGTCGGGTCGTCTTGATGATAAATCAGCTGGGTGCGCGCAGGGTCTTTGTAAAAATCAACGGAATCCAGACGCGCATTCAGCAAAACAGAAGATTGAGCCTTTTGAGCGCCATCTTGACTATAGTGAATGTGATCATCCATAGGGATAAGCGGCGCGATGAACGTAATCCGCAGATTAAACCGCGCATAGATTTGACGCGCCGTGTTTTTGTCGGCCTCCATTTGGCTTAAAAGCTCCTGCGCGTCTTTCGGCGCAAGAGGCAGCCCTTCAATCGTCAATGGCGTTAAAAGGACTGCACGGAATTGATGGGGAAAGGAACGTATTTCCGCCACGCCGCACCCCAACTCGGCCGCTCTGAGAAGAAGAAAAGCGTTGACGCGGCGGATAGAGGTTCTTTCGGTCAACCGAAAGAAATGTTTTTGAAAATCGTACCGATCGAGATCCATCGGCGTGTCATAAGTGTATCCAGTCGGGAAAACGGCGATATGGTTGCGCGCGGATTCCAACACGGCATCTTGCACGCGTTTCCACTGAAAGTCGTTGGGATGAAAAGTCTCATACAGATCGCATGCGGTCAGCGTTGCATAGTCGTTCAAGATCGGTGGGTCCGACAATTTGACCGCGCTGAACCGCACGAGCGTGCGCGCAAGATTTTCCCAGCTCGGCGCCATATAATCCTCGGCCTGCGCTGGAACGGCAATCCCGAGGCTCAGCAACAGCAAAAGACAGAAGCGAAAAAACATAAGCGAATCCTGAAAAGTAAAACGCGACCAGACGGATCTTATTCGCTTCTTGGTCGAAGCCAACGAAAGAAGTATAAGAAGATGTACGTGACACCTCAACAGGAGAGAATCATGGCCTATGACAGCATCAACATTTTTGCCAAAATCCTGCGGATGGAGATTCCTTGTCAAAAACTGTATGAAGATTCTTACGCTCTCGCTTTTTACGATATTTACCCGAAAGCGCCCGTTCATATTTTGATCATTCCCAAGGGTGCCTATACCGATGCGGCCGATTTTGCCGCCCGCGCGAGTGAGGCAGAAATCGTGGGCTTTACCCGCGCTTTGGGGCAGGTGATGGCTCTGGCCCCTATTGGCGAGTCCGGTTTTCGCCTGATCTCCAATACAGGACTCCATGGCGGGCAAGAAGTGCCCCATTACCACATCCATCTTCTTGCCGGAAAAGCCCTAGGTCCCATGATTGTGGAGAAAGGGTAACGGCCCTTCTGTCCCGTTACTGGAATCGGCCCCCAAATACACCTCCCGTACATTCCTGTTCGATTTGATGCTGTCTGCATTGCCTTTAGCAATGACTTTCCCGCGGTGGACAACGATGATCCAATCGGCATAGGTGAAAACGGCATCCATGTCGTGCTCGGTGAATAAAATGCCGATATGGCGCTTTTTCGCAATCCCGTGCACCAAACGCATCAGAGCATCGCGTTCTTCGCCCCCCATGCCAGCAGTTGGCTCATCCATCAGCAACAATTTCGGGTCGTTGGCTAGCGCCATTGCCAGCTCTAGCCGTTTCAAATCCCCATAGGCGAGCGTTGCGGTGTGCCGTTCCGCTTGTGCTGCGAGGCCGACGGTTTCCAGAAGCGCCATCGCTTCCTCCCGAAACAAAGACCCAGCCGTGCCCCACAAACGTCGCCAGAGCTTCTTGTGCGCGATCATCACCATCTGCACATTCTCACGCACCGACATGCTGGCGAAAGTTGCGGTAATCTGGAAGGTGCGCCCGATGCCAAGCCTCGCCATGCGGCGTGGGGGCAGACCCGTGAGATTGATCGGATGGCTTGCGCTTTGTTTGTCCAGTGTGCCTTCTTTTTCCATCCGGATTCGTTCGGCTGTAGGCAGAGAAGCCGGATTATAGATCACCGCGCCGCTGTCGGGACGCGTCTGACCGTTGATGCAGTTGAACATCGTGGTCTTGCCCGCGCCGTTCGTGCCGATCAAGGCGACGATCTGCCCCAGCCGCACATCGAACGACACACCGCCAACGGCAGCTACTCCGCCAAAAGACTTACGGAGATCTTGGATTGTTAGAAGCGGAAGAACGCTCATGGCTGCCCGCGCTTTTTCTGGATCCATGCGTCGGGTGGGGAAAGTTTGTTCACATCGTAATGTTCAAAATCACGAAGCTTAAAGTCGTTAGCACTGAAATCAGCGATGCCGATCCAGCCCCCCATATCTGAACGATTGTCGATATGGCGCATCGTGATATGTCCAAAGGGACTGTCGATGGCCGTTTTTGGAAGTTGTTCAGCCACAGAATCATGCGTTAGATTTGGCGCATCGTGCATCGCTTGCAGCAGCATTTTGGCATAGATATACCCTACTGTTCCAGCCCATTGCGGATGTGTGTGATACTTAGTCTTATACTGATCGACGAAGGCAAGATATTCGGGGGTTCTGAGTGCGCTGCCCGGATAACCAATCACGAGCCAGTTGGGCGGAAACTCAGCCCGTATGCCCCCCATACTTTCTGGAAATCCGGCCATTGGATTGACGTGGAATGTCGTATCAAATAGACCACGCTTGCGGCCGATACGGACATATTGGCTTAAATCTGACCCGAAATAGGGCGAGAAAACAGCATCGGGCTGTTTGGCCAAGATAGCACCGACAACGGTATTTGCATCCAGCTTCATTGCAGGCGTGTAAATTTCACCAACAAATTCGACATCTGGCCGTTGTTTCTTCAGCTCTTCTTTGAAGGATTCCGAGATTGAGCGCGCATAGCCAACGTCAGGCCCTGCAATATACCACCTCTTGTAGGGCAATTTTTGAACGCGTCCGACAAGGGCCCGCGCCTGTACCAAAGGTGTGTCGTCAATCGAAAACCCATAAGGATTATAATTGTCCCACGTCGCATCGTTTATAGTCATCCAAAAAGCCAGTAACGGAATATGATTATGTCCCGCATAGCCTGATAGAGATTTCGCAATATGCGACCAGCTATGCACTAAAAGGGCATCGACTTTCTCCGCCTGATCCATATAGGTGACAACATCTTGTGCGCTGGCGGGATCGCCACGATCATCACGGACGATCAGATCCACTTTTCTCCCCTGAATTCCGCCCATAGCATTGGCTTCGTCAATCGCCATTTTGACGCCGTTGATCGAAGGCGTAGAAAACGCGCTAAGTTTCGTTAGGTCAGCGATAAGCCCAATCCGTAGGGGGGACAAATCTGCTGCTTGTGCCACTGTTCCCGTACACACCGAAAAAAGCAAGGCGATGAGGGAAAGACATTTTCTCATTGGGCTTCCTCCTTGTCGTAAGAACACCTTTTATTGACCTTCCCCTTTTTCTTCCTGAATCCATAGGCTGATGAACTCAGCCCTGTCTAGGAAAAAGGCAAAAGCGGAAGAACGCTCATGGCTGCCCGCGCTTTTTCTGGATCCATGCGTCGGGTGGGGAGTGATCCGCGATATTGTCTTCGCCCCAGTCAGAGATTTTCGGCTTCCCATTCACGACATCCGACACGCCGACCCAGAAAGTGACCGTCGCCTGATGGTCAATCGAGCGCACGGTTTCCGTTCCATAAGGCGTGTCGAAACGCAGCGAATCGAAGGAGGCGCGAATCTTTTCCGGATCAGTGCCGCCGGCTTTTTCAATCGCTGCCGCAATGGCCTTAATCCCGTCATATCCTGTCACCGAATAGCTTTTCACCGGTTCGTGAAAGCGCCCCTCATACCGCTGCATAAAGCTGTCCAAAGTCGGTTTTTTCGTGCGCACTTCATCGTAAGGAAAGCCAACCGTTACCCAGCCCTTGGGCGTTTCTGCGCCCAGCATATCCAAATGCTCGGGCGCCGCCAGCGGCGGAAAAATAAAAATACGGTCTTTGATGAAATCGCGCTTACGCGCCTCGCGCACGAATTTCAGGACATCGGTGCCGAAGAGAGCCACGAAAACCACCTCCGGATCCGCATGATCCAACGCGGCGATGGTGGCCCCTGCAGATAATTTGTCATAAGCGGGCCATTGCTCCCCCACCCATTGCGCGTTCAGCCCACGTTGCTGAGCGATGTCTTTGCCTGCTTGCACGATAGAGCGTCCAAATTCCATATTTGGTGCAAGGGTCACCCAGCGTTTGTTCTTTAGGCGATCTCCATACAGAGCCGAGGCTTTTTCCAGACATCCCGACACCCACGCATAGCCGCCCGGGTTCAGGCGCAGCAGATAGGGGTTAAAATCTTTCCATATTATAGTATCCGCCTCGGATGCTGTCACAAAGAAGGGCACGTGGTTATGCGCGGCCCATCCCGCGACGGCTAACGAGGTTCCCGACGCGTCGGCATTCATCAGCACATCGACTTTATCGCGCGTATAAAGTTCTTCCGCAATCCGCGTCGCCTCAGCCGGATCCATCTTGCTGTCACGGCTCAGCACCTCCAGCTTGCGACCCAGTACGCCGCCCTTGGCGTTGATCTCCTCCACCGCCAGCTGAATGCCCTGAAGGTTCGGGTGCACAAAATAATTCCCGCCCGTATAGGCGTTGATATAACCGATCTTGATCGGCGGCTTTTCTTGAGCGAAAGCTGGAGCCGCGATAAGACAGGCGATAAAAAATGCGGAAAGAAGTTTTTTCATCAACGGCTCCTTTGGGGGCGGTTTCGCGGGGCATCTTCCACTATACGCGGCTTCCGTCCAAACCCAAAATTTTTCTGGTGAAGGACAAAACGTTCGGGTTCCTTCGGTGCCCGAGTATACCAACGGCCTTAAGAAAAGCCCCGTGAGGGTTTTTTCTTAACACGCCGCCCAGATCCGCGCCGACTGGCGCGGGGGCGGCTTATGCCGCCGAAGGCCATAAATTTTCTTCAAAAACTCACAGGGATCAAAATTTATGGCCCTTAATGTCAGACCTTTTTCTGAACCGTTTTCACGGCAAGCTGGAAATGCTCTGCCCATCGATTCTGAAGATTCCAATTCCCGCGGAGAATAAAACTCGGGTGAAAGGTGGGAATAACGGTGGCTCTTGGGTAAAGCCGACAGGGCAATGGCGAGCCAACCTTGTCCAGAAGTCCGTTTTCTCCTGTCAAAGCCCATAAGGGAGTCCGCCCCAGCGCGACAATCACGCCGGGGGCTCGCTGGGTTAACATATCTCCAAGACAGTCAAGTTCGGACGCGTAAGACTCGCGGCAGTAAAAACCGCCGAATTTTCCGTATCTTTCCGCCAGCGCAACCCCTTCGGTTCCTGCCGCGCGGCGCGAGGCAAAGAAATGCGCGACTTTGTTGCCGGGCGGCTGAAAGCGGAAGACATTGGCGATCAAGGTTTGTTCCCGCACGATCCCTGCCTGATCCAGCATTTTATCCAGCAATTGCCCACTGCGCCCGACAAAAGGACGCCCTTGCCTCGCTTCTTCCGCGCCCGGGGCTTCGCCGACGAGAACAATCCCGTTCCATGCTTGGGCAGGGAACGCGTAATCGGCAAAAGGAAGGGGGGGAGGCAGCATGGGCAATCAATTTTCTGAACGCAGCCGCGCTTTGCAAGCCATACGGACAAGGCCCGCATCTTGCTCCGTGGCAATCAGCGTGTCCAAATCTCGCCATCCGACGGCAGCCGCGTCCGAGGATACATGAGGTTCGACAGCCCCAACCCGCGCGAGGAAACGAAAATCAAAATGCTCATGCGCGGGATCTGTCTTTCTTGGCGGAATGGCGTGAATATCAAGATCGAAAAAGCTGAGCGAGTCGGGGGAGAGATGCAGCCCTGTTTCCTCCGCCCCCTCGCGCAAAGCGGCATCGAGCATCGTCGGATCTTCGGCTTCCACATGGCCGCCCGGCTGAAGCCAACGGTCGAATTTGGCGTGAAAGATCATCAGGGATTGGGTGTAGGATTCGTTCACCATAAAAACCGAAGCGGTCACATGGCCCGGATCGAAACCCGTTCTGTCGGACCGCAAAACACCCTGCGCCAAAAGATCCCGAGCCCGCGCCGCATGCGCGTGTTCGGCCTCGTCAAAAGGGGTGTAGCGCTCCAAAAGCACCAAAAGAGTATCGCTTGAGATCATGAAGCGCGTCTAAAACTTTAGTGGACATCCAGAGATTGTACAGCATCCTCTCGGAGAAGCTTTTCAACTGCTCCTAAGGCGACTCTCTTGTAAGAATCAAGATCCTCAACAACACGTTCTTGCATTTCATTAACACGTTCTTCGAGGTATTTAGGATCGAAAACACTGATTGTCTCTTTGCTCATTTTCTCTTTATCTCTTGTGTCTACTATAACTCTTCCCTTAGTACTAAGGTGATTTTTTAAAACATCAAGACTCGGCGGGATGAAATAATTTAGAATTTATACTCGGTTTCCTTGGAAAGCGGAAGGATGCGATTCCGTGCAAAACACGCGCTCAGCGAAGCTGATGCGCCTTTTGCGCGGACAAAACGTGAGGGGTTCCTTCGGTGCCCGAGTATACCTTAGAACTCCTCTCACGGCCCCTTTTTCACTGAATCGCCCTACTTCCTTCAAAAGAGGGTAGATTTTTGGCTTATAAAACAATAGGATTTGATCCTCAAGCAAGCGGAAGACGCACCGTTAAGGAAATACGAGGAGGTTTGTATGCTTCAAGAAATCCAGTCCGAGATTGAAGCGGTTAAAGCCCGAAACAAAAAGGTTGAGGCAGACAAGGCATGGGAAACAAGTCGTTTTCGTGTTTTTGCCCTTGCGCTTCTGACCTACGCGATGATGATTCTTCTCATGGGGGTGATCGGTATAGATCGCCCTTATCTGTCAGCTCTTGTTCCGACGGCAGGGTTTCTTCTCTCGACCCTTTCTCTTCGGCTTATCAAGAAGTTCTGGATAAGTAAGCTTTACAAAACATGGGTCTCTTCCTCCAACCGGCTCCCCTCATGAAACGCCCTTTTTTGCCGCGCGGCAAACGCCCTTTTCCCAAGGGCAAGCGTGATGGTGCTCCACAGCGCATTCGCGAGGAAACTCCTTTTTTCGTGGGTGTTGCAATGAAAACAAGCGACGGCTGGGGCGTGCAGGCCACCAATCGCCGCGAAAAGGGCGAGTCGGTGCTGCATGTCAAAACACGCGACTCTTTGGAAGACGGGCAGATCATTGTCGCGGAAAAACTGCGCGGCAAAAGCCGTTTCGCGCGGGAAGCTAAACTGGTGCGGATCGTGGGGCATAAGGATTCCCCCGACGCCGTCAGCCTGATCGCGATTGCCACCCATGACATTCCCTGTGGTTTTTCTTCGGCAGCTTTAAAAGAAGCCGAAGCCGCGCAGCCCGTGACTTTGGTGGGCCGCACGGATTTGCGCGATATCCCCTTGGTTACCATTGACGGTGCTGATGCGCGGGATTTCGACGACGCTGTTTTTGCGGAAGCTGACGGTGCGGGCTGGCATTTGATCGTCGCGATTGCCGATGTTGCCCATTATGTGAAGTCAGGCAGTGCGCTCGATCAAACCGCGCGAGAACGGGGCAACTCTGTTTATTTTCCTGACCATGTTGTGCCGATGCTTCCTGAGGCGTTGAGTAACGAATTATGTTCGCTGAAACCGCATGTGGATCGCGCCTGTCTCGCCGCGCATTTATGGATCGACAAAGCGGGGGAACTGGTCCGCTGGCGTTTCGTGCGCGGACTCATGCGCTCGCACGCGCGGCTGACTTATGAACAGGCGCAAGCCGCCCTCGATGGCAAGCCGGATTCTTTGACTGCGCCGCTGATTGAAAAAATCCTGCGCCCTTTGCACGGGGCTTTTACCTGTCTTCTCCATGCGAGGGGCAAGCGCGGCACGTTGGAGCTGGATCTGCCCGAACGAAAAGTTATCGTCAAAAACGGCGCGGTCGTCGCGATCGACACACGCGAAAGGCTGGACACCCATCGGCTGATCGAAGAGTTTATGATCGCCGCAAATGTGGCTGCCGCCGCGCAATTAGAAGGTGCGGCCGCCAAAGGCGTTGCCTGTCTATACCGCGTGCATGACAAACCGTCGGAACTGAAACTGGAGGGCTTGCGGGATTTTCTGGACAGTTTGGGCATCAGCTTAGTGCCCAAAAAACAGCTTCATCCGCGCTTTTTAACTCAGATTCTGGAAAACGCCGCCGGAACGCCCCATGCGGAAGTCGTGAATGAGATTATGCTCCGCAGTCAGGCGCAGGCGATCTATAGCCCAGAAAATATCGGGCATTTCGGACTCGCTTTGGCAAAATACGCGCATTTTACCTCACCCATCCGGCGCTATGCGGATCTGATTGTGCATCGGGGCTTGATCCGCGCCTGTGGTCTGGGCGCAGACGGGCTGACGGAATTGGAGGTCGAGAAGTTGGATGTCATCGCCGATCAAGTCTCGAAAGCCGAACGGCGCGCCACGGCGGCCGAGCGCGAGGCGATCGACCGTTTCATCACCTTGTTCATGGCCGACAAGGTAGGGGCAACCTTCCCCGCGCGGATCAGCGGTGTCGCGCATTTTGGCCTCTTCGCACGGCTGGATACGACAGGAGCAGATGGAATCATCCCGATGGCCACACTGCCCAATGATTACTATATCCATGACGAAAAACGCCACGCGCTGACGGGACGGCGCAGTGGCCGAACCTATCAGCTGGGGCAGCGCGTGATCGTCCGCCTCGCCCAAGCCGACCGATTAACCGGAGGGTTGTCGCTGGTTTTGGTGGAGGAGGAAAAAACACTTTCCAGAGGAGAGGCCGAAGAGGTCAAAAAGAAGCACCGTCCAAGGAAGCCAAAAAAGGCTTAATCGCCTAAAAAAACCTACAACGGTCAAGAGATTATTTTTATCAGGTAAAGCCCTTCAACTTTTATGCTGATTTTCAAAGAGAAGCCTTTTAAGGATAAAAAGCGTTTTATGGGAGCCGATCCCTCTCTTGCCTCTCTTTCCCCTTTTGGCGTAGGAAGGGGGCAGAGTTAAAAAAGGATCCCCCTATGCCACATGTGCAAAAAATCACCCGTGCCTTGATTTCTGTCACTGACAAGACAGGGCTTGTCTCTTTAGGACGCGCGCTGGCCACGCATGGTGTTGACATTCTCTCGACGGGCGGCTCGGCCGAAACGCTCCGCCAAGCAGGCATCGCGGTGACCGAAGTCGCCGACTACACAGGCTTTCCGGAAATGATGGACGGGCGCGTTAAGACCCTCCACCCCCGCATCCATGGCGGGCTTTTACAACGGCGGGATTCGCCAACGCATCAAACCGAGGCTGAGGCGCACAACATCCCGCCGATTGATCTGATCGTGGTTAATCTATACCCCTTCCGCGAGACGGTTGCGAAAGGCGCGGATTTTGAAACCTGTGTGGAGAATATCGATATTGGCGGTCCCGCGATGATCCGCTCCGCCGCCAAAAACCATGCTTTTGTGACGGTTGTAACGGACACGGCGGATTATGACGCGCTGCTGGCCGAAATGAAGGCGCAAGATGGCGGAACATCCCTGGCTTTCCGCAAAAAACAGGCGGCTGCCGCCTACGCCTATACCGCCAGCTATGACAGCGCCATCAGCACATGGTTTGCGGCACAAGGGGGCGAGTCCTTCCCTGAAACGCTGACCCTTACAGCCCGCAAACAGCAAAGTCTGCGCTATGGCGAAAATCCGCACCAAACGGCCGCTTTCTATGTCCATGATCTGACCTGCGCGGGCGTTGCGAATGCCCTTCAGGTTCAAGGCAAAGAGCTGAGCTATAACAACATCAACGACACGGATGCCGCTTTTGATCTTGTCAGCGAGTTTACGGATCAACCCGCAGTCGCGATCATCAAACACGCGAATCCCTGCGGAGTTGCCCTTGGTCCTGATTTGCTGACAGCCTATCGCCGCGCTTTTGCCTGCGACACTGTCAGTCCTTTTGGTGGGATTATCGCCTGTAACAGACCTCTGGACGGGGCGACCGCACAAGCCATCACCGAAATTTTCTCGGAAGTCCTCATCGCCCCCGATATGGATAACGAAGCGCGGGATATTCTGGCGGCGAAGAAGAACCTGCGCGTCCTTCTCACCCGCCGCATGGGCGATCCACGTCGTCAAGATCTGTTCGTGAAATCGGTTGCCGGAGGCTATCTCGCTCAAAGCCGCGATAATAGGGTTGTTGATCTAGATGCGCTGCGCTGCGTGACGAAGCGTCAGCCTACCGACCAAGAAAAGGCGGATATGATCTTCGCCTTTACCGTCGGTAAGCATGTGAAATCAAACACCATTGTCTACGCCAAAAACGGCGCCACGGTGGGAATCGGCGCAGGTCAGATGAGCCGCGTGGACAGCGCCCTGATCGCAGCGCGTAAAGCCCAAGAAGAAGGAGAAAAAGCAGGATTTAAAGAATCCCCAACGCGTGGCAGTGTCGCAGCCTCTGACGCATTTTTTCCCTTCGCCGATGGGCTAGAGGCGATCGTCGCGGCAGGAGCCACCGCTGTTATCCAGCCGGGCGGCTCCATCCGCGATGCCGACGTGATCGAGGCAGCGGATCAAGCTGGTTTGGCCATGCTCTTCGCTGGCATCCGGCATTTCCGGCATTGAGGGGAAGCGACCGCCTATAATGAGGCTGCCATCATTCAGATCAGATTGATTGGAGTGTTATCAAATTGTGAAGGAAGGCATGGAAGGGGGGGCGTACGAAATTGTTGATTGGGCTTTAGGAATTTCTTTCGGCGCAAGGGCCTCAACATTCTTCTGTTCTGGTTTTATACCCAAGGGAGGTGCGGCGGCCGTGTTAACACTTAAAAAGTTAGTCAGATTCTCCCTAACGAGCGCACAATAAATCTGAGGTCCACATCCTTGAGCCGCAGCCGAAAGAAAAAGACCCAAGACCTCAGCCCCACCTGTGACATAGGCTTTTTGGGCATCTTGAACCCCAAAAACCCCTAGCCTCATCCCCGCTGCGCCTTCAGCTATGTTTTTGATGCAGACCATCTCTGCGTTACGCATCTTCATCCTCCAATGTTTTGACAAGATACAGCATGCGGCGGGCATGGATGGGCAGGTCAGATTCGGCATAGGCTGGGTGCGGCACGGGATCAAAACGCGCGGCATACAATTCGCGTAATGAGGCGATCATGGCCTCGGCCTTCGGGCGCAGCGATTCCGGACACAAAGGCAAATTTTCTTCCAGAGAGTCAATCAAGGCCTTGTTGTGGATTTTAAGCTCGGCCGTGACGCGGCGTTCGGTCTTTAAGTCCTCGTAATCCTTCATTAAATGATAGACGGTGTCTTTGATGATCGGGGCGGCATCGCCCATGCCCATCTCTTGCCCCGCGACCAAAATCGCGTTGCGGAGCATGTAGATTGCCTTTTCTTCGCTTATGCCTTCCACGCGCATAGTGCCGCCTGTCTTTGAGAGAATGAACAGGGTCACTCTATCAAAAGCTTCTTAAGGAAGACTTAATGCCGGAATTTTTGGATGGGACAGGGCAAAAAAAGACACAAACCCCTTAACCATGAAGGGAAAAGTGTTCCGCAGCCGTGGAATATCAACAACATGTTGATATTACTTGGCTGCTTTTGCTTTCTTCGCCAAGCGAGATATTTTGCGGGCGGCGGTTCTCCAATGCAGCGTGCCCTTGGATGCTCCGCGTGCGAGCGCAGATTCGGCGGCGCGCTGCGCCGTCAAGGCTGCCGTTGCATCGCCAGAGGTGGCGGCTGTTTCCGCTTGTTTGACAGCGGTACGGATCGCCTGCCGCGCGGCGCGGTTCAACAGATTGCGTCGGACGGTTTGACGGGCTCGCTTTTCAGCCGATTTGTGATTCGCCATAGGCCTAAATCCTAAAAAATTATGTTGCCTTCGCCGCGCCCTTTAAGAGCTCGGCACACTTATGCGCCGGGCGACCAGTCCTGCCGCCCCCTCGCGAGAGGCGCAACCCATACGTTGTTCTTCCTCTGTGGTCAAGCTTTTCGTGAGCTTTTTTCAGTCTGCGCGGATTCTTTTTGTGTGAATTACCTCTTTCCGTCGATCGCCCCCCGTCTCCCTCTTGTCTTCACGCCTGTTTTCGAGGATCCTGCCGCTTTCCAAGAGTCGGGGCCGTTCCATGCAAGAGATCCTCTCCAACGCCTTTCTAGGGTACTGGACCCCTCAAGAACTGGCGACCAATCTGAATGTGTTCCTGAACATTCTTGGTGCACTCGCCTTAGGATTGATGGTTGGGTACGAACGTTCGTATCGAGGTCGCGCGGCGGGCATGCGTACATATGGGCTGGTCTGCATGTCGGCCTGCGCCCTGACCGTCATTGCCGGATACCCTCAATATTGGTACGGTGGCCATCTTTCGACGCATGAGACGGCGGTCGATGCGGGTCGCATTATTCAAGGGATCACAACGGGTATCGGGTTTCTGGGCGCCGGCGTGATCATGCGCGATGGGCTAAGTATCAGCGGCTTAACAACAGCCGCGTCCATATGGTCCGTCTCGGCCATCGGTATTCTTGTCGGGGTTGGTTTTTACGGCGCGGCCATAACAGTCGCGGTGCTTGCGACCATCCTGATGATCTGGGGGGGGCGTTTAGAAGCACTTTTGCCAGCACGCCATGCGCTAGCAGTCACATTGCAGATTCAACACCCTGTTGATATGACAGAGCATGAAATTGACTCCCTGATCCGTTCTCAGGGGTATGAATTGGCCAAAGGATCTTTCTCGATCCAACAACAGGAAGGATGTACGGAATGGCGCTTTGTGGCCGTTTCTTTGGGAAAGCGGCGTGGCGGGTCTTTAGTTAAATTGGGCCGCAAGCTCCGCAACGCGGAAGGAATTCAAAGTTTCCAGATTGTGCATGCGCGTAATTAAAGGAGGGCAGTTAGCTCAGCGGAAGAGCATCTCGTTTACACCGAGAGGGTCGGGGGTTCGAACCCCTCACTGCCCACCAATTCCTCGTTTTCGATGTTTTTGCATGTTCGAGGATATTCAGCAAACATAGTAAAAAGCAAGCAAAACAAAGGCTATTGTTTTATCCCGTCCGAGAATGTTCCTTGCCAGTCTCACTCGCAGTGAGGTAGCTTTCTGGGGTAACTCAAAGGTCGTTGGGGTAACTACAGCCTTTTCGGAGGCTTTTCCGGCAAAGGATTTCACCCTCATGGCCTTGTCTCACACCGCCATACAGACCGCAAAACCAAAAGAAAAGCCGTATAAACTGTACGACGAGAAAGGGCTGTTTATCCTTGTTACCCCAAACGGGGGTTAGGGCGCGGGCATAAATAAATGAGTCATTTATGCAACAGGGTTTTGGAAAATGAAGTTGGTGTTAAGTCCCAAGATTTTATGGATCCAGCCTTAGGGCGCGCTGTGCCGTATGGCGTGTACGACATAGCCAACAAAAACGGGTTGGTAAGCGTAGGTAGGCAACGATCATGACACGGCGGCTTTCGCGGTTCAGGCGATCCGCCGCTGGTGGATCGCGATGGGACAGGAACGTTTTCCCAAGGCCAAACGCCTGATAATCACCGCCGATGGCGGCGGCAGCAATGGATCGCGCGTTCGTGTCTGGAAAGTCGAACTGCAAAAACTGGCGAACGAGCTGAAAATCCCCATCACCGTTTGTCACCTGCCGCCATGCACCAGCAAGTGGAACAAAATCGAACACAAGCTCTTTTCTTTCATTCCTATCAACTGGCGCGGCAAGCCCTTGCGCACCTACCAAACCATCGTCCAGATCATCGCCGTCCCAACGACAAAAAAAGGCTTGAAGGTTCGCGCCAAACTCGACACCAACAAATACCCAAAGGGCATCACCGTCTCCGATCATGAGCTCGACGGCGTCAATCTCTCCCGCCACTCTTTCTGCGGAAACTGGAACTATACGATCGCCCCTACACTTAAATGACTACCTTATTTATGCACGCTCCCTAAGGATAGTTGAAGGGGCACAGGCGAGGCTTTCTATCGACCCAGCGCACCGGAAGGTTGCGCCGGCTTGCGTGGTATCAGGGCGCCGCCACGCGGTGGGAAGATACTGGCGATTTTGGCCGGAAGCTGGATGTAATCGGCCTCGCCTTCGTCGGCTCCGTCGCCTTCGCCATTCGCCGGATTGACCGTTCCCTTGATATGGTCGGCCCGCGCAACCTCAAAGCTTTGATCCAAAAGCTGCGCCATCGCATTATCCCGCGCCACAGCAGAGCGGCCGCCGAAAATCGCCGCGACAAGCCGCTCATTCCCTCGTTTAGCCGAGGAAACCAGATTAAAGCCCGAGGCGCGAATATAGCCTGTTTTGATCCCGTCCATGCCCTGATAACGGTCTTTCAAATGATTATGGGTATGGTGGTAAATGCCGGCATAGGTAAAGCCGTCGCGATCAAAATAGGGATAAAAGCGCGGATAATGGGTGATTAGCGCCGCGCCCAAAACAGCCATGTCGTGCGCGGTTGTGACTTGTTCAGGATCCGGCAGGCCGGACGGGTTGCGGAAGACAGTACGGCTCATGCCCAGCGCGCGCGCCTGTTTGGTCATCAGGGCGGCAAAATTTGCTTCGCTGCCGCCCAAACTCTCGCCCAAAACAACGGCCGCATCATTGGCGGATTCCGTCACGACGCCCAAAATGGCATCTTGCACGCGGATCGACTGTCCCGCGCGGAGCCCTAATTTGGACGGTGACTGATAAGAGGCGTTTTCCGACACGGGCAAGGGCTGATCAAGAGTCAGGTGCCCCGCCTCCAAAGCCTGAAACGTCAGATAAAGCGTCATCATCTTCGTCAGCGAGGCCGGATGGCGCAGCGCGTCCGGACTGCTGGCATGGATCACACGGCCCGTATCCGCTTCAATGACGATATCTGCATAGGCGGCACCCCGATCCACGCCTGCCAGATGGTGACGCTTATGATGATGCGGCCCATGATGCCGATGGGCTGCCGCTTGAGCCTCATGAGGCAGGCAGGCCGTCAAGGCGATCAAAACAGCGCCCAACACCAGATTTCGTGCGCCTTGCCCCATCGCTCACCTGTCCTTTTGTGATTCGGAAAGCCTGATTATAGTCTGTATGCAGCGCGTTTCGAGATGAAAATACGTACAGGGTGAAGATAAAACTGGACGTTTGGGCAGTCTTTCCCTAAAAGCCTTTTTGTGAATAGGTGTGGGAGGCGTTCTTCAAGCCCTAAACCCGAAGAAGCCGTACCACGCCAACCTGTTTAAATACAGGTCGGGGGAGAAAAATTCCCTTCACAAGATCCGTCTTTGCCGTTCTTAAAATACGGCAAGGGCTTTTTGATGTCCCAAAACCCTGCGGCAACGCAGAAAAAAGGAGAACCCTATGGCAAAAGAAAAAGTTGCCGATATCAAGCTTCAGGTTGCCGCCGGCATGGCGAACCCGTCGCCGCCGATCGGTCCCGCGCTTGGTCAACGTGGTCTTAATATTATGGAATTCTGCAAGCAGTTCAACGCCAAAACTCAAGGGCTTGAAAAAGGCACGCCGATTCCGGTCGTGATCTCGGCTTTTTCGGATCGCACTTTTACCTTCATCACGAAGCAGCCACCTAACAGCTACTTCATCAAAAAAGCCGCTAAGCTTGAAAAAGGGTCTCAAACCCCGGGCACCAAGATTGTCGGTACGATCACCAAGGCGCAAATCAAGGAAATCGCAGCCAAAAAGATGGTAGATCTTAACGCGAATGATATCGACGCCGCTTGTGCGATGCTCGAAGGGTCCGCGCGTTCCATGGGCATTCAGGTTGTGGAGTAACACCATGCAAGGCAAAAAAATCAGAAATCTCTCGAAGAACGTGACTCGTACCAAGTTGTACAGCCTGCCGGAAGCCGTTGCGCTTGTGGTGGCGAACAGCTCGCAAGGAGCGCGTAAATTTGTCGAATCTCTTGAAGTCGCCGTCAATCTAGACATCGACACCAAGAAGTCAGACCAATCCGTGCGGGGCGCAGTGCAATTGCCCCATGGCACGGGCAAAACGGTGCGTGTTCTGGCCTTTGCGCGGGGCGACAAGGCCGATGCCGCCAAAGCGGCCGGAGCCGATTTTGTCGGTGCCGAGGATCTGAAGGAACAGATTCTCGCGGGTAAAAGCGACTTTGACCGCGTGATCGCGACGCCCGACATGATGGGAATCGTGGGGCAATTGGGGAAGGTGCTGGGCCCGCGCGGCCTGATGCCGAATCCCAAGCTGGGCACAGTGACCCCGAATGTCGCCGAGGCTGTGAAGGCAGCCAAAGCAGGATCGATCGAATTCCGCGCCGAAAAAGCGGGGATCGTTCAGGCGGGAGTCGGCAAGGTGAGCTTCTCCGAAGCGCATCTGATCGAAAACGTCAAAGCCTTTGTGGGTGCGATCCTGAAGGCGCGGCCTGCAGGGGTCAAGGGAACCTATCTGAACCGCGTGACCCTTTCATCGACGATGGGGCCGGGCGTTAAGGTGGATCTTGGCACGATCGGCGAATAAGAAAATAGCGGAGAGTTTTGCGACTCTCCGCTATTTTTTTAAATTCAAATCCCTGCGCGAATTTCATTCATTGCGGTGACAAAGGCGAGCTTGCGATCAAGATTCGCGGTATCCGCCAGATGGATTGTCGCGCGGACTTTATCCCAGAGTCGCAAAGCCAGATCCACATGACCCATCGGCGTTTGGGTGGCCTCAGCCTGAACGACAGTGCGTAAACGCTCGATCAGCAGTGCTGTCAGCACATCAAAACGCTCGCTCTCGCCTTTCCGGGCGATCTGATCGGCCAACTTGTGAAGACGCGCCACATCCAGCTGGGGCAACCCTTTCAGAATCGCAAGCATTTCATGGTAAAAAGGAAGTGCCCCGCTGTGCAAAAGCTTGAGCGCGAAACCGATGCTACCGCCCGATAGGGCGATCAGTTCGGCAGCCTCGGCATCCGAAAGATGCGCCGCGGCCTGTTTCAAAATCGCACGCATAGGGGCAGCCTCCAAGGGCGCGAGCGGCAATAAACGACAGCGCGAGCGAATGGTGGGCAGCAACGCGCCAGCCGTCGTGGCCGTCAGCAAAATCAGCGTGCGCGGCGGCGGCTCCTCGACAATTTTTAAAATCGCGTTTTGGCCGAAACGGTTCAGCGCATGAGCCTCGTCCAAAATAACTACGCGCCAGCCGCCATGCGTGGCTGTTTTATGCAAAAATGCGGCGATACGCAGAACCTCCTCGACCGGAAGGGTGGCTTTTTGTTCCCCTGTGCGCTCATCCATTGGACGGCGCAGGATCAGGAGATCCGGATGGGTTTCGGCCATAACCAGTCTCTGGGCGCTGTGTCGCGCAGCGCTCGTCGCATCCAAAGAGTCCGCCAGCATGAATTCCGCGATATGTTTGGCAAGCGTCGCTTTGCCGATTCCCTCAATCCCTGTAATCAGCCACGCATGGGGCATCCGTGCCGATTCATACGCGGCGCGGATCGCCTCAATCGCCGCTTCATGGCCAAGGGGGAGTGGGGAGGTCGGTTCAGTCATAAAGGATCATCTATCTGACGGGCCCCGTGAACCGCACGAAGGACAGAGACTCTTTTTTCATCCACGGTGAATAGGATGCGATATCGGCCATGCAGGAGGCAGCGCACCTCTCTGCTTGTTTCCAAATTTTCCCCTGCCAAAGGACATCGTTTGGGCATGGTGCTTAAACTTTGGATTTTTGCTTCCAGCGCTTCGACAAACTGCCATGCGGGAATGGGCTGATCTTTGGCAATATGAGCGAAGACCTCAGCAAGGTCTTTTTCGGTCTGAAAAGAAAGAACAACCTCAAAGACCATCGGGCTTTTTCCCCAAATACTTCGTCTTTAACTCAGCGAAGGTTTCTTCCACTCCTCTATATTCGCCGCGGTCGACTTCAGCGAGGGCGTCTTCGAGAAGATCGAGGGAGTCCTGTCGTTCCGCGCGATCAAGAAGCCGTTGATACAATTTTGCGCTCTGCACCACGAACTCGGCGTGACCATTGACCGTCAAGATAACGGGCCTTCCCGTGCGCCGGAGCTTTTGCGCATAGCGCTTCGTGTTGCGGGCGAAATCCGTTAGAGGATGAATGTCTTGAGTTTTCAGCATAGAGCCTCCAGATCTGTGTTTATAAACAGTTTTTAAACACTCCCCGAAAGCACGAAAAAATTCAAGATTTCTCTTCACAGATCCCCAAACCTCTCTCCCACCACGCGGGTGATGTCTAGCGCTACGGAATCGGCGTCAGCGGCCGCGTCAATAACTCGAAATCTCTGCGCGTGATTTCGTGCCAGATCCAGATAGGCGTCTCGCAGCTTTTGGTGAAAAGCGACGGGTTTTTGCTGATAGCGGTCATCCTGTCCTCGCCGTGCGCGCATGCGTTCGAGCCCTGTCTCAACGGGAAGATCCAGCAAAAGGGTCAGATCAGCTTCAAATCCGGGCGCGACGCCTCGGTAAACAGACTCAACAAGCGTAGAACCAAGCCCTTGGGCGATCCCTTGATAAACGCGCGTGGAATCCACGAAGCGGTCACAAACGACCCACGCCCCCCGCGCCAAAGCGGGAAAAACAGTTTTGACCAAATGCTCGCGCCGCGCCGCCATGATCAGAAAAAGCTCGCTGAGGGGATCCCAATGCCCCTCGCCTTTTAAAAGCCAGAAAGTCCGGATTTCCTCAGCCGCGGGCGAACCGCCGACTTCTCGTGTCTGCACGACCTCACGCCCTTTGGTGCGAAGAAAATCGGCCAACCGCTTGACTTGCGTGGATTTACCAGCCCCTTCGCCACCTTCCAGCGTGATGAATTTGCCTTGCGTCATGCCGCGCATCCTACAAGCAATAAGAGACAGCCTAATGGGATTAGTTTTTTTGGCATACTTTTCCCCTCGTTTTTCCAAGGATTTATTCTGGCCCCATAAGACCTGCACCCCCTTAACGCGGCTCGGCTGTTTTATTCATCTCACCGATCAGCTCGGCCAGTTTTTGGGTTTCGTCTACCGCGATCATGCCGACATTGTGATAGCCCGCATCGACGTGCAGCACCTCGCCCGATACGCCCGTGCTCAGGTCGCTGAGAAGATAGAGCGCGGAATGGCCGACTTCCAACGTTGTGACGTTGCGTTTCAGCGGCGCGTTGACCTCGTTCCATTTCAGAATATACCGGAAATCCCCGATGCCGCTGGCGGCCAGAGTCTTAATCGGCCCCGCCGAAAGAGCATTCACGCGGATTCCGTTGCCTCCCAGATCGACCGACAAATAGCGCATACTCGCCTCCAGCGCGGCCTTGGCCACCCCCATCACATTGTAATGCGGCATCACGCGTTCCGCGCCCAGATAGCTGAGAGTCAAAAGACTTCCCCCCTTGGGCATCAAGGGCACGCAGCGCCGCGCCAGCGAGGTAAAAGAATAGCAAGAAATGTCCATCGTCCGCAGGAAATTTGCCCGCGTCGTGTCCACATACAGCCCATCCAATTCATTCTTGTCTGAAAAGGCTATGGCATGCACCAGAAAGTCTAAATGACCCCATTTTTCGCGAATTTCTGCGAATAAAGCGTCCATACTGTGTTCGTCCGTGACATCGCAGGGTGCGATGATCGACGCGCCGACGGATTCCGCCAAAGGCGTCACGCGTTTTTGCAGCGCCTCCCCCTGATAGGTAAAAGCCAGCTCGGCCCCATGCGCGGCACATACGTTTGCGATACCCCACGCAATGGAACGGTCATTCGCAACTCCCATAATCAGGCCGCGTTTACCTGCCATTAAAGCTCCGGTAACAGGAGTGGTTGGCACAAAAATCTCGGTCATGGGGATCCCTTTCTGAAAGTTACAGTCTCTTGTCGATGCAAAGGGGCCATCTGTTGACCCGATACGTCTTGCCGTACTCTACACAAACAAAGAGGAGCGTCAAACCTAGCTTTTGGCCCGAGGGTGCGCCGCCCGATAGGTCAAAGAAAGCTGTTGCGCATCCACCTGCGTATAAAGCTGGGTCGTGGACAAGGAGGCATGGCCAAGCAATTCCTGCAAACTACGCAAATCCGCGCCGGAGGCCAAAAGATGGGTCGCAAAACTATGGCGCAGCGCGTGCGGGGTTACGCTGTCGGGAAGTCCAAGCTGTTGCCGAAGCGCCCGAAGCGTGCGTTGCGCAAGGGCGGGGTTCAGTCGCGCTCCCCGTGCGCCGACAAAAAGCGGGGCAGAGGGTCTAAGCGCATAGGGACAGGCTTTCAGATAGCGCTCTATCGCGTCGCGCAAGATGGGTAGAATTGGCACGATTCGCGTTTTATTCCCCTTGCCCGTCACGCTGATCCTGTCTCCTGAAGCCAACGCGCCCCGCGTGAGGCCCAAAGCCTCCCCGATCCGCAACCCCGCCCCATATAAAAGCAGAAATAACGCCTCGTCCCGCAACCCGTGCCAGCTTTCCGTCCCTTCAAAAGCCGCGCGTTCCACCAGCGCCGCAGCCTGATCCTCTGCCACCGGACGCGGCAAACGCCGCGCGACTTTCGGCAGCGTTAAAAGATCAATCGCGCCATTATGAAGGTGTCCGCTGCGATCCAGCCAGTGGAAGAAGCTCCGCCCCCCCGCAACAGCCCGAGCGCGAGACGCCGCCCCAATGTCCTGTTGGGCCAAATGGGCGAGCCACGCCCTAAAATCCGTTACCTCAAGCGCCGCGAGATCCGCCAGCGCAATCGCCCCGCCTCGATGGAGGCTTAAAAAACGAAAAAAGCTTTGCAGATCAAAGCTATAGGATTCAAGGGTCTTGGCGGCCATGCGCCGTTCATCCCGCAGCCAAACGCGCCAGCGCGCAAAAGCATTCTGCGCATCCGCCGCAAGGGGAAGGGGTATTGGGTCTTCCATGAGCCTTACAACTCTTTCAAAAGACAGATCTTCATAAGGCGGGGCATAAGTCCATCATCTTTTTAACTGAGAAAAGGGTGATCTATACTGCTCCAAAGTATACTCGGGCACCGAATGAACCCCTCACGTTTTATCCGCGCAAAAGGCGCATCAGCTTCGCTGCGTCCGTGTTTTGCACGGAATCGAATCCTTCCGCTTTCCAAGGAAACCGAGTATAGAAATTATGATTTTCTTAACCTTTTGCGCGGATGAAACTTGAGGGATTCCGAAGAAACCCAAGTATACGACGTCTGTCTGTTGCTTTCACCCTCAACTTTCTCATGCGGTGCCCTATGGAATTTTAGATCTTTGGGGTGTAGAAGGGCTTTCGTTGTCCTCTGACCTATGAGGTTTTTCATGTTCGATCTTTCTTCGTTGTTGATCTCTTCCGCCATCGCGCAGGAGACAAGCGCGTCGCCGCTCGCGGGACAAGCGGGGCTGATGAATTATCTACCTTTTATCCTGATCTTCGCGGTTTTTTATTTTCTGGTGATCCGGCCGCAGCAAAAACAGCTTGTGGCTCAAAATAAGATGATTCAGGCGTTGCAGCGCGGCGACCGGATCGTGATGTCCGGAGGGATTCACGGCAAGATCACGCGCTTGGATGACACGATTCTGACGATTGAGATCGCGAACGGCGTCGAAATCCGCGTGGATCGCTCAAGCGTTCAAGCCTTGGAAGTCCCGCCCTCAACGGCTCCTGCGGTTGAAAGCGACAAGAAATAGGATTCGCTTATGATTTATCTGGAACGGTGGAAGGTCCTGTCGATCCTTCTTATCTGTGTACTTGGGGTTTTGTATGCCGCGCCTAATCTTGCGGGACGCGAGAGCGTGGATTGGCTACGCGCCCATACGCCCTCTTTCTTTCCAAACCAGAGCGTTAATCTGGGATTGGATCTGCGCGGTGGTTCGCATTTATTGTTGGAAGTTGCCGTCGATAATGTGATCGACGAGCATATGCAGTCAGTGCTGGATCAAAGCCGTAGCGCCCTGCGTACAGGCAAGATCGGCTATACGGATTTGAGGCTTACAGGAGGGAGCGTCCACTTTAAACTGACTGACGCAACGCAAGCCGATGTCGCGCGCGCGGCGATTCGTGAGGCCGATCCGGAGCTTGATATTACGCTTCAAGGCGATGTTTTTACACTCCGCATGGCTGAAGATAAAATCGCAGCCCGCAAACGCGCGGCGATGGATCAATCAATTGAAATCGTGCGCCGTCGCATCGACGAAACAGGCACGCGCGAACCCTCGATTCAACGTCAGGGTGATGACCGAATTCTGGTACAATTGCCCGGTCTGGATGACCCTGAACGCATCAAGAATCTGTTGGGACAGACGGCCAAGCTCAGTTTTCGTTTGGTGGATGAGACCGCGATGGCAACGGAAGGCCATATACCGCCCGGCGAGGAAGCCTTACCCTCCGCCGATGACGGCCATACCTATGTGGTTCAAAAGCGGGTGATGGTGTCGGGAGACACGTTGGTCGATGCACAGCCTAGTTTTCAAGACGGCATGCCGGTCGTGAGCTTCCGCTTTGATTCCATCGGAGGGCGGCGCTTTGGTGAAGCGACGAGAACGAATACCGGCCATTTGTTTGCAATCGTTCTGGATAACAAAATCATCAGCGCCCCCGTGATCAGAGAGCCAATCTTGGGGGGCAGCGGCGTCATTTCTGGCCATTTCACGTCCCAATCAGCGCAAGATCTCGCGCTTTTGCTGCGAGCGGGGGCGCTGCCCGCGCCGATCAAGGTGCTGGAAGAACGCACGGTCGGCCCGGGCCTCGGTGCGGATTCGATCAAAGCGGGCGCGACGGCCAGCCTTGTCGGCCTTGTTCTGGTCGTTGTGTTTTTTATCTTCGTTTATGGGCTGTTCGGAATTTTCGCGACGATCGCGCTGCTGATCAATATCGCTCTGATCTTCGCGGTTTTGTCTTTGTTGCAGGCGACGTTAACTCTGCCCGGTATCGCGGGGATCGTCTTGACCATCGGCACGGCTTTGGACGCCAATGTGTTGGTGTTCGAACGCATCCGCGAAGAAATGCGTCTCGGCCGTTCGGTGATCGCCTCGATTGACACGGGCTATAGCCGTGCACTCTCGGCCATTGTGGATGCGAATATGACGACGCTTATTGCGTCATTTTTGCTCTTCATCTTCGGCTCCGGCCCTGTCAAAGGCTTTGCCGTCACATTGGGGATAGGGATCCTGACCTCTATCTTCTCAGCTCTTATGATTACCCGCCTGATCGTTGTGTGGTGGATGAAAACAACGAAGCCGAAAGAGATTCCGCTTTAAGGGACCGCCATCCACCGTTTCGCCCTCAACCTTCTCCATCTCCATAAATCAAAAAAGAGCATTAAAACAAAGCGAAAATGAGCAGGCTGGCCCCCCTCCTCCCTCCTCCTCAAAATCCTCTCCTTTACCAATTCTTAACCATGGATTCCGTGCCGTGCGGGGAACAACGATCTCCGCATCCGATTTTTTCAGGCTTTGATAGAAAGAAGGAGGCAACTCAATCTGGAGAGGGTTTGTGGTGCTGCCTCCCTAATTCTTTGCAAAATTCGGGGGCACAAAGACAAACTCGGATGGGCGGAAGCTCGCATCTTCGCGCATGTTTTCAAGATTGACTCCTGTCGTTTGGCCTTGGGGATCAACAACGCGCCATTGGCGCAGACGCAGAGGGCTGTCTTCAAAAACTAAAGTCAGGCTTCCGGCGGCGGAATCCGTCGCTTGCACCAAGGTGATTTCGATCTTGGCCGGAAAATGTTTGATCTGCGTGACGGTCACATCGCCGCCCAAACGGACGGGATCGCGCAGGATAAATTCCGCCAGACTTGATCCTTGCTCGACATTCGTTTGGGATTTCAGATCATCGTTCCAAATATGGACAAAGCTGCCATCCGCAATGATAAAATCCTTGTTCGGCGCATCATAGGTCACGCGCATTTTGCCCGGACGCGCGATTGACAAGGATCCGTGCATCAAACCGCCTGCATCATCGACTTGCAAAAATCTGGCGGACACATTTTTTAGCCCGTTCAAATAGGTCTCAATCCGAGTCAGATCGCTTTGATCGCGCGTAGATAAAGGAGCAGCCAAAGCGACAGCGCCCCAAAGAAGAAGCATCGACAAGGAAAGGGGAAGAATTTTTTTCATGCGCTTAGTTTGACGGAAAAAGGAAGAAATCTCAAGCGCGTCAACGCCTGCTTCAGGGTGAGATCCGTCCCCGCACCAAATGCAGCGCGGGTTTTTTGAATTTCTCGACCAAGGGGGTTTGGTGGGTGGCCAGAATGACGGAAGTCCCCATTTTATTCAGCTCATCAAAAAGATGAAACAGCTTCATAGCGGTTTCTTCGTCGACATTGCCTGTAGGCTCATCCGCCAATAAAAGGCGCGGTTTTGACACGACCGACCGCGCGATTGCCACGCGCTGCTGCTCGCCGCCCGACAGCTCATCGGGATAGGCGCTACCCCGCGCACCCACCCCGACCCAATCCAAAAGCTCTTGCACGTGCTTCGTGATATAGGCTTCATCGGCTTCTTGTAACCGCAAGGGCAAGGCGACATTTTCATGCGCCGTCAGATAGGGAATCAGACGAAAATCCTGAAACACAATTCCAAGCTTTTGGCGCAACGCGGCCTGTTTTTGCCGATCGGAGCTATTCAGTAATTCGCCAAACAAATAGACCCGCCCAGAAGTTGGTCGCTCGGCCTGATAAATCAAGCGCAAAAGAGAGGATTTTCCGGCGCCGCTCTGCCCCGTCAGAAAATAGAACGCGCCTTCGTCGATGTGAAAACTCACATCTTCCAGAACGGCATGATCCGGCGGGTAAGAGAGGCTGACATTTTCAAAGGACAGGAGCATCCGCTTATTCTAGATCATATCGAAAAGAATGGGCAAGATCCGTTCGCTCGTGGCCGGCATCGGATAGTCCCTCCATGCCTGTTTAGGAACCCAGAGAAGTTTTTGCCCTTCGCAGGGCTGGGGCGTCCCCTTCCACACGCGACAAGCAAAAAGCGGCATCAGAATATGAAATGTCGGATAGGCATGGGAGGCAAAAGTCAGCGGCAAAAGACAGCCCGGGGAAACGTCAATGCCGACCTCTTCCTTCAGCTCCCGCGCCAGAGCCTCTTCGGGCAGCTCCATCTGGTTGACTTTGCCGCCCGGAAATTCCCAAAGACCGGCCATCTCCTTGCCTTTCGGCCGTTGAGCCAGAAGAACATGATTGTCCTCATTGATCACAAGCCCTGCGACCACCAAAAGCATGGGGCGCTGCGCAGAGAGAGGCGGGATCCGAATTGCGGCGCAAGAAATTTCCGGCAGCTTTCTCTCCTACGGTTGAGGAACGGAAGGTGCGGGCGCGTCCGACAAGAATCCGATCTTTTTCAGACGATCTTCAATCGCAAGCGCATCCTTGTCGCCTTTTTGAGCCAGCCCGATGACCCCTTTGGTCAAGGCGCCCAGCTGGGCTTTGATTTTCTCAACTTGTTCCAGCGGTTTGTCCTGCTGAGCGCGTGCGTCCACCAAAGACGCATGATCCTTGATCAGATAGAAAGTCTGCGTGCCACTCCAAAGCACCATAACGACCGACAGAAGCAACACGGGCCGCAAAAGAAGGGAAACAGGCAGAGACTCAGTGGGCATGGGGATCTCCAAGGTTACTTTTTCGGCGTTGAAGCGGAAGGGACAGGAGGTCTTGATTCTCCGGAAGCCGAAGAGGCTGGCTTTTGAACGCTGATCCCTTGTGCCGTCAAAAGGGCTTTCAAATCCGCGTTGTTACCTTTCAGCACAGTTGTGGCGATGTCTTGCGCCAGTGCGCGGTTCAGCTGATCGAAAGAGGCTCCCTGCGCCAAAAGATTTTGACGCTGGCTAATCTCGGTTTGCAAGGCGCGGTTGGATTGGAGAAAGAAAAGCTCACCCCCCCACAGGACCAAGGCCACAGCGCCAAACAGCAGGGCACCCTTATAGAAGATTTTGTCGCACATGCACACCCTCGTCGGTTTTAACGGCTCACAGAGATCGAGAAAACGCCTCTAATCTTCAAGACCTCGGCTATCACACAGCATCCTGATTCGCAAGGCATTTCGACCGCCTCTTGCTCCCTGACGCGTCAAAATCCTGTCGCCTTTTGTCGATCTCCCGTTGAAACGCGCTCAACTTGGACTATATTCGTCTTCTGTCTCTCGCACTCACGCGAGCCGTCGCGCTTGTCGTCGCGGCGCTTCCAAAAGGATTTTGTGTCTCCCATGGCTTCTCCCCAATCTTCCAACGGTTCAAATAACAATATGGGCAAGAATATCGTCTTGCTGATTATTGTCGGGCTTTTGCTCGCTGCCTTGTTCAATCTATTTCAAAACGGGGGAGGCAGCGGGTCGAATAATCAAACCACCATGCCCTTCAGCGATTTTATGGCGCGGGTGTCTGAAGGCAAAGTCACGGATGTCACGATTCGCGGGCATATCGTCAGCGGCCATTTGACCGAGAACGACACCGGCTTCTCGACCTATGTACCAGACGACGCGTCCATTTCTGACAAACTTTTGGAAAAGAACGTCAAAATCGTGGCACAGGCGGAAGATCATGATGCGCCGACTTTCTGGGGAATCGTGATCAACTGGTTCCCGATGCTGCTTTTAATTGGCGTTTGGATTTTCTTCATGCGCCAGATGCAGTCGGGTAGTGGACGTGCGATGGGTTTTGGCCGCAGCCGCGCCCGTCTGCTTAGCGAGAAAAAAGACAAAGTGACGTTCGAGGATGTGGCCGGCATCGATGAAGCGAAGCAAGAGCTTCAAGAAGTTGTGGATTTTCTGAAAGATCCGCAAAAATTTCAGAAACTGGGCGGGAAGATTCCTAAGGGCGTTTTGCTGGTGGGGCCTCCCGGAACAGGTAAAACCCTGACCGCGCGCGCGGTCGCAGGGGAAGCCGATGTGCCTTTCTTTACGATCTCTGGGTCTGATTTTGTCGAAATGTTTGTCGGTGTGGGCGCCAGCCGTGTCCGCGACATGTTTGAACAGGGCAAGAAAAGCGCCCCCTGCATCATCTTTATCGATGAAATCGATGCGGTAGGCCGTCATCGCGGCGCGGGGCTGGGGGGCGGCAATGATGAACGCGAACAGACCCTAAACCAGCTACTCGTTGAAATGGACGGGTTTGAGGCGAATGAAGGTGTGATCCTGATTGCGGCGACCAACCGCCCCGATGTGCTGGATCCCGCTTTGCTGCGTCCGGGTCGTTTCGACCGTCAGGTTGTTGTGCCGAATCCCGACATTTTGGGGCGTGAGAAAATCCTGAAGGTCCATATGCGCAAGGTGCCCTTGGCGGCGGATGTCGATCCCAAAACCATTGCCCGTGGAACACCTGGCTTTTCGGGCGCGGATTTGTCCAATTTGGTGAATGAGGCGGCCTTGCTGGCCGCTCGTGGAGATAAAGAAACCGTTGGTATGGCTGAATTCGAAGCAGCCAAGGACAAGGTCATGATGGGGGCGGAGCGACGCTCGATGGCGATGACGGACGAGGAGAAAAAACTAACGGCCTATCACGAAGCGGGACATGCGCTGGTCAGTCTGGCCGTGCCGCAAAGTGATCCGCTACACAAAGTGACCATTATCCCGCGCGGCCGTGCGCTTGGGGTGACGATGAATCTGCCGGAGCGGGACAAATATGGCCTTACGCTGACAGAATTGACGTCCCGCATTGCGATGACCTTCGGTGGCCGCGTGGCGGAGGAGCTGATTTTCGGCAAGGAAAACGTGACGACGGGCGCGGCAAGCGATATCCAACAAGCGACTAGCCTCGCGCGGCGTATGGTCACAGAGTTTGGCATGTCCGAAAGGCTTGGCCTTGTGCGCTACAGCCCGAATGAGCAAGAGATTTTTCTTGGCATGGCGGTCGCCCAGCAAAAGAATCTCTCGGAAGCCACGGCTGAGCTGATCGATCAGGAAGTGCGCCGTCTGACCCATGACGGCGAACAAACCGCACGGGAGATTTTGACGGCGCAGATTGATTCCTTGCACAAAATCGCGCAGGCGTTGCTTGAATACGAAACGCTATCGGGCGAGGAAATTCGCGCCCTTCTGCGCGGCGAGAGAATCGTGCGCGAGGAGGAAGAAGGCGCACCGCCTCCCTTGAGAGGCACAGCGAAAGAGGTGCGCAGCGGCTCTGTTCCGGCGGCCAAAGACGGCTTTTTGCCTATCGCCCCCCCGTGACGGCCTAAGCGGATGGGGACAGCGAAAGAAAAAGAAGGCGGGGCGAAGAAAAAAGGGAAAGGGCGCGTCTTTCTTTTCCTTTTTCTTCTGGTGCTCCTTACACCTTTTTTGTTGCCCACGATGATTCTTTTGATCGCAGGGCTTTTGCCTACCTATGTGGCCTTCTTCACCGATCGGGATGCGAACAAATCCGGCGCCCTTTCTGTTGGGGCGATGAATCTAGCGGGGATCACGCCCTTTATCCTCGATCTATGGATGGGGGGGCAAACCTTGCCGCACGCGGTCCAAATCCTGAAAACGCCGAATGCTTGGCTGATCATTCTGGGAGCAGCTTTTGTCGGCCATCTGGTTGCCTATACCGTGCCGCAAGCAGTCGCGAGCGTAACTCTTTCCCGCACGGAAGCCCGCATCCGGGGCCTCAAAAAGAATCTTGATGTCCTCAGGGACTCTTGGGGACCGGATGTGGCAACCCGAAAACCGATTGAGACTATTATTGTCGAATAGATCTCCTGAGCAAGAGTCAGGAGCTGCTGTGAGGGCAGCGAGGCTCTTGATGACGGTCTTCGGGTTCAGAGACAGTCGCTGCGCTAGCGCAGCGATTGTCTCTGAACTGTCCTGAATTTCTTTTCGAACGCGAGCCGTTGTCGTGGCATTAGCGTGGTGTAGATGGCCCATAAGTCAACCTCCTTG
>CAIJXG010000080.1 GCA_903824505.1 uncultured Pseudomonadota bacterium | reverse complement strand
GCCTCGATTACCTGCGCCGATTGTTCTCAAATTCAAGCCTCCCCAAAATAATAACCACACTCGCCCGTTTAATATTACCCGGAACGAGCGTTAACATATTGGTATTGCTGAATGTTAAAAAATGAGTCCGGTACTATGCTTCTTGTCACTCATCAGCATCTGCCCTTTGTGGGAGGTCAACGGACGTACTTTAATCCGAATCACGCGAAAGCCCTTATCTATTTTTTCCGAGCAAGCCCCCCAGAATCCCGTTCACATTTTGCTGAACGCGCCCCATGAGATCGGGGGAAACCACGCCCCCCTTTGACTTACCTTGGGGATGCTCCAGCGTATAGAGGCAGGCATTTTGTCCAACCGAACCGGAGGCGAGAGCCGGAACGGCTCCTGTTTGGTCGTCAAACCCGCCATGAGCCAACGCGCCTAGAGCCTTTTGAATCGCGCCAGAGGCATCCATTTGATAAGAGGGGAATCTAAGGGGCCCCCGAATTTGCAGGGGCGGAATCAGGCCGCCGATATTGATCCCCTTCGTTCGGGCGTGCAGCGCCAGATCAACGCTTTCTTCTCCTAAATTGATAAATCCCTGCCCCGCCACTGTTGACGGCGCGCTATCCAACAGAATCCCATTTGAAATCATAACGCCCTTTTTCACGATAAACCGCGCCGCGAAACAATTCAGCGCGGCGTTAGCGCCTAAGGGATTCAAAAGAGCCGCAAGGGCGCTCGAAATTTCGCCGGCGGCTCCGGCCAAAATCTCGCCTTTCTCAGCGGCAAGGGTGACAACACCGCTAAGACTAGAGGCCAGCGCATGCGGCGTGGCCCCCGATCCAGCTAGATCCATCTGAAAACTGAGCGTGCCGTTCAAAAAAAGCGACTCGCCGAAAAGCTTTTGCGCCGCGCTAAGATCCATCGCGCCCGTATGGGCACTGAGCGTGACCGCCGCCGGATTTTGATCCACGACAAGCTTGAGGGTCACGTCAAGAGGCGCCCCTCCTATGCGCGCGCTGACAGGCAGAAAGAGCGTGCCGCTTTCCAAAGAAAGATGAGCCGTCAGATTTGTAAGAGCCCCCTGCCCCAAACTCAAAGAATCGACTCTAAGATCCAGCTCTGCTTCCGCATTTTGGAGTGAGGCAAAGGAAAGAGGCGTGTCGCTAAAAAGACGCATCGTCTCTTGACGGCGCACAGGGGGATCTGAAGGCGCCGGGGACGGGGCGAAAGAAGCCAAGGCCCCTGCATAATCAAGAGGGTTCAGTCGTGAGCATGTCAAAGATCCCGTCAAAACAGGAGTCCCTGTTTTCCAAGACAAATCCAAAGCGCCCCGGACAACGGATGGGCTAGCCTTTTCACTGGAAGGGCTAGGGGAGGCGATCAAGGCAACCGACGGGAGATGCAGTGTTTTCTCTGAGCCAGAGAAGGAACCATTACCCGTCACGCGAAAGGGGCCATAGGCCAGATCCAGATCAAAGCCAAGCGTCTCTGGCAACGGGAAAAGGGGCGAATCCGTGTGAAGAGCGAGGCGCAAGGGGACACCGTCCAGACTTCCCTGCAATGCGCCCGCACGCCCGTGTCTTTGAGAAGAAAAGACCAGAGAATCGACCAAAAGATGATGGAGAATCCCGTCCGGCCCGCGCACCGCGATGCGGCTGTCTCGGATCTCTATATCCGAAAGAGCTAACCCCATGAAGGGGGCGGGTATCGATTGGAGATTGGGTTCAGCGGATGGGTTTGCGTCAGAATTTTCTTTTGGGGGCATGACCAGAAGAAGATCCGCCCCCTCAAGCGTCAGCCGATCAACGACAAAATGGTGGGAAAGAAGGGGGAGAAGCGCAAGGCGTATCCGCAGCAGATCGATTTGGGCTCGTTCCTCTTGGCCGCTTGACGGGGAGGGGACGAGAGAAAGATTTCGACCAACAAGCTCCCCTCCTCGATAAGTCAGAGAAAGGCCAAGCGTGCCGTCCAAGCGCACCGTACGTCCCGTCTTTGCGCGGATCGCCTCAACCAGCGCGGGCTTATAGGGTGTCAGATCTAAGAAACTAAGAAAAACGCTTAGGCTAGCGCCCACAAGCGCAAGAAGGGCAACGGTACAGAGAAGAATTTTAAGTGCAGGCTTCATGAAGATCCCTCACTCACGCCGCAAACCCCGCCAGAAAAAGCCGCAACGCGTCGATGCCGCTTTTGTCGGTGGCGCTGGTCAAGATCGGTGTAGGGCGGGCTGCTGCGTGTTTTTTCAGAGCTTGGGTGATCTCATCCGTGCGGATCTCTTTCTCGGATTCTTTAAGCTGATCCGCTTTTGTCAGAACGATTTGGTAGCTCACTGCCGCACGATCCAGAAAGTCCATCATCTCGGTGTCATTTGTTTTGATACCGTGACGGCTATCCAGCAAAAGACACACCGCGTGTAAGGGGGTGCGTTTACGCAAATAGGTCTGAACCAGATTATTCCATCTTTTGATATTTTCCGGCGGGGCTTTGGCATGCCCATAGCCCGGCAAATCCGCCAAAGTCAGCCGATCCGCTAGATTAAAAAAGATGATTTGCTGCGTGCGCCCGGGCGTGTTCGAGGCGCGCGCCAACGCCTTGCGCCCCGTCAAGGCGTTGACCAGTGAAGATTTTCCGACGTTCGAGCGTCCAATCAGCGCCACTTCGGGCCTGCTGAGATCCGGAAAATGCGCGGGCTCTGATGCCGCCAGCATAAAATCGCACACACCGACGAAAAGCTTTCGCGCCGCTTCTTGAATTTCATCCGTCATTTTTTGAACAGCCTTTTCCCTTCATGCGCCTGCCACATCGCCAGACCCGGAACATAGCATAGCAGATCGCGGCCTCTGCGCATCATCGCTAAAGCGCCCGCAAGAGGGGGGGGCAACCCTAAAAGCCCGCCAAAAAGCAGAAAGCCCGCTTCTTGGACGCCCAAGGCGCCCGGAATAGCGAAAGCCGCGCTGGCAGAGCCTTGGATCAACGCCTCGATCAGCGCAGCATCCCAAAGCGACACAGGATGCTGCAAAAAGAAAAGCGAGAGCCAAATCTCGACCGAGCCGAGGCTCCATGCCCCAAATTGAATTACCCCGCAGGCAAGCGCCCGTCCGTGCCGTCTATAGACAAGCCCAACCGCCTTATCTAATCGTGCCGCGCCGCCCGCAAACCGCGCCCATTTCTCGCGGAACATCACGCGGAACAAACGGGACAACAGGCTAAAAAAGCCGATTTTCTGCACAAAGCCCAAGCCGCCGATTAAAGGCAGAGAGACCAGAAGCCCCCAGCCCAGTTGCGCCGTCACATGTTGATCATTCACGCGCAACGCAAAGCCCAAAACGCCCAGCGTGACGAAAAGAAAAATCGCGATAACGGACAACGTAAGCTCGGCAATTGTCAGGGCAATCGCTTTGTTGCGGGGAAGGCCGTAGGCTGTCATGAGACGAATAGCCGCGATCTCGCCGCCAATCCGCGCAACGGGCATCAGCGCGTTAACGCTCGCCCGCACCCACATGAAAAGCAAAAACGCGCCGTAAGAGGGGCGATTGCGGGGCGGCATCAGAATCCGCCATCCGGCCGAGGAAACGAAAAGCTGCACCAAATGAAAGAGGGCAACGGCTAGAATCCCCCATCCCGCTTGTTCGAGCGCGGTCCAGACATCTTCCCACCCGCTCCAGAGAACAACCCCTGTCGCCGCCGCAAGCCCTAAAAGGCCAAGAAGAGCCGCAAGCCGGATCATGGGACAAGATCCAAAAGAACCGGCGCATGGTCAGAGGCTTTCTCTTCTCCCCGTGCGTCTGCATCGATCCTGCAGTCCCTGCAGCGATCCACGGCTTCAGGTGAGAGCAAAAACTGGTCGATCCGAAGCCCCTTATTCTGCGGCCAAGCGCCCCCTTGGTAATCCCAGAAACTATAGGCCTCTTGAGCGGGATGGTGGGCGCGAAAAATATCCGTATAGCCAAGATTGAGGATCTCTCGAAACGCCCTTCGTGTCGGAAGGCGATACAGCGCGTCTTTCTCCCACCCTGCCGGGTCATAGACATCCTGCGGGGTTGGAATCACATTATAATCGCCCCCCAGAATGACAGGGCGCTCGGATTTTAAAAGCTCGGCCGCGCGATGTTTCAAGCGCGCCAGCCAGTCGAGCTTATAGGGGTATTTGTCGCTTTCGACCGGATTGCCATTCGGGACATAAAGGCTCGCGATGCGTATATTTTCAATGGTCGCCTCTACATACCGCGCCTCGGGATCCTGCGCGAGGCCGGAAAGGCCTAGCCGCGCCTCATGGATGGGGTGCTTGCTTAGAATCGCAACGCCGTTATAGGCCTTTTGGCCCCACACAAGGCTGGTATAGCCCAGAGATTCGATCTCCATACGCGGAAAGGCCTCAGTCTCGCATTTGATCTCTTGCAGCAACAGGATATCCGGCTGAATCCTCTCCAGCCATGCCGTCAAAAGAGGCATCCGCGCCCGAACCGAGTTGATGTTCCATGTGGCGATCCGCATCTGAAAGCGTATCCTTTTGATTCATAAAGAGGTGTTTTCTGACGATATACTCGGGCCCCTTCGGGCCCCCTCACGTTTTATCCGCGCAAAAGGCGCATCAGCTTCGCTGCGTCCGTGTTTTGCACGGGGGAGCATCCTTTCCGCTTTCCAAGGAAACCGAGTATAGTTTGCGCCAAACCTCCTGTAACGGCAAGATCTAGCGCCCTAAATCTTCGATCTTTCGCACAGAAGGAAGGCGAAGTTTCTCGCCATCCAACCGTGCAAAATAGACCAGATGAAAGGCGCGGTTCTCAGATGGAAGAGAGAGTACGGCATCCATCTCATGCGCGGACAAAGCACAGGCTTCAAGCGGCGTCAGGTCGCGCGTCGTGAGCCACGGTAAGAAAGACAGCGTATCCATCTGGGGCGACAAAGGGCAGCCGAGGGGACGAATCCCCTCCTGAGCCTCTTGAATTAATAGAGCGCTGGATCCGTTCTTGCTGGTTCCCCTGATCTCCATCATATAAATCTCGCCGCTGACGGGTTTGGCAGGTGGGGTGAGCTCAACGCCGTTCAAACGATAGATATGCCGCGCGAGATCGGGGGCGAAGTCAAGAAGAGGGAATTGCGAGGGATCATAGAGAGAGAAAAAAGTTGCGCTCAGACCTTTGGGGGTCTCCTTTTTTGCCTCTAGAGCGGAAAGATCGGGGGGGAGAGAATCCGCAAATTTGGAGCTTGGGTTTTAAGTGTTTGCACAAGCACATTGCCCACGGTTAGCGATAACATTCCGTCCTTGGCTTTTTGACGCAGCGCCGCCAGTGTTTCGGAAGGTAGAGCTGACGTTTCCTCCAGCGCTTTCAGAAGCTCAGGCGCTGTCGCCAAAGAATCTGGAGTCAGAGAGTCCGGATGCGCGGCGCGCATTTTCTCGATCCAGAAGGCTGTCGCATCGAGATCCTTTTTCCGATGGAAGGCGGCTGCCAGCTGCGCGTCGGCGCGCGCGGGCAGATCCAGCGCCGCGCTGGTGTCCGAGAAATAGCGCAGGCTTGCCATATCTAAAGCGTCCGCTTCCGCCAACGCCGCATAGACTGCAGGGCGGGCAGCCCTGTCTTGTTCATTAAACCATGTATTTGCGAGTTGTTGCTGGAGCCAAGCGATGGCTTTGGATCGCGCCCATGGGACCTCTTCAGTTGTCAACGCGCCGAGGGCATCGGCCGTATCGGTCAACGTGCTGGCAGGTTGATCCTGTTTCCATGGGCCAAATCCCCCATCGGGGTTTTGGTTGGTCAAAAGTTTCTGGCTCCAGTCCTGAACAAGCCCATCGATCAGACTCGGGGGGGCCAAACCTGCCGCGATCAAAAGGTCGCGTGTCGCGTGGATTGCTTGAAGGCTTGAGGCTAATTCCTTTGTGGTAAAAGGATGGGCGTGGGCAAGCGCGGTCAAAAGCTCTGCCAGCCCGTTCACCGGGGAGCTGCCCACAAAGGCCGGAAGAGAAGGGATCGGCTTTGGATAATCTCCGTCTAAAGAGATCACACGGTCGCTTCGTGCGGAATCTGTGTTTGGCAAAACGGTAAGCGCCCATTTTTGCGTCGTATGAGCTGTGGTGACTTTAAGCTCCGCTTTTCCCTCCTGTAGAGCGGTCGTTCTTAGATTAACGATGAGGCTTTGCCCGGCAGGAATGGAGAGCTTTCCAGTCGCCTTATCGGAAAGAGCAAGCCCCCCCGAGGCGGTAAAATGATAGGGGATGGTTTGTAAAATCTCGGACGGGTTAGAAAACTTAAAACTTAAGACCGTGCGGTCTCCCTTATGTAAACGTAACGCGGAAGGGGGATCGATCGGCTGAATCTGAACGCTTTTTTCAAGTTCATGCGCTGTGCGTGAAGGATTGGCGGGCGACAAAAGAGAGAGGGGTGAGTCTTGGGTGCCGACCTTCCCTTCTACGCTTTGCGCTTCGACATGCAGCGTCAGGATCGGCCCCCAATCGGGCGCGGGGGTGAAAGTCAGCGAAAAAGCCCCTTTGGAGGCGAACGCCTGAAAGCTTTTGCGTATTTTATGATCGGCGATATAGGCCCTGACCAAACCCGCTTCGGAAAGAAGGACGGTTGCGGTCGCCTCGCGCCCCATTTGAAGCGCAGGAGGCAGGTTGATCGAGAGCGGCAGGAGATCAGGCGGCACAGGAGCGGCATCCCATCCCGCACTGAAAGAGGTTTCGGCGAGAGGCTCCCCGTCAGCCCCTTGAATTTCGAGTCGATAATTTCCGGCCGTAACAGGAATTTCTAAAACCGAAGGTCTCTCCCGTCGGATTGACAAATCGCCTCCGCCAATGGGCCGCAGCGTTTCCTCAGGCCGATCATGCCAGCGTCCGCTTTCTTGATACCAAGAGAAACTCCGCCCTTCTTCAAAAACTTGCCATGAAAGATCCGAGAGATCGCGCGGCGCATTGTCTTCTCCCAAAGCGATCAAGGCAAAACGCGCAAGCCCATTTTGTGAAAAACGCGCATGGAGAGCCAACGGTTTTATGCCAACAAGTGGCTGGGTGAGATCCAAGGGAATCGTCAAGGGGACCGAAGGAGCGATTCCAGTCTGCGGATCGGGTATTGCCTGCAGGGAAGCTTGATACAGCCCGGGCTCCGGCGGTGGGGCCGGAGGAATCAGCCGCAAGGTCGACTCTCCAGCCAAATCCGTTAGAAAACTTCCGACCGGAAGAGGCGATCCAAGAATAGCCGTTGGCATACCGAAAAGATAACCCGTTTGCCCCAAAGCTTCGGGCATGCGCCGCTCCCATGTCCAGAAAACACGTCCCCCCGTTAAAGGGCGCGGACTCTGGGGAAAGGTGACGGCAGTAAGAGCGAGAGAAAAAGGTCCCTCGCGCCCGAGATGTTTGATGGGCGTGGAAAGCGTAAGGCGGCTTGGCTCAGTCGGCACAGGATTTTGGGTTTGCCCCCCCCTCGGCACAGGAATCGACGTCACATCGGCAAAAGCCACGCGTCCCGTTTTATCGGTGGCAATCACAGTGGTCATGTCCGCCGGAGTCTTGAGGTTTGGCGGAAAAGGCAGGCGCGTGATTCCGCTTGGATCGGCTTGGGCATCGGCCGAAAGAATCTCTCCGTCCTTATTCGTGAGCGCGAGAGTCAGATCAGGCGGCAGCGGCGCCGAAGAGGCAGCAGGCGCGGCCGAAAAAACAGACACACCCGAATCGTCCCGAACCGCTGTAAGCAAAAGATCGGCGGGAATCACCCATGAAACGGCAAACGGCGCAAGCCCCTGATGCTTTTGTTTCTTAGAAGAAACAGGATCAGCGCTCGGCGCCTCGGCTGTGACCAGATAAAGGCCGACACGCAAAGAGGGGATTTTCTCACGCAACGTAAAAGTCTGATCCTGAGTCGCATCTGCGCTCCCGTCAAAATTCAGCCCGCCTTCCCAAATTTTTTCTCCCTTGCTTTGGGCAAAGAGAGCGGCTTCCGATGGCGCAATGAGAGTTTGCGCGCGCAAAGACCATGCCCGCGCTTCTTCAGGCAAGCCTGTGATGCGATAAAGCGTCAGATTTGCGTGGGGCACATTGACGCTCCGCAAGGTCACCCGCGCGTCAGCCGGATTGGCAGGCGGTTGTTGAGGGGTGAACGCCAAAAGAGGCGCGCGCGGCGCGATGTAAAAAGAATTCACATAAAGCGGGGAAAGAAGCTCGCCATTCGGACGATGCATCGCCTCAATTTTCAGCCGATAGGCTGTTCGGTGCATTAAGGGGAAAAGACATAAAGACGACCCGCTGATCCGGTGTTCGGGCTTGATCCTTTTGCCGAGCGCTTCAAAAACCAAAAGCTTCTCTAAAGACGTCCCAAAAGAGACGGGCAACGGCGCAGTGAAGATCAAGCAGACTTCGGCCTTTTCGCCCTCCGCATGGATTTCCGTCTTAACCACGCGTACAGGCGCAGCGAGGATGCCTTCAGCCTTCGCCGGCGCAACAACAAGGAGCGTTATCAAAAGGATCCCACACAGGATTAACAGCCTCGGCACAAGCCGTGTGTTACAAGATCCTGTCGACAGAGACGGAATCTTCATGGCTTTTTTTCTTTCATTAAAGCTTTGTAATAGGCAAGCCATTGTTCCGTGACTGCCTCACGCGTATATTTTGCCTGATAATCCGCATAGCCTTGTGTGATGAGGGTTTCACGCAAAGCCGCGTTCTCCAACACGCGCCGCAGCGCGTGCGCCAGACCGGGCGCGTCGTCGATTTCGGCCAGCATGCCGTTTTTCTCATTCTGAACATAGGCGGCAGGACCCGCGCTCCGGCAGGCAACCAGCGGGGTTTTGCTTTCCCACGCTTCCAAAATAACCGTGCCGAAGGGTTCATAACGCGATGGTAAAACGCAAATATCCGCCGCCCGCAGCAACGCGCCGCGATCCGTGCGCCATCCCAAAAACCGGACGCGCGAGGCTATGCCAAGCTGTTGCGCCAAATGCTCTAACTCACCTTGGAGGGGACCGTCACCCGCAAGCCATAGATAACAATCCGGCATGTCTTGGATTGCCCGCATGAGCGTATCGAGACCTTTGACCGAATGCAGCCGCGACAAAGTTAGCAAGACTTTTGCATTTTCGGGCGTATTCAGCGTTGATCTCTTTAAAGCAGGGGCATGGTCAATCGTTGGAAAGGTCGAAATATAAGTGCTGCGCGCTTGGGACACGCCGTTTTTGCGCATATGGGTGACGATATCTTGGGTGCAGCCGACCAGATGGGCGCACGGTTTGAAATGCCGGATCTCCTCATAATCGCCGAACCAGCCCAGAACCGTTGAGCCTTCCGTTGGTGCGCCCGCGACAAGGCTGGCGGCACGGCGCATCCAACAATGAATGATATCTGGTTTTTCTTGCGCAATAAGGCGGCGCAAAAGATGACGTCTCCAGAAATGAAGAGGCGTGTGGAGACTATCGGTTCGCACGCGCAATCCTGCCTCGGTCAAAACAGGGGCGCGGAGAGATTTTTCATGCATCACAACGCATTGAGGAACACCTCGCGCATGAAGACTCAGCATGACATCGGTGGAATAGGTTTCCGCGCCCCCATTGCCTTTGCCTGCCATAATATGAAGGATCGAGGGGATTTTAGTCATTTTCTCACCCCAGATTCGCAGCGCTGTCCAGAACATCGCCGATGTTCCCTTCCGCGCTGATGCCTAAAATATGGTGGCTGTACCACAGGGCGTAGAAAGTCAGATTCCACGCGGCTTGCGCGTTTTCAAGCGGATCCAAAAATACTTTTTTGACCAGAGGTTCCGCAGCCATTTTTTGAAGCGCAGGGTGAGAAAGCAGAAGCGGTTCTATCTTCTGTTTGTGCGCCGCGATCCAATGCCCCACGGGGGGATTAAAGCCCGCTTTCTTGGCCCAAGCTTCTGCTTCGGGCAGAGTGTCGGAAAGCCACTGACGCAGAATCCATTTTCCCATGCCCTTTTGCACTTTGATCGTATCGGGAAGGGGAAAGCCAAAAGCTGCAACCAGCGGATCAAGAAACGGAGTCCGTCCCTCAAGCCCATGCGCCATCAGACAGCGATCGAATTTGACCAACAAATCATTCGGCAACCATTCGGCGCAATCGACAGCCTGCAGCGTTTGCAGAGGCGACCAGAGGGCGCTTTTTTCCTCTTCTTCTGTCCGGCTAAGCCCCTCGCGCCATTTCTCAAACAGGCCTTTGGGCGGGACAAAAGAATCAAAAATCCCGTGACTTCTGCCTTTTCTCTGGCCTAAGAAACGCAAAAAAGACTGGGTGCGGCGATAACGGCTGTAGCCGCCGAAGATTTCATCCGCCCCCTCGCCGCTCAGCACAACTTTGAGATATTTTTTGGCCGCGTGCGCCAGCAGAAAAGTGGGCAGCGCAGAGGCATCGGCCGTCGGATCGTCCAACGCGGCGGCTACACGCGGCAAATGCGCCCAGAAATCTTTGCCCGTCACGGGGACAATATGGTGGTCGGCCTTCACAGCTCTTGCAACCCGTCTCGCCTTTTGGGTTTCATCAAGCGCCGCAAATTCAGGAAAGGACGCCGTAAACATACGCACCGGTTGGGGAGACAGACGCGCCATCAAAGCCGCCAGCACCGATGAATCAATGCCGCCTGACAAAAAAAGCCCATAGGGCACATCCGCGCGCAAATGGGCCGAAACGCTCTCGGTCAGAATGTCATCCAACTGAGCGCAGGCTTGACGAGGCGTTACAGAAACCCGCGCTTTATCTTTTGACACCAAACGCCGTTTGCGCCGCGCGACAATTTCCCCCTTCACAATCACAAGCGTTTCCCCGGGAAGGACGCGGTAAATATCTTCATAAATGGTTTCGGCGCCAGTCGTAAATTTAAGCTGCAAAAGTTCGTTGCGCTGGGTGGGGCGAAGCGCGCCTTCCGCTAATCCCGCCGCGCGTAAGGCCTGAGGTTCCGATGCAAAAGCGAAAAAGGCCGGTGTTGAGATATAATAAAGCTGTTTAATCCCAAACGGATCGCGAGTCAGAATCAGTGTCGAGGGACCTGAATCATAAAGAGCCAGCGCGTACATCCCGCGCAACCCATCGACAAAATTAACGCCTTCATTTTCATAAAGATGCAAGGCGGATTCGCAATCGGATCCGGACTGATAGACAACATCTGAAAGTTTTTCCCGAATATCCAGATCGTTATAAATCTCGCCATTGGCAATCAGCGCGACGCCTTCGGGCGTTTCGAAAGGCTGCGTGCCGCCATCAACATCCATAATCGCGAGGCGCGTATGCACCAACCCGACAGAGCCTTTGACAAAAAACCCGCTTCCGTCCGGCCCTCGATGGGCGAGCGCGGTGGCAAGTTTTTGCAAAAGGCTTCGATCCACCACGCGATCCTCGCGCAGGACAATTCCAGCTATTCCGCACATAGGGATGATTTCCTTGGCCGCGTGACGAAAGCAACCTAGCGAAGAAAACATCTGTCGGCAACGGCCGCGGACAACCTTTTCAGGCAGGCGTTCTTCCAGCCAAGCCTAAAGAAATCAGCCTAAAGAAATCTGTAGACAAAGTAGTTTTTTATTCAGAAAATGCCGCGTTTCCTTTTGTTCTCAGGGTTGTTTTCATGTCTCAAAAACTTACTGGACTCAAAGTTGCCAAATTTGGCGGGACCTCTATGGGTTCCGCAGAGGCCATTGAACGAGTCATCGATATCGTCACCGCATGTGAGGACAACGCAACATTGGCAGCAGTTGTTGTCTCTGCAATGAGTGGGGTCACGGACAGTCTTGTTGACATGGCTTACGCGGCATCTAGGAAAGACAATGAATACAAAAACACTTTTGATGCTTTGAAAGAACGCCATTACGCCACAGGTCAACATCTTATCAAAGGCAATGAGCGCAAAAAGTTATTGGTGGATATTGAAGTTCTGCTGACTTCGCTTTCAGAGGTGTTGGAAGGCGCACGACTTTTGGGCGAGATGTCCACGTCTACGCTTGATCGCATTATGAGCCATGGCGAGAAATTATCTGCATGCATTTTCGCGGCCGTCCTGAATGCGCGGGGCTGTGTCTGTGATGCTCTCGACGCGTCAACGGTTATTGTGACCGATGATACATTCGGCGCGGCAATGGTTGATTTTTCAAAGACTGATGAAAACATTCAGACTGTTTTTTCGGAACGAAAGCGCCTTCAGGTGGTCACCGGGTTTATCGGAGCCACTCCAACGGGGATATTGACAACTTTGGGGCGTGGCGGCAGCGATTACACGGCGTCTATCTTTGGGGCTGCGTTGAACGCCCAAAGTATCGAAATATGGACGGATGTGTCCGGTATTTTATCCGCTGACCCCCGCAAGGTTTTCAATACACTCCAAGTGTCTGAAATGTCGTATGATGAAGCCTGCGAGATTTCCTATTTTGGAGCCAAAGTCATCCATGCGCCGACGATGTTACCTGCCCGCAACAAAAATATCCCTATTATCATCAAGAACACTTTTGATCCCAACAACCCGGGCACCCTTATTCATACATCTTCAAAACGAGTGCAAACGCCAAGTGGACAGATAGCGCCTATTAAGGTTGTGTCATCCATAAGCAATGTCGCGATGCTGCGCGTTCAAGGCAGCGGCATGGTCGGCACGCGCGGTGCGGCAAAGCGCATATTTGGGGCTCTTGCTGGCGCTAAAATTAACGTCATTCTTATCACGCAAGCCTCTTCTGAATATTCCGTTTCCATTGCTGTTGCTCCACAGGATGCTGGAGCCGCCTGCGCAGCTATAGACGATGAATTTACGCTAGAGCGTCAGCAAAAGCGCATAGATCCTGTTATTGTTGAAAAGGATCTTTCAATCATCGCCGCCATTGGTGGAAAAATAAAACAGTCAGGTGTGGCTGGAAAACTTTTCGGTGCATTGGGGTCAACCAGAGTTAACGTCGTGGCTTCGGCACAAGGGTCATCGGAACTCAATATGTCGATTGTCGTCGCTAAAGAAGATGAAAGACGGGCGCTCTGTGCCATCCACGAGGCGTTGTTTTATCCCGAGATGCGCACAATTAACGTGTTCTTGATCGGCTCCGGACTTATCGGCTCAACGCTTCTGAAGCAGATAAAGGAAACCAAAAGCATTTTGCAAAGCAGAGGGTTCAGACTCAACATTTCAGGCATCGCGAACCAAAAAAATATGCTGGTCTCTGAGGAAGGCATAGACGCAGACCATTGGGAAAAAGCGCTTGAGGGGGCCATGGAAACATCCAATCTAGATCTTTTCATAGATCGCATGAAAGCGTGCCAATTGCCCCATATTGTTTGCGTAGACTGCACAGCAAGTTCTGAGGTGGCTGCCAGATATGGTGATATGCTCAAGCATGGCCTGTCGGTCGTTGCGGCAAATAAAAAGGCAAACGCCGGAGAATATGCCTATTACCAAAAGCTTAAATCTATTGCCTTCGCAAACAACACTTCTTATTTTTATGATCCGAATGTAGGCGCTGGCCTTCCCATCATACATTCCTTGCGTGACCTTATATTAAGCGGTGATGAGATTGTTAAAATCGAGGCTGTCCTTTCAGGCACCTTAAGCTATGTGTTTAATACCTTCAGCTCTTCAGAACAGCTTTCTTTCAGTGACGTCATTCGCCAAGCCCAAAATCTTGGCTATACAGAACCTGATATTCGTGACGACCTTTCTGGAATGGATGTGGCAAGAAAAATTCTGATTTTGGCCCGCGAAGCCGGAATGCCCCTTGAAATGAAAGACATTAAAATCAGCGGCCTTGTCGGCGACGCCGTTCGTAACGCTTTAGGCAATGAGGCCATTTTTAACGCGCTGCATGCAGAGGATTTAATCTTCACCACAAAAAAGAAAGAGGCCTCAGCTAGAATGGAAAAGCTTTGTTATATGGCCACGCTTGACCAAGGCGAGGCGACCGTTGGCCTGCGTACTGTCCCCGCCTTACATCCTTTCTACGGATTGAATGGCACCGATAACATTGTTGCATTCACAACGCGACGCTATAATAAAACGCCCCTAATTGTGAGAGGCCCTGGTGCTGGAGCGGAAGTTACAGCCGCCAAGGTATTAGCCAACATTCTGCAAACCGCATAGGCGCACCCCATGAATAAAAAAATTGCCGTCGGCATTCTCGGGGCAACCGGCATGGTTGGTCAGCACTATTTGCGATTGCTTGAAAACCATCCTTGGTTTGAAGTCACTTACCTTGCGGCTTCGTCACATTCGGCGGGGTTGAAATACAGAGACGCGCTCAAACAAGGATGGCATGCGTCCGGTGATATGCCTGCTGCTCAGGCGGACAGGCTCGTTCACGATGTCGCGGACATCAAGGCGGCGCGAAACCAATGCGCCTTCGTTTTTTCGGCTTTCGACATGCCGGATAAAGACGCTGTTCGCGCAGCAGAAAACGAATACGCTCAACATATGCCGGTGTTCTCAAACGCTTCGGCGCATCGCTCATCGCCAGATGTGCCGATGATCATTGCCGAGATCAATCCAGGACATTTAAGCATTATCCCGCAACAACAACAGAAGAGGGAATGGAAGGGATTTATTGTCGTTAAACCGAACTGCAGCTTACAAAGCTACTTAACGCCACTTTACGCCTTGATGAAAGCCGGATACGCCATTGATCGCGTGGCCGTCACGACGTTACAAGCCGTTTCGGGGGCGGGTTATCCCGGCGTGCCGACACTGGATATGATCGACAACGTTGTTCCCTTTATCTCCGGTGAGGAAGAAAAAACAGAATGTGAGCCCCTTAAAATTCTTGGCGACCTTGTCGATGAAAGTTTTGTGCCGTATGAAGGGATTCGTATCTCAGCGCATTGCAACCGCGTTCCTGTTACCGATGGGCATCTTGCGAACGTCATGATCGGGTTTAAAGACAAGAAACCAAGCAGAGATGACATTATTTCAATATGGAAATCTTTCTCAGCGGAACCTCAAACGCTTGACCTCCCTATGGCCCCTCGGCAAGCGATTATTTATCTTGATCAAGCCAACAGACCTCAGCCTAAACGCGATCGCGATTCTGACAAGGGTATGGCTGTAAGCGTGGGAAGATTGAGACCATGCCCTTTGCTTGATTACAAATTCAGCGCGCTCTCACACAATACAGTGCGTGGGGCCGCAGGGGGCGGCATTTTGAATGCCGAATTAGCATTCAAGAAAATGCCTCATGCGTTCGCTTAAGGGAGATTCTAAAAAGGGCCTCTGAAAACGAGCTATTGGGCAACTCCTCCGTCCAACAAACCGCCTGCTTTTGCCAAGAAAAAAGCGTGCCCCCCACAAATCAGCGCCACGGGAATAACCACGCTCACGCCCCCCCCCCCTTGCCTTTTGGCTGTTGTTTTGTAGGCTCCTCTTTACCAAGGATCCTAAATTTTAACCTCTGCAAGTCTTTGAAGAAAATTTAGGACCTTCGGCGGCATAAGCCGCCCCCTTCTTTGTTGGACCCTTCCATGTCCCCTACCCGTTTAGCTTTTCTCGTCTTTTGTGTCTTGTGCGTTGCTTCTTTGTCCGCTCAGGCGGTCGAGATCAAGGAAGTAACAGCGCCGAAATCGGGCGTAACGGCATGGCTGGTCGAAGATCATCATGTGCCGCTTTTATCGCTGCATATGGCTTTTGATGGCGGGAGCGCGACGGATCCTGCCGATAAACAAGGACTCGCGGCGCTGACTCTTGCCGCCTTAACCCAAGGCGCGGCCACCTACAGCGCGACATCGTTTCAGAAAGAACTCGCGGATCATTCCATCGCGCTGTCTTTTTCTGTCGGGCCCGATGCCAGCGAGGCGACGCTGAAATGTCTGACAGAGGATCGCCCAAAGGCCCTGACACTTTTGCATTTGGCCCTGACGCAGCCGCGCTTTGACCCCAAAGACATCGCCCGTCTACGTGCCCGTCAAGAAGCCTCCATCCATCAGCAATTTGCAGATCCCGATTGGCAGGGGCGTTATGCCTTATTGTCACAAATTTTTGCAGGACACCCTTACGCGCAGCGGCATTTTGGGACGCTGCAAACGCTCCCGATGATTGCCCGCGCGGATATGGTTTCTTTTGTCCAGAACCGTCTGGCACGAGACAATGTAACTCTGGCCGTCGCGGGGGATATCACGCCCCGCGATCTGGCGGATCTCTTGGATCGTTTGTTTGCGGATCTGCCTGCCCATGCGGCTCCGACCGTGATTCCGGATTCTTCTTTGCCCAATGATCCGGCGACGCTCCTTGTCCGGCGTGAGAGCACGCAAAGTAGTTTGCTTTTTGCCCTGCCCGGACCTTTGCGGAACGATCCGGATTGGTACGCGGCCGAAATTGCGAATTACATTCTAGGCGGGGGGGGATTTTCCGCCCGTCTGATGCAAGAGGTGCGCGACAAAAGAGGCCTGACTTACGGGATCGGCACGGGCCTTGCGCCCTTCCGTCATGCGGGACTGATTCTAGGGCAGGCCTCGATTGACAATCCAAAAGTTGCCGAGGCTCTGACGGTCACGCGCGCGACCATGCAGCGGTTGCACGAAGACGGACCAACGGCAGAGGAAATAGAAGCCGCCAAGAATTATCTGACCGGTGCGCAACCTTTGAGTCTCACCTCGACTGATAAGATTGCGTCGGTCTTAATCGGTATGCAGCGTGAGGGGCTTGGAATCGATTATCTGGATCGTTTTCCTGATCTTATTCGCAGTGTGACTCCTGACGCCGTCAAAGCCGCGCTTCACAGATTCTTTGATCCGGCTCAGGCGACATGGGTTCTTGTCGGCAAACCGGAAGGTATGGCGGCGGGCGCGTTCACGCAAACAAGGGAGAGTGTCAAACAGTAAAACCAAGGCGAGCCCCCCCCCCTCACGCATCGATCTAACTCGCCATAAAATGCCGGATCAGAGGGGCAAAGCCTAAGGCCGCCGAGGAAAGATTCGCCACAACTTCGGCAAGCGTGACGCGCCACCACGCAAAACGGCAGCCGCGCAGAACATAAAGCGCAATCAGGGACTCAACGATCGGCACAATCGCTTCGCCGACAAAGAAAATTTCAAGTTTTGGGGATCCAGAAGGGGCCATAAAAATGAGAAAACACAAAAAAGGATGAGTCGCCAGATTCGTGAGCATCGCGTTCGTCGCCACGATCTTCCGGTGATTCCAGCCCAAAATAGTCTGAACAATCAGATATTCGACAACAACCGTAAGGCTGAAGGCGAACAGATATTTGATCCAGTAGGGAGTCATGAGCGCTCGCGTGTTAAAGAGAGGAGATTGTTATCCAGAAGAATTACCGTTTGAAACAGGCTTCAAGCCCGTTCATACTCATACTGCGTGCCCAATGAAAAACCTTATATATTCGGGCACCGAAGGAACCCGAGCATACCAAACGCCAGTCGGTTCCGGAAACCAACGGCACCTAAATGATGGAGTTACCTGAGTTGTTGATCTTAAGACTCTTTCCGGCCTTTGTCATGTCCGAAACTGCTTCTTCTGCCCCGTTTATGCCGCCGCGCCGTCGCGAGACGTTTCTGGCGCGCTATCCGCGCAAGCTTAAATTGGCGGTTACCGCGGGCATCCTTCTTCTTCTGACCCTTCCGCCGGTGGGGATCCATCTCTGGATTCATCACCGTCCGTCTCAAAAAAATCAGGACAAGATTGTAGCTGAAACGGATGAGCCCAAACAGACGATTCCCGAGCCTCTTCCTGAACAATCTATGTCCATCGATCTCCACGCGACGCCTGTGAATGATCAAAACGACCCCTCGATCAAACTGGTTGCTGCGCCCGATAGCCGTGTTACCGAGGAGACCCCGACAGGCAGCCTTCCTAAACGCAGCGAAACGGGGTTGGCTCCGTGGCAAGTCTATGCGCGTCCTTTCGATCCCATTGATCGGCGTCCCCGCATCGCCATCGTCGTGGCGGATCTTGGCTATGGAAAGGTTTTAACAGACCGCGCGATTGACACGCTCCCGCCGACCGTAACGCTGGCTTTGCGGGCCCAAAGTCCTGTTGTAGGCGCGTGGGTCGCACGGGCGCGTCAAGTCGGCCATGAGATTCTCCTGCAGATTCCGATGGAGCCGTTTGATTACCCCAACAGCGATCCAGGGCCTGATACGCTTCTGACAAGTCTGCCGAATGAGGATAATCTTTTGCGCTTAAAAAATATGATGACCAGAGCAACAGGCTATGTCGGAATCACAACTCTGTCGGGGGCGCGCATGGCGACAAATGCCAGGAAATACGACCCTATCCTGCAGCAAATGCGCGAAAGAGGCCTGTTGATCTTGGATGCCCGCGCGGCCCCTCACAGCATCGTGGCCGATCTGGCCACGGCGGCGCATGTGCCCGTTGCGCGCACAGCACAACGGTTGGGCAGCGATTTGCGTCCCGATGAAATCGACGAAGCCCTTGTCTATCTGGAAAGAACGGCTGCGCGGGCGGGCTCTGCCGTCGGCGTTGTCGAGGCGACCCCCTTAGTCCTCGCGCATCTGCAAGAATGGTCGAAAACCTTGCCCCAAAGAGGGTTCGCGCTCGCGCCCGTCAGTGCGGTTGTTCAGTAGACATAACGGATTGAAGGAGACCAAGCCATGACTGAGATCGACATCCAAACGCTTCCCTACCGTCAAGGCGTTGGAATTTGCCTCTTGAATCGGCAGGGGCTTGTTCTGATGGCCGAAAGGCGGGATAGCCCGGGCTCTTGGCAAATGCCGCAAGGAGGGGTGAATAAGGGAGAGGATCCCTCCCTCGCTGTTTTGCGCGAGATGAAAGAAGAAATTGGAACAGATCATGCGCGGATTCTTGAAAAATACTCCGAAAAACTGCGCTATGAGTTTCCCGATTGGCTTCAGAACCGCCGTACTTTTCGCGGCAAATACAGAGGCCAAGAACAGGAATGGTTCGCGCTTCTTTTTCTGGGAGAGGAGTCCGACATTGACCTGTCTGGCGCACACGAACCCGAAAACCCTGAATTCATCGCATGGAAATGGGTCGATCTTTCCGAAACGCCTCATCTCATTGTCCCTTTTAAGAAAAAGATCTATGAGACAATCGCGACCGCTTTCGCCCCGCTTGCCTCTTCCCTTCGGAGCGGCACCATCTCTTGACCTTTTTTCTTTCTGATACGGAATACATTCGCATGTCTTCGCTGGAAACATGGCTCTCTGCCCATTTGACGCTTTGGACTCTTATTGGCCTTTTTGGACAAGGTCTGTTCATGATGCGCTTTCTTGTCCAATGGATCGCCAGTGAACGGGCAAAGCAAAGCGTGATGCCGGAAATCTTTTGGTATTTTAGCCTCGGCGGCGGCGTGATTGTCTTGATCTATGCCCTTCACCAACAAGATCCGGTCTTTATTCTTGGGCAAGGCTTGGGCGTTCTTATTTACCTGCGGAATATCTATTTCATCATCAAACGCAAACAAGCGGCATGACAAAGCGGCGGGAGTACAGATTTCTTCATGACTGATTTTTCGGCATCCTCTTTGATAGAGCGGCTTCCGATCGTGCGAGGCAAGCTCACGCTCAATGCGCCCCTTGCCGCGCAAACATGGTTTCGCGTGGGGGGGCCAGCTGAAGTTTTGTACCGCCCCGAGGATGAAGAGGATCTGTCTCTTTTTCTGGCCGGTTGTCCTGCGGATATTCCAGTGACGGTCATCGGCGCGGCGTCGAATCTCTTAATCCGCGATGGGGGCGTGCCCGGGATTGTCATTCGCTTGGGGCCTAACTTCGGAAAGATTCAAATCCTTGGCACGCAGCTGCGCGTCGGCGGTGGCGCGTTGGATTTGAATGTCGCGCGGGCAGCTCTGGATGCCGGACTGACAGGACTTGAATTCCTGTGCGGTATTCCGGGCACAATCGGCGGGGGATTACGCATGAATGCGGGAGCCTATGGACGCGCATTCAAAGATAGTGTCCTGTCGGCCGAGATTACCGACCGCGACGGGACGCGCGGCACCTTGACTCCGGCTCAAATAGGTTTTGCTTATCGCCAGACGAATTTGTCAAAAACTGCGATCGTCACATCCGTTCTTCTGCAAGCCGGAGAGGGAGAGTCTGAAGAGATTCGCGGTCGCATGCGCGAAATCCAGAAATCCCGAGAGGATTCGCAGCCCATTCGCGACCGCACCGGCGGCTCAACCTTCGCCAATCCGGAACATGACATCCAAAAACGAAGGAGCTGGCAATTGATCGACGCGGCGGGCTGTCGAGGCTTGAAGATCGGTCAGGCCAAGGTTTCCGAAAAACACTGTAATTTTCTGATTAACACCGGAAACGCAACAGCCGCCGAGATCGAAACCCTAGGCGAAGAAGTTCGCCGCCGCGTGCGCGACCATTCGGGAGTGGACTTGCGCTGGGAGATCAAACGAATCGGCATACCGATTGAGTAACCCCTCAGTCTCAAGACTCCTGAGAACATGGAAAGAGAGGGGTGGGGTGAGGGTGGTTCTAAACGTCCGGTTCAGATGACCCGACAGAAGATTCATCGCCCGAGACAATTCTGTTGCGTCCCTCTTGTTTGGCGCGATAGAGCGCCGCATCCGCGCGGTCAAAGAGTTTTTCGGACGTTTCTTGCTCTGCCGCAGGAAAGGTTTCGGCCAAACCGATACTCAGAGTCACGGGAATACCCTCCGGCACCTCGGGCAGCACAAAGGGCGTTTTTGCAATGGCGGCACGGAGCCGCTGCGCCACACGCGCCGCATCGATCAGGTGGGTATCTGGCATCACGACTGCAAATTCCTCGCCCCCCAACCGGACAAAAAAATCGGTCGGACGGAGAGAGGTCGAGATCCGGCGAGCAAGCTCACGCAAGACGATATCTCCGGCCGCATGCCCGTACGTGTCGTTGATTTTTTTGAAATGGTCGATATCCAGAATTTGAACAGAGAGGGGTTTTTTGTTCTCTCGTGCCCTGTCCCAAAAGCGGGGCAAATGCGCGTCCAAATAGCGGCGGTTAAACGCGCTTGTCAAGGGATCCACAAGCGCCAAAAGCAGGTGGTGTTCCAGCCCGCTGCGTAAGCGATCGTAATTGCGTTTATGGCGGAGCTGAGCGCGCGCACGGGCAAAAACTTCATGCGGGTCAAGCGGGCGCACAAGATAGTCATTTGCGCCCAGATCAAGGCCCTTGGCCAGCCGCTCGCTTTCTCCGGCATCCGCTAAAAGCAAAAGAGGGATCGTGCGGGCAGCTTGATTGGCACGCAAACGAGCGCAGGCCACAAGCCCCTCTTCATCTTTAAGATCAAGCGTGACAAAAACAAGGTCCCAAGACTCGCTGCTTAAGGCTTTTTCGGCCTCAGCCAAGGTCGGAACTTGCCTCAGAAAAGCCGATAAAGGCGGGGCGGCGAGCGTGCGCTGAATCTCGGCGCCTTCTAGGACATCGTCATCTAGGATTAAAATGCGGGCGGCCTCAAGACTGACGGGATTGGCCGCAGCCAAAGAGCCGGGGGGTGAAAATTGCTGAAGCGTCACCTCACGCGCGCCCCATTCATCCCTCAACGCCTTGAGCCGCAGCAAAGAGCGAATCCGCGCCATGAGGGCAAGCGCGTCAATCGGCTTGGTCAGGAAATCATCCGCGCCTGCCTCAAGCCCGCGCACGCGATTTTCAGCATCCGACAGCGCAGTGACCATCACAACCGGGATTGTTTCCGTCGCAGGGTTTTCTTTCAAGCGACGGCAGACTTCGAACCCGTCCATGCCCGGCATCATGACGTCCAAAAGGATCAGATCCGGCTTCTCGGCCGTCGCTTTTTCAAGAGCGGAAAGCCCGTCTATTGCCGTTGAAATAGCGTAATACTCCCGCGCCAACTTCGCTTCCAGAAGCTTGATGTTAACGGGGGTATCATCGACGATAAGGATGCGTGCGGACATAAAAGACGACCTGATCCCCCTTCAAAAATAAGAGCCCCTTTGGTTTCTGGGGCCCAAAACAAAACGAGATATACTCTCCCCTCGAATGACAGAAAAAGCCCCAAGAGGCAAGAGCAAGTTCTTCTTTGACAGCCTCAATGCGCTGATATAAAAGCAGGGATGCACACTTGGGTGTGTTTTGATCGTGGGATACACGCTTTGATGTTTTTAAGCCGCTTTTTATCCCTTCTGTTTTTGTTTGCAGCCCTTGGGGTGTTGCAAGGCTGTACGCCGTCCGACACGATTGTGACGACCAACGCGATTGATCCAGCCGCGAATCTAAGCCGCGCGGATTATCTGGCCCTGCGTCAGCGCCATCCGGAAGCTGTGGAAACGGAGTCAGAAAAAACAAAAGCCAAAGAGCCGCCCATTCCGCTTATGCCCGATCTTTTAACAGAACGGGCGGAGAAGGATTCACAAAAAGACTCAGGCATACGCCCAACGTCCAATGGCTTCCTGACTAAAAAGATTAGTGTTTCCGTGACCGAGGCCGTTCCCGTACGCGATGTGCTGATCGAGCTTGTCCGTAAGGTGGGTGGGAATCTGGAGTTGGATCCCCGCGTGCAAGGGGGCGTGATTTTGTCGGCCAAAAATCAACCCTTCGGAGAGGTTCTGGACCGTATCTGCGACATGGCCGGACTCCGCGCGACGATGGAGAAGGGCTTTATTCATATTGAGCCGGATACGCCTTATCAAAAGACTTATCAGCTTGATTATCTGAGTCTTGCGCGCAAAACCACAAGTGAAACCTCTCTGGCCACCAACGTCTTTGACGTGGATGTCGGAAGCGGCGGGGGTGGCGGGGGTATGCAGGGCGGACGGGGGGGGCAAACGGCGACCGAAAATAACTCCACGGCCAAAGTCACAAGCCTGTCAGATGCTGACTTTTGGCAGGAAACAGAAAAATCCGTCGCTCAAATCCTAAGCTCGAGCGATGCAAAGGGCGTGACGGGCGGCGAAAAGGGGAATTTCAGCCTCGACCGTCAGGCCGGTATGGTGACGGTCTATGGGACCGAGCGTCAGCAGCGCGCGATGGCGGCCTATTTCGAAAATCTCCGCCGCAAGGCCTATGCCCAAGTCCTGATTGATGCGCGGATTATCGAGGTTGAGCTGAACGACGCCTACCAGTCCGGCATTGATTGGACAGGCATTGCGTCTAAAGCCTTTACGGGCGCAGCGAATTTTGGCCTGCAACCCAAACTCGGCACCAACGGTTTTTTTACGGCGAGCGTGTCGGGAACCAATTTTAACGGCCTTTTGAATCTTGTTCAGACTTTCGGCACGACGCGCGTGTTGTCCGCGCCTCGGGTCACCGTTTTGAACAATCAAACCGCTGTGATGAAGGTGGCAACCAATCAGGTCTATTTTGTGACGCAAGCGCAGTTTACTACGACCACGAATGCGAACGGCTCTTCTGTTACGACTAACCCCATTTATACCAGTACGCCGCGCACCGTCCCCGTGGGCTTGGTGATGACGGTGCAGCCCGCGATCGATTCTAAAAACGCTCTGGTCACTATGACTCTGCGCCCCACGATCTCACGCGTTGTCGGGGAGGTCAACGACCCGTCCATCAATCTGAACGCCGCGATTGCGGGCGTGACCACACCCATTCAGTCTCAGATTCCCGTTTTGGCGGTGCGGGAGATGGATTCGGTCATTCGCCTCCATTCCGGAGAAATCGCCGTGATGGGCGGATTGATGCAGGACAGCTCGATGAATACGGATCAGGGAGTCCCCATCGTCGGGGATCTTCCTTATGTCGGGAATCTATTCAAATCCCGCAATAATCAAGGCACAACAAGCGAACTTGTGATCTTGCTTCGCGCAACCATTGTGGACAAACCATCGCCCGATGGCGCCGACACGGCACTTTACAGAAATTACAGCAGCGATCCGCGCCCTTTGACCGGAGCGGAGACGGATCATTCCCCCTCACAAGACGGAGACTCCCCATGAAGAAGAACCCACGCGCCGGCTTTACGCTGGTTGAATTGTCTATTGTTCTGGTCATCATCGGCCTGATTATTGCAGGGGTGTTGACGGGTCGGCAGATTCTGAAAAACGCTCAGATCACAAACACACTCAATGCGATCCAATCCTATCAGGCGCAATTCCAAACTTATGTGCAAAATTACGGGGCCATGCCCGGCGACGACGCAAATGCGACAAGCCGTTTTTCAGGCGCAGCCAATGTTGCAAACGGCGATGGGAGCGGGACGCTCGACGGTGCGTTTGATGCCGTGAAGAGCCCTGCGAGCGTTGAGACTCAATACGCTTGGATTGATCTTAGGGCGGCGGGACTGGTGAAGAATCAAACATCGGGCATCCAGCCACCTAATAATTTTGGCGGGATTTATGGCTTTCAAAACGGCTCGTTCGGCATTACCACCAATGTCATCTGTCTGACTAATGTGCCCGGTGACGTGGCCTTGGCAATTGACTCGCGCTTGGATGACGGCGACAGCGCGAATGGATCCATCCAAGCAATCGCGGAAAGCTGGGCATCTGGCACGGCAAGCAAGGCGACACCGGGTGCAACGCCAGAAAAGGCCTATGTTGTAAACAAAACCTATACCCTTTGTGTGGGGATGTAAGGGATTTCTGTATCTCCTCGGTTTTTTACCAAAAACCGAGGAGATCTCGGTCCGAGGGGGTTCAGAAAGTCTCCTAAAGCGTGTTTTCAGTGTAATTTTGGTTCCATCTTGGGTCTCCTTGGTGTTTTGCACCCTCGTTGGCCGAGGGAAAGCCGCGCGGCTCCCGTCTTCTCCGGAAAGCCTCTTCACAGAAAACCGCCTGAGGATCTGGGCCTGTCAAGCTTCCAGCCTCCGAGGTCTTTCTGTCGGACGGCATGCCGCCCGTTGGGTGGTTCAGTTCTTATCCCG
>CAIJXG010000079.1 GCA_903824505.1 uncultured Pseudomonadota bacterium | reverse complement strand
GGCAGGCCACGGGATCCTTTTGCCGGGACTCGTCCGGGACCTCCCTGAAGTTACTTTCTTTAGGTCCCCCTGATGAGATCTGAAATCGGTTTCTTTTCTACCGTTTCTGGGCTAAAAAATTTTGCTATGCTCGGGTTCCTTCGGTGCCCGAGTATATCTGGAGGCGACTTCTACATATCCTGATAATTCGGCCCGCCCCCCCCTTCAGGCACTGTCCAAATAATATTTTGTGTCGGGTCTTTGATGTCGCAGGTTTTACAATGCAGACAATTTTGCGCATTGATCTGCAGGCGAGGCTCAGCCCCATCGCGCACGATTTCATAGACGGCGGCCGGGCAATAGCGCGACTCGGGCGAGTCATAAAGTTTCAGATTCGTGTCAAGGGCGCTGCGTGGATCTTTGAGCCACAGATGCGCGGGTTGGTTTTCCTCGTGAGCGGTGTTGGACAGGAAAACGGAAGAAAGACGGTCAAAGCTGAGGATCCCATCCGGCTTCGGATAGGCGATCGGGGCGCAGTCTTTAGCCTGTTTCAGCGCTGTATGATCTGTGTGGTTGGAAAAAGTCCACGGGGCGCGTCCGCGCAAAAGAACCGTATCGAGCGCGCTGTAGAGCAATCCGCCCCACAGCCCTGCGCGGAAAGACGGGCGAATATTCCGCGCTGTGACAAGCTCATCCCACAACCATGAGGCTTCGAGTTTGGGGCGATAGGCCAAGGCTTCGGGCGCGCCTGTTGCCAATGTTTCGATCAAGGCTTCTGCCGCGACCATGCCGGATTTCATCGCCGTATGGTTGCCCTTGATGCGGGGCACATTAAGAAATCCTGCTGCATCACCAATTAAAAGCCCGCCCGGAAAAGTAAGGCGCGGAAGGGACTGAAGTCCTCCTTCGCTTAAGGCGCGCGCCCCATAGGACAGGCGTTTACCCCCTTGAAGTACAGCGGCGATATGGGGATGGTTTTTGAAACGCTGAAATTCTTCAAAGGGCGACAGATAGGGATTTTCGTAATCCAGCCCCACGACAAAACCAATCGAGACCAGATTCTTTTCCCAATGATAAAGCCACGAACCGCCATAGGTGCGGCGATCCATCGGCCAACCGATCGTATGCTGAACCGATCCGGTGCGATGGCGGGCGGGATCAATTTCCCAGATCTCTTTCAGCCCAAGCCCATAGGTTTGGGGCGAGACTCCCGCACGCAGTTTAAAACCTTCGAAAAGCTTCTGGGTCAGAGAGCCACGACACCCTTCCGCGATCACGGTTTGTGTCGCGCGAAGCTCGACTCCGGCGGCAAAGCGATCTGTTGGCTCTCCGTTTTTGCCCATCCCGACATCGCCTGTGGCCACACCCACAACCTTGCCAGACTCATCGTACAAAACTTCCGCCGCCGCGAAGCCTGCATAAATTTCAACCCCAAGATTTTCCGCTTGAGCCGCCATCCATCGCGCCACGCGTCCCAAACTGATGATAAACGCGCCGTGGTTTTTCATCTGCGGAGGGGTCGGCAACCGAAAGGCGTGACCTTCGGTCAGAAAATAAAAGCTATCATGGGTTGCGCGAACATTTAAAGGCGCATCTAAAACGGACAGATTGGGAAATAACTCAGTCAACGCACGGGGATCTAGGACAGCGCCCGAAAGCAAATGCGCCCCCACCTCTGCGCCCTTGTCAATTAGACACACGGAAATCTCGCGCCCCTTTTCTATCGCCAACTGCTTCAACCGAATGGCGCAGGCAAGACCCGCGGGACCCGCCCCGACAATCAGGACATCATAATGCATCTGTTCGCGGGCTTTGGGCATAATAAGCGTCTTTTCCGGATTTCACCTTAGCTGAAAGAGGGCGGCAGTCTTTGTGAGGCCCTCATTTGTTATAGAGGGCGCTCTCCCTATATTGCCGCATAGCGAAGCGGAGCAGGACTCCGACGACGGCAGCGGTCGGCACGGCAATCAAAACGCCCAAGAATCCCATGAGCTTTAAGCCCGCGATCAAGGCAAAGAGAACCCAGATGGGGTGCAGCCCTACGCGATTTCCCACGAGCTTGGGGGTCAGGATATAGGCCTCGAAGAAATGGCCAACCAAAAAGACGGCAATCACGCTGCCGATCCGAACCCAGTCTCCACTGAATTGGACGCAGGCCAGAATGACGCTCATGGCCCAGCCGAAAACCGTGCCGACATAGGGAATGATGGTCAGAACCCCTGCAACGATGCCGACCGTTGCTCCATATTTAAGCCCGTTTAGGGCTAGGCCTGTACTGTAAATAAACCCGAGCACAAGGCATACCATCGCCTGTCCGCGCACAAAGCCCGAGAGAGTCCCGTTGATGACTCCCATTTGTTCACGGATCGTCGTGTAATGACGGCGAGGGATCAGGCGGTCGACGACATCTGTTAGCTTGCGCCAATCGCGCAGGACATGAAACGCCGTGACGGGAGTCAGAATAGACAGCGCCACCGCATCGATCAGAGCAAAACTGCCGCTGAGAAGCTCTTTGATCGCATGGGTGATCCAGCCCACAATGTCGCCCGTCGATTGAGCCGCCGCGCTGCGGATTTTCTCGACGTCATCGGGAGAAAAACGCCCCAGCCAATCCTGCGCCCAAGGCAGATATTTCTCGCGCAAATCATTCACATAAGTTGGCAAGGAATCCAAAAGCGCGCCCCCTTGAGTCTTCAAAAGCGGCAGAATCAAAAGACCAATCGCCACAACGACAAAAATAAAGCCGGAAAGCACCATTAAAGCGCCTGCCCAGCGCGGAATCCGCCGCCTCTCCAAAAGCGAGACAACAGGCTCCAGAAAATACGCAATCGTTAACCCCGCCAAAAAGGGCATCAGCACAGGCTTGAACAGCCACAAAACGGCACCAAAAGCCGCCAAAAGAAAAAGCCAAAGGCGTAAGGGAGATATTTTAGACTCAAGCATGGAGGATCCTGACCACTCAAAGGGAACGCCGATACTCTAGGATCTTCCATGCCTTTTGTTAAGAGGCATTACCCAAACAACGGACTGTTCAAAGTGTCCATCAAGGCCGTGGCCATAACATGGGCGATCTTGGCGCGTTGGAGAGGCTGACGAAGGGCGCTTTCATCCTCCGCGTTTGACAAAAAACCCGTTTCGACAAGCATTGACGGCACATCAGGCGCGCGTAGAACAACGAAATTTGCGGCCCGCATGGGCCGTTCTAACAAGTGCCACTGCCGACCCACACACCCCACAAAGCTTGCCCGCGCATGTTGAGCGGTATTATGGGTGCGCCGCGAGGCGAGATCTTCAAGAATCGCTGCAACCTCTTTATCCGTCGCAGGCAGGTCAACGCCCCCTCTTAGATCGGCCTCGTTCTCATGATCCGCCAGATTTTTGGAAAAAACGTCTGTCGCGCGGGTGGACAAGGTATAGACCGACAGGCCTCGCGCCGCGCTGTTCGGCGCACTGTCGGCATGGACAGAGACAAACAAATCCGCGCGCGCCGCACGACCGATCCGCACGCGCTCCTCCAGCGGCAGAAAAATATCCGAATCCCGAGTCAATTTTGCCGTGACTCCCCCTTGTCCCGACAAGGAATCGGCCAAGCGGCGGGCAATATCGAGGGTGATATCTTTTTCCTGCGTTCCCAGTGTTCCCAGCGCACCCGGATCATGGCCGCCATGCCCCGGATCAATCATCAGTAAACGCGGCGCGCGCGGCTTGCGGGCAGGCAAAACCCGCGCCAAGGCCGGAAGCGGCACGCACGCCGCCACAAGCGTGGCGGACAGTCCGGCACGCAGAAAGAATCGTCTGGAAAGAGGCGGAAAATCCATGGTCACAAACTCCACCCCGATTATGTCACAAAGAGGGCGCTAGGCGAAAGAGTCCTGTTTCGCGATCACAGAAAATCGGATAAGTTCGGGACTCCTCTCTGGCGCGACATTCTGTCATGAAATTCCCTTCGATCCTTCTGACTGTTCTTCTGAGCATCGTCTGTTCTTATGGGGTCGTCCATTATACGACACACCCCGGGCTTTCGTTTTCTCAACCCATCGCAAAGGAAACAACCTATCAGCGTGTGATACGAACGGGCACGCTCCGCTGCGGCTACCTGTTGTGGCCCCCTTTCGTCACCTTGGACGAAAACACGAAAAAGCTCGGCGGCTTCAGCTATGCGTATGCCGAGGAAATAGGCAAAAGCCTTGGGTTGAAAGTTACATGGACGGAAGTGCTCAGCGGCCAGCAAATTGAATCGCTGCGCAGCGGCAAGATTGACGCGGTTTGCGGAAGCGAGGGACCTTTGATGATGGCGGCCTCTGCCTATCTGCGCTACGCGGAACCCATGATGTATGTGCCGTTTTATTTCTATACGCGCAGCGGCGATGGGCGCTTTGATCATGCGATTGACAAGGCAAATCGGGGGGATGTAACCATGGTGGCCATGGATGGGGATTCGTCGCTGGACATCGCAAACCGTTTCTTCCCTAAGGCTAAACGAGACAGTTTGACGGCATCAACACCATCGTCGCAGCTTCTTTTGGATGTTGTTACGAAAAAAGCCGACCTTGTGTTGGATGATTGTTTCAGCGGCGTTGATTTTCTGAAAAGCAATCCGGACACTCTGCAGCTCGTGTCCATGGATCACCCGGCCATGATCGTTCCTTTGCAGATTTCTGTCCTGCACGGCGAGGGAGATCTAGCCGCCATGCTAAGCCAAGCCATTTTAAATCTTCGCTATCGGGGGATCGAGGACGCGATTTTTGCAAAGATTCCAGATGCTTATCAAAGCTGCCTGTATCGCGCGTCTTCTCCTTTCAAAAATTGAAAAGGGCGCGCGTTTGGGCTGCTGAATTATTTTGATCTTTGACTTTAAGGACGCGTTCAGGAAATATTACGATCAGGGAATGGTCTTGATCGCGTTGCCCCGCGCCTTACGAAGGAGCTGAAAATCCATGAAATTCCCGTCGATTCTTCTGACCGTTCTTTTGAGCGTTGCCTGTTCCTATGCTGTTGCCACTTATACGGCACACCCTGAGTCTGCGCCTGCCCAACCTGTTGCGAAGGAAACAACCTATGAGCGCGTGATGCGCACGGGGACTCTCCGCTGCGGCTATTTTTCATGGCCGCCTTATATGGAGAAAAACCCGAAAACACAGACCTTCGACGGTTTTTTCTATGATTATGTCGAAACCCTCGCCCGCCATATGGGAATCAAAGTCGACTGGACGGCCGAAGTCCTTTACGGAAGCGTGTATGAGGAAATCAAAGACGGGCGCATTGACGCTTTTTGCTCGGGCATCTGGCCCACCTCGGGCCTTGCCAAATTATTGGATTTTACGACCCCGATCAGCTTCAACGGCGTTTTCGCGGTCGTGCGCGGTGACGATTCGCGTTTTGACGGGGATTTGTCGCGCCTCAACGATCCTTCCGTTAAAATCGCTTCGATGGAAGGCGCCATCGGCTCCGTAATCGCCGCGACCCGATTCCCCAAGGCCGCGCTGGATGAAACGCCTGCGCTTTCAGGGGCCTCGGCCCCTTTCGTTGAATTGATGTCCCATAAAGCCGATGTGACTTTTGTGGATCTGCTCATCCTCAAGGAATTTTTGAAAAACAATTCGGGCGCTATCAAACTTATCGAGAAAGTTCCTGCCGTGAATGTATGGGGGAATGCCCTCGCTTTCGGTAAGAATCAAGACCCCCTTGTCAATGCCGTGAATACCGTGACTCAAGAAATGCTCTATAGCGGTGAGATCGCGGAAATCCTGAAAAAATATGGAAGCGCGGCGGATGGTCTTTACCCCGTCGCCCCTCCTTACCAAGGAGCTGAAAATCCGTGAAACTCCCCGCGATCCTTCTGACCGTTCTTTTAAGCGTCGCTAGTGCTTATGCCACAGTGCTTTATGTTGAAAAGCATGGCGGCATCGCGTCTATGACCGCGCCATCGGTCAAAGAAACAGCTTTCGAGCGCGTGATGCGGACAGGGGTCTTGCGCTGCGGCTATTATGTCTTCCCGCCCGTCACGCAGCGCGATTTGAACACTAACGAATTATCCGGCTTTGCCGTTGATTTGACAAACCGTCTTGCGGCGAATGCTGGACTGAAGGTTGAATGGACGGAGGAGGTCGATTTCGGCAATTGGACAGCCGAACTTCAGGCGGGACGCTTTGATGCCATGTGCACCCCTGCATGGCCGACCGCTTCTATGTCGCGTGTTGTGCGGTTTACCCGCCCCTTCATTTATTCAAGCATCAATGTTTACGCGCGGGGCGATGATCACCGTTTTGATAACAATCTGAAGGCCGTAAATGATCCCTCCGTGACGATTGCCGTTATTGAAGGGACGGCATTGGTTGAGCTCATTGAATCCCATTTTCCGAAGGCAAAACTCTTGCTCTTGCCCCAGAATTCGCCGGGCGGTTCACAAGCCGAAAATTTAGCGACCAAAAAGGCTGATCTTATCCTGTGGGATGAAAATGGTGTTTTTGATTATCTGAAGACCCATCCGGGTGGGGTGCATAACATTGCACCCGGACATCCTGTGCGGATCATGCCTTTTGAACTGGCGGTGCAAGTCAGTGAGGATCGTTTGCGTGATTTTCTGGATACAGCCTTGCAAGATCTGGAAGATACAGGCTATCTGGAACAGGTCATCCGAAAATGGGAACGCGCACCAGGAAGTTTCTTTTACCTTGCCCCACCTTACGCCCTTCCTGACAAACAATAGATCGCCATGTCCGTCCTTGATGTCCTGATCACCTATCATGTCGCGTTTCTCGACGGGCTGCGCGTGACGCTTGAGCTGTGCGCGGTCATTTGGCCGACAGGGATCGTGCTTGGGATTCTTTTGGGCGTGATTGCGGCGGGCCACCCCAAAATATGGGGGCGGTTTACGCGGGGCATGGCTTTCGCTTTGTCTGCGATTCCAACGCTCGTCGTCTTGTTCTGGCTGCATTATCCGGCGCAAGCCGTGTTTGATATGGTGATCAACCCTTTCTTTACGGCCTCGCTGACTTTATCCTTGGTCAATGTCTTCGGAGTCGGCGAAATGGTGCGGCAGGCCATTGCCGATTTTCCCCAGCAATATCTAATCGCCGGACGAGTCTGCGGCCTTCAACGCCGCGACATCGTGGCGCGGATTCAGCTGCCCATTTTGTTCCGCACCCTTTTGCCCGGGTTGATGGTGCAGCAAGTCATTATGCTCCACACGACCCTTTTCGCCAGCTTGATCTCGGTCGAAGAAATCTTCCGCGTCGCGCAGCGCATCAACAGCTCGATCTACCGTCCGGTCGAAATTTACACCGCGCTGGGCTGCTTTTTTCTGGCCGTCTGTCTGCCGATCAACTGGTTCGCGGCGTGGCTTAAGAAGCGCTATACGCGCGATTTGTCGGAGCGCTAGCATGTTGGAAGCCAAGACTCTCAGTTTCGCCTATGCGGATCGCCCGATCTTGAAAGATGTCTCGGTGCAGATCGCGCAAGGAGATATTACCGTCCTGATTGGTCCCAGCGGCTGCGGAAAAACGACGCTTTTGCGATGTCTCGCGCTGTTGGAACAACCGAAGGCGGGGTGCGTGCAGGTGGATGAGGCTGTGTTTTCCGCCCCGTGGCCGAAGGGAGGAATTGAAAACCCGCCTTGGCCGCGTTTGACGGCCGTTTTTCAACAGCTTTTTCTCTGGCCGCATTTGACGTTACGCGAGAATATCCTGATGCCCGTACTGCGGTTGCATAAAACGGATAATGAGGATCAGCTGGATGCTTTGATCGAGGCCTTTGACATGCAGGCTTTCATCACCCGCTATCCGAACGAGGCCTCGCTGGGCCAAAGGCAACGGGTCGCCTTGGCGCGCGCCTTGATGTTGCAACCGCGCTATCTGCTTTTGGACGAGATCACCTCCGCGCTGGATGTCGAACAAATCGCGAAGATCCTTGCCTATCTGAAAAATCTGCGTGGCAAACAGATCGGCATATTTCTTATTACCCATCTGCTGGGCTTTGCGCGGCACACGGCCGATCAGGTGCTTTTTATGGCGGATGGCACGATTGTTGAGCGCGGCGGCGCGGATATCCTCCGCAACCCGCAAACCGAAAGGCTTAGCCAGTTTCTATCGGTCATCGCGGCAGCGAGTTAGCTCCTCTACCCCTCTCTCTTCTCAAAATCAATGCGGGGGTCCGTCAAGACATAGGCCAGATCGCCCAGAATATTCATGACAAGTCCCATGAGGGTAAAGACATAGAGCGTGCCGAACATGACCGGATAATTGCGGTTAATGGCGGCCTCGAAACCCAGAAGTCCCATCCCGTCCAACGAGAAAGTCACTTCGATCAGCAACGCGCCCGTAAACAGGATTCCGATAAAGGCGCTAGGAAATCCCGCAATCACGATCAGCATGGCATTGCGGAAGATGTGGCCGTAGAGGACTCGGGTTTCACTGAGCCCCTTCGCGCGGGCGGTCAGCACATATTGCTTGCCAATTTCATCCAGAAAAGCGTTTTTGGTGAGCATAGTCAGGCTTGCAAAGCCGCCGATCACCATCGCAGTGACAGGCAAGGCGATATGCCAGAAATAATCCAAGATGCGGTGGGGCCAATCCAGATCGCTCCAATTTTCCGACACAAGACCGCGGAGAGGGAACCAATCCAGATACCGTCCCCCTGCGAAAACAACGATCAACAAAACGGCGAACAGAAAGCTGGGAATGGCATAGCCGACAATGATCGCCGCGCTGGTCCACAGATCAAAGGGCGTGCCGTCGCGCACCGCCTTGCGGATGCCTAAGGGAATAGAGATCAGATAGACCAAAAGCGTTGTCCACAACCCCAAGGAAATCGACACCGGCATTTTGCTGACGACCAGATGAAAAACGCTTTCGTCGCTGTAATAGGATTTGCCGAAATCGAAGCGCAGATAGTTACCCATCATAGTCAAAAACCGCTCATAAAGCGGCTTATCAAAGCCGAATTGCTGTTCCAACTCTTTGATCAGTTCAGGATCGACTCCTTGCGCGCCCGGATAGCGTGCCGTAGAGCCGCCCCCCGTTTCATTCAGCTTGAAAGCCTGTCCGGTCGGGACCGAGGCCTCGCCCGCTGCGGAACCACTAAATCGCGCCGTAGCGGCGACATCCGTTCCGTGGAGCTTGGCGACGATTTGTTCGATAGGCCCACCAGGTGCGGCTTGGACGATGGCGAAATTCAGCACCATGATCCCCAAAAGGGTCGGGACAATGAGCAAAAGACGGCGGAGAAAATAAGCGAGCATGGAGGGTAGATTACAGGAATCCGGAAGCGAAGGCTTGGAAAAAAGAAGGGGAAAAGATCGAAACGTCCCAGTCCAACCCTGTAATCTACCCTTATGCTCTTGAAGAGGTCGACTCCCTCAGGCTTTGGACTAAGGGCCCATAATATAATAGTGTGACGTGGCTTAAGTATATCTGCACGGAGTCAACGTCCGCCGCCTTCTCTAAAGTCAAGCGTATAGTCGCGGGTGTTGGGGCCGACATCCAGCTCTTGAAACCCTGCGGACTGATAATGGCGGGAGGCGCAGGATTCATCTCCGGCCGCGCGAAAAGCTTTTGAATCAATGCAAAAAGCGTATTTCCCGCCCCATTCCACGGAAGGCGTATCGTGCGTTGCCGCCGCAAGGGCGTGGGCATAGTAAAAGTAAAAACGCTGAGAGAGGGGATCGGCATAGACTCGCGCACATTGGCCGGGCTCGATTCGCCACCAGCCTTCTGAAATCCACGCGCCCCGATCCTCCTTCACGCTATCGCGATAGCCGACTGCCGCTTCGATCGTCCCGTTGGTGCGATTGCAAAAAGACAAGGCCGCCCATGCGGATGCCGAGAGGGACGCACAAACAAAGAGAGTTACAAGGAAGACAAAAAATTTCATGGCTTCTAGATCTGTTCCGGCGACCGAGGCACTGACGTGTAAAAGATACGCATAGAAAGAGACGTGTATCGGCTTAAGAAACGCACCGTAAGCCACCCCAACAGAGCGCCCGCGCAAACGTCAGACAAGTAATGCGCATCGACAGCGATGCGACTGACGGCGATCAGGATGCCGAAAGAGAGCCAAAGAAGGCGCCGCGAGGGATAAAGAACGATAAGGCTAAAAGCCAGCGCAAAGGCCGTCGTTGTATGGCCAGAGGGCATGCCATGCCATAAATAGCCGCCAGTCGAAAACGGATCAAAACCGTAAATCTGCTGCTCAAACCACAGACGGGGACGCGCGCGCCCCGCGATGAATTTTAGAATCTCGACCACAATGCCGGAGACAGCAATGGGCGTAAAAAGAAACAGCGCGCGCGCCCCGATATAACAAGACAGCCGCTTCCATGCTGGGGACACATCTTTGCCGTTTGCCAGAAAACCGCAGAAAATCGCCATGATTCCAAAGGGCCAAAGAAACCATTTGGCCTTTCCGGCATCCGTGATGGCCGCAAAGAAGGCCTCTGCCGCCGGATAAGACTGCGTAAGGCTATGCGCCCAAGCGGCCAGAGGCCTGTCCAGAAAAAGGAAAAAGCCGAGCTCGATCAGGAAAAAGATCAAAGAAAAAGCCAGCACAGGAAGCAAAGAGCGGCAACGAGGGGGCATGAGATCAACACCTGAAGGAAAAAGAGTGTAGGCGCTTTTTTTAAAAGCTCCCCCCTTGAGCGTCAACAAGGTTGACGGACATTTTCAGATAGATCCGCCGGGTTTGAAGTTAACTTGAACGCCCATTTTTTCCATCTGCCCCATCGTGGTGGCAAGCCCTTGCTGAGAGGCCGCCGCCAACATCGCCTGTCCATATTCCGTAGGCGAACGGCTTGAGGTTGTTTTCTCGGCCAACAGTAAATTATTCAGAATCCCGGGCAAACCGCCATCTTCCGGTTTTCCGCTGCGAATGCCCTCGTCTTGCCGCGCTTTGGGGCCCCAAAAAAGCTCGCTCACGCGCTGATCGCCGGAGCCTTTTTTCTTTTTTTTCTTGATCGGCAAGCCTGTGAGTTCGTCAATCTCCTCAACCTCATTCGGATCTGGCCATGCGCAGTCGCGCCAATCGAGACCTAGAAAATCTTGAACCGCGCTGGACATGAAAGGCAGATTGACCAAAAGCTCGCGGAACATATGAGCTGAGTTGAAAATCGCTTCTTCCTCTAGCTTTCTGATCTCGGCTTTTTGTTCATCCGTCTTCATTCCTTTGCGGGCCGCGACGACCGGAACCATACAATTTTCTTTAAGCTTTTTCATCCAGCTGACGGCGGTTTCCCCGCGCTCCGCCTCGCCGTTTTCGCGGTACAGCTCCCCTATCGTGCGCAACCGCTTGACGAGACATTCCGACCAGTACCACCAGTCGTTAAAAGGTGCCTTCTGACTGTATGTTTGAGCCATGACTAAATATCCTCTTAGACGTCCCTATCTGAAGCGGTTCTTTCTACCTAAACCGGATCGGTAACGCAAGAAATTGCGGCGTGGGGGCAGGGGAGTAAAACCTCAAACAAAAAGGGTGTCGCTTTAAACGACACCCCAATCTTGTTGATTTGCGTGCAGATTTACTTGTCGCAGCCAGAGACATTGATCTCTACACGACGGTCTTCCTGCAAGCACGTGATCAGCGCCGCACGGGGAAGCGTAGCGTCGCAATGCGCATGGGGCTCTGTTTTACCGACGGACCGGACCTCGATCTTGTTGGGCTTCACACCCTTTTGAACCAGATAGGTGCGGACCGCTGCAGCGCGCTTGAGGGCAAGTTTTTCATTGTATTCCGTGCCGCCAAAAGAATCGGCGTGGCCAACCAGAATAACAAGACCTGAAGCGGCGGCTTTTTTGCCCTCCATCGGAGCATGGTGATGGGCATAATGTCCTTCCCGCATCGTGAGAAGATGATGCGCGAGGTGGGTAAGAGCTCGCTGGGCATCTGGTGTCAGAGTCGCTTGGTTAAAGCCAAAATAGACGGCATGGGCATGCCTGTCGAGCGGAAGATCCGACTTAAAGACGGATCCATCCGACTTCGCCGTTCCATCCTTTAAAACGCAGCTTCCGTCACCTTCAAAGCCAACTGTCACACAACCTCCACTCGACGTAACAGCCACGCCATCCGCCGTGTGAAGGACACCAGCTTGAGCTGCCGAAAGCGGAAACAGGGGAAGAGAAAGAAGAAAACCAAAGGCCAACGCCTTGCGAGAAAGAGGGGACATGGGACAGCTCGTTCGATGGATGTTGAAAGGATAAGGAAAATTCCATTGGGTAAGAGTATAGCAGGATATAGCCGCGTATCAATGCGCTATTTCTATTGATTTTGAGCGCGTCATTTCAGGGGGTGACAGGGGGGGGGCTGTCCACGTATCCTATGCTCGGTTTCCTTGGAAAGCGGAAAGGATGCGATTCCGCGTAAAACACGGACGCAGCGAAGCTGATGCGCCTTTTGCGCGGATGAAACGGTGAGGGGTTCCTTGGAAAGCAAGTATAGCACGGGACAGAAACGATAGGAGTTCGCCATGGGTCTAAGCCTCACACATATGGTTTTGTTGGTCATCGTTGTTCTGGTGCTTTTTGGCGCGGGGAAGCTGCCGAAAGTCATGGGCGATTTGGGCAAGGGTGTGCGCAATTTCAAGGCGGGTCTGAGCGACGAGGACAAGGTCGAGAAAAAAGACATTCATTTGCCGCCTCCATCGGCGTGAGGCGCAAGCGATGCTAGATTTCGCGTGGCCCGAATTGGTCGTTATTGGGGGCGTTGCGCTTTTGGTGCTGGGGCCTGAGGATTGGCCCAAAGCCATGCACACGATGGGGCGTTGGGCCTCTAAGGCGCGGACTTTTGTTCACGATTTGACCCGCGCGATGGAGCAGGCCTCTTATGAAGCCGAGATCGCGGAAAAGCTGAAAAAGCAAAAAGAGGAAGATCCCCCCCCTCCGCCTGCGGGAGAGAAACCGTGAGCGCGGGCGAAACGGGGTTTGATCCCTTGAAACAGCCGTTGCTTGCCCATCTGGCCGAGCTGCGCCAACGGTTGCTGTATGCGCTGGTAGCGGTGCTTGCGGGGTTTAGCGTCAGTTATTTTTTTGCCAGCGATATTTACACTTTTTTGGTGCGGCCTTTGGCGCAAGCCTCCGGCGCCGTGCCGCATCGGTTGATTTATACGGGCCTGACAGAGGCGTTTACGACCTATATCAAACTCGCGTTATGGACAGGCTGTTTTCTGGCTTTTCCTGTTATTGCGGCTCAAATTTGGCTGTTCATTGCGCCCGGGCTTTACCCTGCGGAACGCCGCGCTTTTTTGCCCTTTTTGGGTGCGGCGCCGCTTTTCTTTTTGATTGGGGCAGGGGTCGCGTACGCCTTTGTTTTTCCGATGGCGTGGAAATTTTTTCTGAGTTTTGAAATGCCCGCCGGGGTAGGGCAAACGCTGCCCATTCAGCTGGAAGCGAGGGTAAGCGAATATCTGTCTTTGTCCATGACCGTGATTTTTGCGTTTGGTTTGGCGTTTGAGCTTCCGGTCGTGCTGGTTTTACTCGCGCGCGCGGGTATCCTTTCGGCCGCGCATCTTTCGGGCTTTCGGCGCTATGCGGTTGTTTTGATCTTTGTCGCCGCTGCGGTTCTGACTCCACCGGATCTCGTCAGCATGCTTTGTCTCGCGCTGCCCATGATGGCGCTGTATGAGCTGTCCATTTGGGGCGCGCGGCTGGTGGAGCGGCGATAGGGTCTTTGTTTGTTAAAGTTTCATCTTTGTTCTTCCTTTTTGTCCTTGTTGTGTTCCTTTTGGTGTCTGTTGCCTTGGTGTTGAGGCAATATGTTCAGTCAAAAGAAAGCCGCGCGGCTCCCGTCTTCTCCGGAAAGCCTCTTCACAGAAAACCGCCTGAGGATCTGGGCCTGTCAAGCTTCCAGCCTCCGAGGTCTTTCTGTCGGACGGCATGCCGCCCGTTGGGTGGTTCAGTTCTTATCCCG
>CAIJXG010000078.1 GCA_903824505.1 uncultured Pseudomonadota bacterium | reverse complement strand
TCGGGCTGAGGTGAAATCTGCTACGCAGTATCTCGGCTAACGCATCGTCTTGTTTCGGCATCGGAGACTCCATTACAGGTGAAGAATCCGACAGTATGAATCACCTCAATGCGTTAGCCAACCCCAGTAGGGTACTATGCCGAGTCCCAATTCTCGCACGCATAAATCGATCTTATATTGGGGCGGATTATCGCTAAAAGGCTCCGTGTCGTACAAATCAAACATTGAAGCAATGTTATCCCTATATGCTGCTGCATCGGCAATCTTTTGAAGGATCGCATATCCTGATGATGACATAATTCTCTCCATAATTAAGGTTACGATACTCTTCGCCTATATGCCTTTTCTGCTTGGGAGTCAAGTCCCTTTCCACTTTTTGCTTTTTCAAAAAACACCTTCTTCATTTTGGCCTTACCTCATTGAAAATAAAAGAGTTTCAAAATCATTTATTTTGGCTATACTCGGTTTCCTTGGAAAGCCGAGTATACCTCCCACCTTTCAGAAATCACCATGCTCCTTCCTCTCTTTTTGTTCTTTCTTGGTTTGCTGCTGGGTGGTGGCGGCGTTTGGCTTGCAACTCGCGCTCATAAGGAGGGCGAACGCGCCCAGCAAGACCGTTTCCAAAGCATTGCCGCCGAGGCGTTGCGGCAGAGCCATGAGAGCTTTTTGCTTTTGGCCGAAAGCCGCCTGAAGCAAAGCGAGCAAGCGGCCGCGGCGACTCTGGACAAAAAAACGACGGCGATTGATGCGCTCGTGGGCCCCGTGCGCGAGACTTTGAACAAAATGGATTCTCAGATTCAAGCCCTCGAGCTGAAACGCGAAGGCGCGTATCAAGAGCTTTTGAAAGCTGTGACCTTATCCAATGAGGCGCAGCAAAGACTCCGCGACGATACAGGCCAGCTTTTGCAAGCCTTACGCGCCCCCTCGACACGGGGACGGTGGGGAGAAATTCAGGTGCGCCGAATCCTTGAAATGACGGGTATGTCGGAACACACCAAGGATTTCTCGGCTCAAACGCCCCTTCAGGGCGAAGACGGGCTTTTGCGCCCGGATTACATTGTCACGTTGCCGGGCGGGCGCTGCGTCGTGATCGACAGTAAAGTGCCTTTAAGCGCCTATATGGACGGCGCATCCGCCGACGCGCCTGAGACAAGGCTTGCCGCTTTACGTCAGCATGCGCGGCAAATGCGGGAACATATCCGCGCCTTAAGCGGCAAGGCCTATGGAGATCAAATCGAGGGCGCGGCCGATTTCGTGGTGTTGTTCGTGCCGGGGGATCATTTTTTAGGCGCGGCTCTCGATACCGATCCCGAGCTGATCGACTACAGCTCGGCTCAGAATGTTGTGCTGGCCACGCCGATGACTTTGGTGGCGTTGCTCCGCACGGTGGCCTTGAGCTGGCGGCAGGAAAATCTACGCGAAAACGCGATGAAGTTGGGCGAATTAGGGGGCGAACTCTATGCCGCCGTCGCGACCATGAGCGAGCATATCACCGATGTCGGCCGCAAACTGGGCGGCAGTTTGGAAAGCTATAACAAAATGATCGGGAGTCTGGAGCGCAATGTCCTGAGCAAAGCCCGCCGTTTGCGGGACTATGGGGCAACGAAAGAAGGCAAAACGCTCCCCGACTTGTTGGAGCCGATTGACCTCACGCCTCGTCTTTTAACCCTTCAGGACGTCTCGCTCAAAGATGATGCCGCGTGAGGTATCCTTTGATGGTTTACAGAAACCGTTTGTTGCATGAACAAAACGCATAAGACCAAATTTTACCCCTGGGGCGCCCTGTCTAGAATTTTTGCGTCAAACCCACAAAAATTCCCCGCCGTGCGCCCCATTGCGGGGCGCCGACTCCTATGCCTGTGCCGTCGCGTAATTCGTAAGGCGCATCCAGAACATTGATGACGCTCAGGCGCATAGAGGTTTCATCATGGGGAAAAAGAGTGAGTTTTTGGTCGAGGCTCAGATCAAAAGTCGCATAAGCGGGTAAATGCTGCGTGTTGGCAAAGCCGCTGCGCATGCCGCTGCCGACATGCCCGTCCGCGCCAAGCGCCGTTCCATCCCATAGGTCATAACTCACGCCGCCAGAGGCCGTATAAGTCTGGTCATGATCAAGATGAACATTATGGGTGCGGATATAGGCCAGCTCGGCCGGATCGCTAAAATTGAATTGAGAGGAGACGATCGTCTTGCCCCTTGCACGAGAGAACGCAAAATTGCCATAGGCTTTGAGCTTCTCGCCCGTATAGCTCGCCGTGACTTCCGTCCCGTAAATAGAGCCGTGAGCATAGTTGAAGGGTGTCAGGATCAGCGCGGGGCCGAATTGCCCCTCATCCAGCAAATCCTGCACAAGTTTGTAATACCCATCGAGGCCGACTTGCCAGCGCGCGCCCAGTTTTTGCGTAACGCCGAGGTCAAAATTATGGGCGCGTTCCGGCTTGACGGGATCATTTTGGGTCACGGCGGGCGCGCCGCTTGTCTGGGCAAAGCCTGCAATATCTGCGGTTGAAACAAGTTCCAGCGGCGGGGGCGTAAAATATCGCGCATAGCCAGCGTGCAGCGTTGTTGACTCTGTCGCCTGATAGACCAAGTTGACCCGAGGGCTAAGCTGGTTGGCGCTGACATAGGCTTCCATCACATCGAAGCGCGCGCCGTAATTCAGAGCAAGGGCCTCGGTGATCTTCCATTCATCTTCTAGATAAAGTCCGTAAAGCTGCCCGTCTTTCAGATGATTATTGAGGACAGAGGTGACGGCATCCCCCGTGCCCTGTGGGATAAGATTGCCGCCGCTATCAAGCGTGTAGGCCCGTGCGCTTATATGGCTTTGCACATGATCGTTCTGAAGCATAAAGCCGCCGCGCAGCGTGTGCCGAGAATCGAGCCGCCAGCTGTTATCACTCTGCACCCCTGTCGTCAGATCGGTATATTGGACATCCGAGGCCAGACCGTTGAAAAGCAAATCGCCCGTCCCATCGGGACGGAAATGCGTTTCCGAATTCCGAATATAGGGCGCGATCTGCACCGTGACCCCGTCTGCGCTGCCTTGCCATGCGGCCGTCAGGAACTGGTTGCTCTCAAACTGCCGCTCATTGAGCGTGCTAGAATTTAGACTTGTCGAGTTTGAGGCCTTAACGCCGTTGACCTGAAAAACAGGCTGATTGGGATGATTTGGAATTTGAAAAAAGCTGAGCGCGTTTCCGGCCGCAATTTCCACATGCTGCATGCTGTTTATCAGATAATCGGCGTACCCGAATTCCTTGTTTTGCTCGGTATGGTCATGGATCGCCTTGGCGGAAGAGGTCGGATTTTCGATGCCGAGATCCGAAGATAGATGGCTGGCCGATACGAAATAAGAGGCATTATCCACCGTTCCCGCATAGCTGGCGGATTCTTGCAGCGTGCCTTGGCTGCCTCCCCTAACGCTCGCCGTGCCCCCATCCTGAAAACCCGTTTTCGTCGTGATATCCACGACTCCGGCCGTGCGGAATCCATAATGCGCGGGAAGAGTGCCATCCAAGAGGGTCGCGCGCGCGATGATATGCGTGTCCAGCGCATCCCCGAATCCGCCCACGCCCTCTGGCAACCAAAGGCCATTCAGCCGATACTGCACATTCGCGTGTTCGCCGCGAATATGCAGCCCGCCACTGGCCGCCGAATCTTCCGCAACGCCCGGGGCCTGTAACAGAATTTTCGTCAAGGGCGTGTCGTCCCCTTCCGGCAGAGCTTGGATCGCCTCCTGATCCAGCTGATAGGCGTTGGTTCCTGTTTGAGGTGAAATACGGTTCCGGCTTTTCTGAGAATGGGGCGCGATAACAAGCGTCAAGGTTGGGGCAGCCGAGAGAGTCAAATCCTTATAGGTATTTTGACTCTGCGTGAACGTGACGGGCATAGAGCCTAGAACAACGTCTTTTTGCCTCGCCACCACAACGTAACTACCGACGGGAATATCCGTTAAAACATAATGGCCGATGGGATCGGTTGAAGCGGTCTTGATCGTTTCTCCCTGTCCGTTGCGTAAAACAATTTCCGTATCGGCGCGAGGCAGGCCAGAGGCCTCCCGCAAGGTTCCGTCTAAAGAGGCTTGGGCGGCAGATGCAGGACTTACTCCAGCCAAAGCGCAAACGCCGAAAGCCAGAAGAAAGCGTTTCATGGGGAAGCCCGTTGGAGATCATAATAATCTTGATGGCTGAATCATATTGATTTACATACCCTAAATCTACCATCGATTTGAGAATTGTACGCGTTCAGGTAAAATGAGACTCTCGTTGGGTCTCTTTGGGGATGGAGTGAAGATCGGCCAAAGGGGTTAGGCCGTCGAGGGCAAAGTGTGGTCTGAAGGTGTTGTATTTGGAGACGGCTTTGGCGAGTTCGGCGCCGAGGCTATAGAATGAAGTGCGGAAGGAATGATAAAATAAAGGGTGGTAAGGGGGCGGCGGTAGGGTGAAGCACCCATACATAAGTCGTCGGACTTTCTGTGTCAGGCATGGTTAACAAGAAAATGGTGGCAATTAACCATAAATGGCCGTTTTACTTGCATTACTGCACTGCTAATCTGCACTTCTCGAAATAAGGATATACAATGAGTACTGCTTTACCTGCCACACGCGATTTGCTTCGCTTCGCAGAGCTCGAAACTGATGTTGAGACTCTACGAAGTATGTTTCTGCGCTGTTATGATGAACTCGAAACGCAAAACGCTCCGCTGAAGACAATCGTTGGAGCAGCGTTCGATGGGTTAGATTCCCAAAAAGATCGCATTGCTCTTTTTTGTCGCATGGCTACCGAAATTGCGAGACGGGTGGATAACGGGGATGATGGGACATGTGAGCATGCTTATCACAACGCTGCACATTTTGCCAAAGTAGTCATCAACTTTAGGGCGTTAGCCGGCATACATAATTTACTACATCCTGACGAAGCTCTTTCAAACGAAGAAATTGCGGTAGGATTGTTGGCCGCAACAGCGCATGACATCGGACATAATGGCCGAGGCAACACTGTTGAAGGCCAGCATAAACAGTTTAGGCTTGAGCAGTTGGCAATTGACACTGCAATTAGCTGGGTACAATCGGAGGATGCTGACCGGGACCTAATCCTTGAGGCTCTTTCCCCCATTTACGCAACAGATGTTTCAAGTGATGGCACGAATATATCTCCTGCTCGTTTTGTTCGTGAATTACATGATGTTCACGGGGGGAATGACAGCCTTCCTGCGACGCCTTATTCCGAGGCACTTAAGCTTTTCTTTAATACCCGTGGAAAAGTTCTAGTTGCCAGCATTTTGCATGACGCCGATGTGTTCTCCTCTTTAATTGAAGAGGAGGCACACCTTAGAGAGAATAGTCGCTTAGGTGCAGAATTCGAAAAAGCAACCGGTAATCCGCCCTCGGCCACAAGCAGTCTATGGTTTCTAGGCACCATGCTGCAAGGCCGTTCGACAACAGAAACTGCGAGACGATTCTCTGATTCATTTATTGCTTCGCAATTAGCAAAACTCCAGTCCGCTTAGTTGCCCTGTGCATAAAGTGGTTCTTCCGTTTTGTGAGATATCCTCGAAAGTGGTGTACGGGCGGGAATGAAGTAAGGGGTTGAGTTGGCTGCGAACTTCTGCTGATAAAAGATTGTCAAACAATCAACAGCAAGGAGAACACCACCATGAGGAAGTCTATCAAAGAAGCCGTAAGTTGTCCAGAAGCTTTTGCCTTTTGAAAGAGGATAAGATGGATCGTTTTTATTACCTCAGACATGGTCAAGTAGCTGCAAATTTGGCACGGATTCTCTGTGGCGGCGATTGGCAGGACATTTCCCTGAATGACACAGGCAGGGCGCAAATCAAGGCTTGTGCCTCTGCTCTTATTCAGCTTCCCCATAATATTCGCACGGTTTGCATAAGTCCAACGCTCCGCACCCGTGAAACGGCTTCTATTCTGGCAGATAGCGCACCGCAGGCGAGACATGTTGTGATCGAAGAGCTTTGCGAATGGCGTTTAGGCCAATGGGATAGAAAGCCATATGAGGAGGTCATTCCGAAAGGAACCTCTCTTATGGATTATGATCCTCCGGAAGGCGAAACGAGGGAGCAATTCGGACAGCGCATTGCTCGTGCCTTTGACGTGTGCCGCCAACAAGAGGGCGATGTCCTGATTATTAGCCACGGTGCTGTTTGGGGCGCGCTTACGCGTTATTTGGGGCTAGAAAATTTTGTATGCGGGAACGGTACACTCCTTGAGGTAAGGCTTAAGGAAAAGAGAAAAATAAGGGAGTTGTTTAGCCTGCCTCAAGAGTGAACGAAAAAATGGAGAAAACGTTTCATGGGGAAGCGCCTGTGGTGGGACCCCTCCGGCGCGTTTGGCGGAAGAAAACAAGGACGCTGCCTCGACGTCCCAGCAGAACGGAAGCCAAGCATAAAATCCCGCAAACCAGAACGACCATGGGGCCAGAGGGCGTATTTGCATGATAGGAAATAAGGAGGCCGACATAAGAGGACAGCCAAGCCAGCCCGATCCCAAGCGCTATCGAGGTGGGAACACGGCGCGTCCAAAAAGGTGAGGCAATGGCCGGCAGAAGGATAAGCCCCAACGCCATCAGCGTGCCAAGAGCCTGAAAGGCCGCCACAAGATTAACAACGAACAGCACAAAGAAAAGAGGACGGACGCTTTTGCCCCGTCCCGAGGCGCTTAAAAAATCCGGATCAAAGCAATCCAAAATCAAGCCACGATAGATGAAGGGTAAAATTGAAAGAGTCATAAGTGTGACGGAGACGATAAAGATCAAGGCATCCCTATCGATCGCGAGAATGTCGCCAAACAGCATATGGAGCAGATCGATTGTGCTGCCCTTAAGCGACAACAAAAGAGTGCCTGACGTCAGCGAGAGCAAAAACAAAAGCGTGAAAACGCCATCCTCTTTTATTTGAGAGGTGCGGCTCAGAAAAACAGAAAACAGGGCAATGAGAATTCCTGCCGCAAGGCCGCCAAGCGTCAAAGACCAAACATTCAATCCCGCAATCAGAAAAGCGATCGCTACACCCGGAAAAATTGCATGGCTCATGGCGTCCGAGACCAAGGCCATGCGCCGCTGATTCATGAAAAAGCCCAAGGGCGCGCCGCCAACAGACAACACCAGACAGGCGGCAAGCGCGCGTTGCAAAAAGGCGAATTTTTCAAAGGGCTCAAAAAGAAGGGCGCTAAGAGTCATGAGCTGAGACGTGTGTAGGGGGATCAATCTCGTCGGCGGGGATAAGTTCGGCCATATCAAGATCGAAGGAAAGAAGCTTGTTTTCAAACATTTTGTGCGTATGGCCGCTGCCCAAACATTTCCCGTGCAGCACCATGGAGTCTGGAAAATATTTCTTAATCAGAAGCAAATCATGCAGGACGCAAATGACGGTGCGCCCCTCTTTGTGCCAGTCCAACAGCAAACGGATCAGCCGCGCCGTTGTCTCGGCATCGATGGCGGTAAAAGGTTCATCCAGAAGGATAATTGGCGCATCCTGAACGATCAGACGGGCGAAGAGCGCGCGTTGGAACTGGCCACCCGACAGCTCCCCGATCAGGCTTTTTGCATAATCGGACAACCCAACCGCGTGCAGAGCTTTTTGGGCCGCCTCGTGTTGCGCGCGACCAATCTTTCCTGTCTCGCCGATTGAGGGGTAAAAGCCGGTCAGGACGACTTCCGCGACGGTGATAGGAAAATCGCGTTGCACATGGGCTGCCTGAGGCAAATAGGCGATGGCGGGCCGTGGGTCTGTCGCAAAAATTATGTGGCCTGACGTCGGCGCAATCACGCCCGCAATCGCCTTTAAAAGTGTGCTTTTCCCCGATCCGTTGGGGCCCGCCACCGCCGTCAGAGACCCCTGATAAAAAACACCACTGACATTCTGCAGCGCGTGTCGTGCGCCATAATGCACGGATATATTTTGAAGGGTTAGGGCTGGTTTCATCGAGGATCCTGCGGGCATCGCCTTACAAAACTGAGCTTCAAAGTCGCTCAGATTGACGCGCCTGCCCTTATAAAGTAACAGGATAAACGCCACAACCCCTCGACAAGAGAGCCGTTTCTGAAAAAGATTCTTCCCTTTTTACTTTCTTTTTGGCTGTTGATTCCCTGTTCGGCGCAGGCGGAAATACCGCCGCTGAAGATCGTTGCCAGTTTCAGCATTCTTGGCGCGTTGATCCAAGAGGTCGGTGGCGATCGCGTGACAGTCACAAGCCTTGTCGGACCTGACGGCGATGTCCATGCCTACGCACCGGCTCCGCGCGATTCCGAAATCCTGTCTAACGCTGATCTGGTCGTTGAAAACGGCCTTAGTCTGGATTCAGGCTTTGCGCGTCTTGGGGCAGCCGCCGGTTTTAAGGGGCCTGTTATCATCGCCAGTTCTGGCGTAACGCCGCGCTTCTTAAGGGACAAAGATCCATCTCTGCCAGATCCGCATGCATGGCAAGATGTCTCCAATGCCCGTCTCTATGTAAAAAATATCGCCAAAGCCTTATCCGACGCGCGGCCCGATGAGGCTCTGTTTTTTCAGAAACGCGCCGCCACCTATGACGCGGAGCTGGCGCGTCTTGACGCTTGGGTCCGAACAGAAATAAACGCCGTGCCCCTCGCTCAGCGTAAAATTATCACAAGCCACGATTCCTTCGGCTATTTTGGGGCCGCCTATGGCGTTACTTTTCTAGCGCCGCAGGGCCTAAGCCCTGAAATTCCCCCGACGGCCACACAAATCGCCACGCTCATCGACCAAATAAAGGCCCAGAAAATCAGCCGTATCTTTTTTGAAAACAAAACAAACGCGCAACTGGCAACGCAACTGGCAAAAGATACAAAAGCCAGTCTCGGCTCTCCCCTCTATGCGGACTCTTTATCTCAAGCCGATGGTCCCGCCGCAACCTATATCAGCCTGTTTCATTATAACGTCACGCGCTTCAAGGAAGCGATGCTGTTGAACGGAAAGTGATTTGCATCCAATGCCGTTGGGTCAAAATTGCTGAGAAGTATTAGACGTTGTTAAGCCTCAGAACTTCTGCCACCGCTTGAATCACGGAATCCCATGTGCCCCGCTTTTCCTGACGAAAGAGGCGGGCTGTTGGGTACCATGGGCTGTCTGTTCTGTTCATAAGCCAGCGCCAATCCCCCGCGAAGGGCAGCAAGATCCAAACCTCTTTCCCCAACGCGCCCGCCAAATGGGCAATCGCGGTATCCACAGTGATCACCAGATCCAACGCCTCAATCGCTGCGGCGGTCGCCGAGAAGTCCATAAAATCAGACCCCCAATCCTGAAGCGGGCTTGCTGTCAGCGCGGCGCGATCGGCATCCGGCACCAAACGCTGAAGGCTGATCCACTCGACTTCTGTGTAGCACCACAGGGGAGCAAGATTTGTAAGGCTTAAAGAGCGATTGGCATTGTTCTCATGCTGAACACGCCCCGTCCAGCACAGGCCGATCCGCTTTTGCGCCATCGTGCCGCGTTTAAACCGTTCGCCCCGCGCGGGATCAGCGGCAAGGTAGCGTTCCGGCGCGGGAAGGTTTTCAAGCGAGATAGTCAACGCACGCGGCACATCCATCAAGGCGCAGTGAAAATCAAAAGCAGGAACGGGAGCCCCTTGGGAAATAATCGTGGCTCCCTTCAGATTACGCGCGATCAAATCCGTAAGGGCCGGTTGAACCTCCACACAGACCGATGCGCCACGCGCCATAAGGCCCGGCGCAAAGCGGATCATTTGAATCGTGTCTCCGAAACCTTGCTCGGCATAGAGAAAAATCCTTTTGCCTTGAAGGGGTTCGCCTTGCCACGGAGGCTGCGGAAAGGAGCGTTGAAAGCGCGCATAGGCTGGAAGCCGCCACCGTGCGGCGAAATCGCGCCAACCGGAGTCGTAGTCGCCCATAGTCAGCGCGGCGATGCCTTCATTGAGAACAGGCACGGGATCCTCGGGCGCGATGTGCCGCGCCAAAGCAAAAGCCTGCCGCGCCAAAGGAACCCTGTTCAACGCGTTTAGACACACCCCGATATTCGTGTAAGCCGCCGCAAAATTTGGATCGAGGGCAATCGCGCATCGAAACCGCCCCAGCGCCGCCTCAAAATCCTCCAGCTTCGCCAGCACAACGCCCCAATGGTACTGAGCCGCCGCCTGATCGGGACGGGCTTGCGCCAACTGCGCAAAAAGAGGCGCAGCCTCGGCATAAGCGCCGTGCGCGAAAAGCGTTCGAGCCGCGAGAGCTACCTCTTCCATCTTTTAAACCCTTTGGGATTTGCAAATCTTTTTATACTCCATATAACGGAATAAACCGCTTCCCCGAAAGCCCCTATGCGAAAGCCGCGCCGTTCTTATACGAAGGTCAAAATCCTGTTTTGGATTCTTGTGCTTTTAGGCGGCGCATGGATTGCTTTTATCCCGCCTTCTTCCCCGCCGCCTCCGGTCGGCATCACTATTCCTGTCAAGGTTCCGGAAGAGCCGCCTGTTCCTCCTACCCCGTCCTCTCACACAGAACAGCCGCCAACCGCCTCATCTCCTGAAACGCACCCCTCTGTTCCGCCGCCCCATCCGGCGGCGCCGCGCCTCGCGTTGGTTATTGACGATGTCGGGGTGGATTTGAAAGACAGTGAACGCGCGATCCGTCTGCCCGCGCCCATCACTCTGTCCTTTTTGCCCTATGGAGGGCGGCTGCGCGAGCAAACCAAAGAAGCCCGCGCGCACGGGCATGAGCTTTTGCTTCACATGCCGATGGAGCCTCTTGGGCATGAAGATCCGGGCCCGGGCGCTTTATTGGTTGATCTGCCCATGCATGATCTGCAACAGCGCTTTGAAACGGCTTTGGCGAGCTTTACCGGATTCGATGGTGTGAATAACCATATGGGCAGCAAATTCACGCAATTCCCCGAAGGCATGGAGATGGTGGTGACGGAGCTTCAAGCGCGGCATCTTTTCTTTCTGGATTCCCGCACCAGCGCGCAATCGATCGGACTGAAAATCGCCGCCGAAAAAGGTCTGCCTTCCGCAGGACGAGACGTCTTTCTAGATGATGATATCAACGCAGATTCCATCACCGCCCAGCTTCACGCGGCCGAACGAGTCGCCCGCCACAAAGGATTCGCCATTGCTATCGGCCACCCCCATCCCGCCACGCTAGAGGTGCTTGAACGCTGGATCCCCGATGCCGAAAAACAAGGCTTTGAATTCGTGCCCGTTCACATGTTGGTGAAACAATCCCCCTAATTCTTTGCAAAATTCGGGGGCACAAAGACAAATCAGAATAAATTCCGCCAGACTTGATCCTTGCTCGACATTCGTTTGGGATTTCAGATCATCGTTCCAAATCTGTCCCCGCCCCCCC
>CAIJXG010000077.1 GCA_903824505.1 uncultured Pseudomonadota bacterium | reverse complement strand
GGCCTCGATTACCTGCGCCGATTGTTCTCAAATTCAAGCCTCCCCAAAATAATAACCACACTCGCCCGTTTAATATTACCCGGAACGAGCGTTAACATATTGGTATTGCTGAATGTTAAAAAATGAGTCCGGTACTATGAGCCATTTGTTTAAAACTGTCGGTCATCTTAGTCTCCGTTTAAAAAAGCCTTAGGTTCCTAACGCTATCACAAAACGGCGAAAGTAAAAAGGAAAAATGTGCTTATTCCCCGACAGGCAGCAGGGGTAGAAAAACCGGCTCCCTAAGGAAGAGAACTTATCAGGGTGGATTGATTCAGACGCCCCTCTCCTGCCATAATCCCCCCATGCCGCCTTCCTTTATCCATCTGCGCCTTCACTCCGCCTATTCGCTTGCCGAAGGGGCCATTAAGGTTGTGGAAGATAAACCCAAAGACGGTTCGTCTCCGCCGCGCAAGGATCTGATCAAGCTCTGCCTAAAGCATGACATGCCTGCCGTTGCGCTAACGGATAAGGGCAATCTGTTTGGGGCATTGGAATTCGGCCAAGCGGCTTCGGATGCCGGTGTGCAGCCGATTATTGGCGGGCAGCTTGCGGTGCTGCGGCCCGAGCAAGCCACGCTCAAAACCATGGGGCGCGAATCCTATGATCAGCTTGTGCTATTGGTCCAAAATGAACGGGGCTATCAGAATCTCTGCGCTCTTGTGACTTTTTCCTATGTTGAGAAAGATCGTCCCCTGCCCTTCATTACGGCGGCTGAATTGGCGGCGCATACGGAAGGGCTGATAGCCCTGTCCGGCGGCACAGAAGGTGAAATCGGGCGTTTGCTGTTGGGCGGACAGGCGGAAGCCGCCGCGGCCGCCGCGCAGAAATACAAAGAGCTTTTTCCCAACCGATTTTATATCGAAATCACGCGTCATCCGGGCGTGGCGGCAGAACAACGCATTGAACAAGATCTGATCGACCTCGCTTACACGCACGAGCTTCCACTTGTCGCCACCAACGATGTTTATTTCGGCGAAGCGGATATGTACACCGCCCATGATGCCCTTTTATGCATCGCCGATAAAATGATTGTCGCAGAGGAAAAACGCCGCCGCTTGACGCCGGACTATTGCTTTAAATCTGCCGCTGAAATGCGGACCCTCTTCGCCGATCTGCCCGAGGCATGCGATAATACGGTAGTGATTGCGCAACGTTGCGCTTATATGCCGCCTTTTCGTCACCCTATTCTCCCCGCTTTTTCAACGACCAGCGGAAGAAACGAACCAGAAGAATTACGAGCGCAAGCGCGCGAGGGCCTTAAAGCGCGGCTGGACTCCGCTCGCGTTACAGAGCGCAAAACTTATGAAGACCGGCTAGAGTTCGAGCTGGACACCATTATCCAAATGGGTTTTTCGGGCTATTTCCTGATCGTTTCTGACTTTATCAAATGGTCGAAGCAAAATGGCATTGCGGTCGGGCCCGGACGCGGCTCTGGCGCGGGGTCGGTCGTGGCGTGGTCTTTGATGATTACGGATCTCGACCCCTTGCGCTTTGGATTGCTGTTTGAGCGTTTTCTGAACCCCGAACGCGTTTCCATGCCGGATTTCGATATCGATTTCTGCCAAGAACGGCGTGACGAAGTGATCCGCTACGTCCAGAACAAATACGGAGCGGATCGAGTCGCCCAAATCATCACCTTCGGCAAGTTGCAGGCTCGCGCGGCACTGCGCGATGTTGGGCGCGTGCTGGCCATGTCCTATGGGCATGTCGATAAAATTTGCAAACTCGTGCCGAACAACCCTGCCAATCCTGTGACTTTGGCCCAAGCGATTGAGGGCGAGCCTCAGCTTCAGCAGATGCGCGATTCTGACCCGACCGTCGCGCAAATGATGGATGTCGCCATGAAGCTGGAGGGGCTGTTGCGCAACGCCTCGACCCATGCGGCCGGAGTCGTCATCGGCGATCGACCGCTCGTCCAGCTGGTGCCCTTGTACCGCGATCCGGACTCGCCTCTGCCTGCGACCCAATTCAACATGAAAACGGTCGAAGCGGCTGGATTGGTGAAATTCGATTTTCTAGGCCTTAAAACGCTCGATGTACTGCAAATGACGGTTGCGCTTTTGCAGCAACGCGGCGTGACGGTGGATTTGACAAACCTCCCCTTCGATGATGCGAAAACCTATGCGATGTTGGCGAAAGGTGACACAACGGGCGTGTTCCAGCTTGAAAGTTCGGGCATGCGTGATGTCCTGCGCAAACTGAAGCCCAATCGGTTCGAAGACATTATCGCTCTTGTGGCCCTATATCGCCCGGGGCCTATGGACAATATCCCCACTTATATCCGCTGCAAGAATGGCGAGGAAAAAGTCAACTATCTGCACCCCGTCTTACAGCCGATGTTGGAAGATACGTTCGGAATCATGATCTATCAGGAACAGGTCATGCAGGCCGCGCAGCTTCTGGCGGGCTATAGTCTGGGCGCGGCCGATCTGCTGCGCCGCGCGATGGGGAAGAAAAAGGCGTCTGAAATGGCGGCGCAACGGGCTAATTTTATTAAAGGCGCAGCCGATCATCATAATGTGCCGGAAGATCAAGCGGGCATGATCTTCGATCAAATCGACAAATTCGCGGGCTATGGGTTTAATAAAAGCCACGCGGCCGCCTATGCGCTGATCGCCTATCAAACCGCATGGCTGCGCGCCAATTATCCGGTCGAATTTTTCGCGGCCGCCATGAATTTTGATCGAGGGGATACGGATAAACTCAATCTGTTCCGTCAAGAATTGACTCGGAATAGGATCCAACTTCTGCCGCCGGACATTAACGCCTCCTTTCCCTTTTTCTCGGTCGAAGAAAAAGAGGGGAAATACGCCGTGCGCTATGCTCTTGCCGCCCTTAAGGGAGTCGGCCAAGCTGCCATGCAAGGTGTTGTCACAACGCGCACAGCAGGACGTTTTCAAGACCTGTTTGACTTTGCCGAGCGCGTCGATGCCCATGCCGTCAACCGCAAACAGATGGAAAATCTGGCGGCGGCGGGAGCCTTTGATAGTCTGAACAAAAACCGTGCGCAGGTTATTGCCGCCATCGACATTCTGCTGAAACACAGCCAGAAAACGCAAGACGAAAAATCATCCGGCCAGTCCAATATGTTCGCGCTTGCCGAAGAATCGGCCAAACCGCCTTTGCCGCAGGTTAAACCGTGGGACGAGTTAACCAAGCTGAAACATGAATTTAGCGCGTTGGGCTTTTATCTCTCGGCCCATCCTTTGGACAATTACCGCGCGATTTTGGACCGGATCGGCGCGGTGGCCCCGGCCGAGATTGCCGCGAAAGCGCGGACATCCGGCTCCACGCGTTTTAAACTTGCGGGCATTGTTGTCTCGCGGCAAGAGCGCGTGTCGAAAAACGGCAACCGCTTCGCGTTCCTGCAGCTTTCGGACGGGCAAGGCACGTTCGAAGTCACGATTTTCTCAGAACTTCTGGCCGCTAAACGCGATGTCATGGAGGTCGGTCAAGCAGTTCTGGTCGAAGCCGACGCGCAGACAAATACCCAAGGCGGGGGGGACAAAGAAGGCGGATCCGACCTGCGCTTCATCGCCCGAGGGGTTGAGCCTTTGTCCGAAGCCACAGCGCGTGCCGCGCGGGGTATCCGGATTAAACTCTACGATTCTGCACCCCTGCCGGATATTCAAAGGATCCTCGCCGCCGCGCCCAAAGGCCGTGCAATGGTCACCTTTGCGCTGGAATTGGACGAGGGAGAAGAAGCGGAAATCGACCTCGCTGGCACATGGACCCTTGCTGAAGCCACAAAAGCAGCACTGCACCAGATTGGGGATGGGTTAGAAGTGGTAGAATATTGAAAAAGGCGTTGGGTCAAAATTAACCCACGCACGCTCTTTTTATCCCTCTCGGAAGGGGTGTCAAACCCGCCCTAGACAAACGCAAAATTTTATCGGACAAAGAGACCATGACCGACGCCCAAAAAAGATTCTTTTCCTGCCTTTCCGTTTCCCATGAAACTATTAACGCGCTTCATGCCTATGAAGAATTACTTTCAGACTGGAATCAGAAATTCAATCTTGTGGCAGAGAGCACTTTGCCGCAGCTCTGGACCCGTCACTTTTTGGACAGTGCGCAGCTGATCGATTTTATACCGACCGAGGCTCAGAGTCTGGCGGATATGGGCGCTGGGGCTGGCTTTCCCGGGCTTGTTTTGGCTATTTTAGCGCAAGAGCGGAAACAGGACCTTCACATTCACGCTATTGAAAGCACGAATAAGAAGGCGGATTTCCTTCAGGCGGTCGTTGACGCACTCAAGCTAAAAGTGACCGTCCATCGTGCGCGGGTCGAGGCGATCAAAGACTTAAAGGTAGATATTCTCACCGCCCGCGCCTTGAAGCCCCTGCCTCAGCTTTTAAGTTATGCGCAGAATTTGCTTCATAAAGACTCGCTGTGTCTTTTTCTCAAAGGGCAGACTCTGGAACAGGAATTGACAGAGGCACGGAAAAGATGGACATTCTCGGCAACCGCCTACCCCAGCCGCAGTGATGACACGGGACGCGTTTTGGTTCTGCGTGATCTTCGCTTTAAAACACGGCGCTAACCCGACAGGACTTCCCATGAAAATGCGTCTTCTGTGCCTGTTTCTCTTGGCCCTTTTGGTGCCTGTCGTCGCACAGGCGAAGGATAAAGAGAGCGTCTATGCCCATATCCAAGAAACAAAGACGATTCGCTGTGGCTATACAGTTTGGGATCCTCTGTTCACCATCGACGCGAAAACGGGGGAAAAGGGCGGCATTTTCCATGATGTGATGGAGGAGATCGGCAAGCGTCTGGATATCAAAATCGTGTGGCAAGAGGAATTGGGCTGGGACACAAGCCTTGAAAGTGTCAAAAATGGACGCGTCGATATGGCTTGCGCGGGCTATTGGCTTAACGCGCCGCGGATCCAGAACGCTTTGTCCTCCACGGCTCAACTTTACTCGCCGCTTTATGTTTGGATGCGCGAAGATGATAAGCGTGTGCTGAAGATTGAGGAGTTGAACAGCAATAAATTCAGTGTCGCAGAGATTGACGGAAGCGCCGAGAATCAGAACATCGCCATTCACTTCCAGAAGGTTAAAATCGTTAGCCTTCCTGAGCTGGACTCCACGCCAGACAAGATCATGAATTTGATTACCAAGAAGGTTGATTTCATCACCGCCGATATCTCAACCATGAAGGATTATATGGCGAAGAATCCCGGGAAAGTCCGTAACGCTTTTCCAGATCAGCCGATTGCTTTGTTCCCAACCGTCATGCTGTTGCCGCCGGACGATTTCCGCCTCAAGGATCTCCTTGATAACACGCTGCGGGGAATCGAATATGACGGGACTCTCGACACGATTTTGCAGAAATATCATGTCGAGCATGATTATCTCCGTAATCCTCTTCCTTCCGCACGGTAAACTCTTCCGATGGAATCCCCAGACCAAGCGTGCAAAATCATCGCCGTTGTGAATCAGAAAGGCGGCGTGGGTAAAACCACGACGACCGTCAATCTGGCTACGGCTATGGCAGCGATCGGCAAGCGGGTGCTGGTGGTAGATGCCGATCCGCAGGGCAACGCCTCGACCGGATTCGGGATTGAACGGGCAGGGCGCGGCGCGGGATCTTACGAGCTTATGTTCGACGGCATGTCGGTCGAAGATGTCGCCGTCTCGACCGTCATTCCCGGGCTTTCGCTCATCACGGCGTCGGCCGATCTGGCGGGGGCTGAGATTCAGCTGGTCACGGAAGAGCGGCGCGAATTCCGTATGAAAGACGCGCTGGATCGCAGTGCCAAAGATTACGATCTTGTTTTCATCGACTGCCCGCCCTCGCTGAATCTGATCACGCTGAACGCGCTGATCGCTTGTCATGCGGTGCTGATCCCGCTTCAACCGGAATTCTACGCGCTGGAGGGTGTGACGAGTCTTTTGCAAACGATTGAGGCCGTGCGGACCCGCTTTAACCCCACGCTTGAGATCCAAGGCGTTGTTTTGACTATGTATGACAAGCGCAACAGCCTGTCCGATGCCGTGTCGCGCGATGTCCGCGCCTATTTCGGCGACAAGGTTTATGAGACGGTGATCCCACGCAATGTGCGGGTTTCCGAAGCGCCCTCGCATGGTAAGCCCGTTTTGCTGTATGATCTGAAATGTTCGGGGGCGCGCGCTTATATGCAGCTGGCCAGCGAAGTCATAAAGCGGGAGTTTCCGCCCCATACGGGGGTTTTATCTTCAGCAACCGCATAGATTCTAAAATCAGAAAAAGCAACATATGTTTGTCTATCAGCTTCCGCTTCCTTCGCCCTCCAATTTCTGGACTCGCGCAGTTAGCGCGTCGAGTTTTTTAAAAAATCCTTTCAGACGGCCGATATTTAGCAACGTCTCCATCATTCGTTCGCGCGGCGCGGCGGGGATGCCGCCCACGATGGTGCGGGGCGGTACGTTTCCCGCGATGCCGCTCATCCCCATCGCAACAGCATCGTCGCCAATCGTCACATGATCGGCAATAGCCACAGCCCCGCCGAGGACAACTCGGTTGCCGACGGTTGCGCTGCCCGCAATCCCGACCCGACCGCAGATCAGGCAATTCTCGCCAATCGTCACATTGTGGCCGATTTGGACTTGGTTATCGATTTTAGTTCCGTTGCCGATGCGCGTCGAGACAATCGTGCCCCGATCAATGCTGGTATTCGCGCCGATTTCAACATCATCGCCTACAATAACGGGCGCAAGCGAGGCAATACGTAAAAGCGCCGTGTTCGACGCCGTAACAGTGCCGCTGGTGCCCGCTTTTGCGGCCTCAACACTGCCCATTTGGGGCGTCACGAAGCTAAACCCGTCCGCGCCGATGCTGGCATTAAAGTGAATAATTGCCCGTGCCCCGATGATCGTGCCTGCGCCGATTTTGGCTCCCGCATAGATCAGTGAATCAGGACCTATTTTGGCTTCGGGGCCAATATAAGTTTGGGGATGCAGCACACTGCCGGCCCCAATGACCGCGCCCGATCCGATATAGACCTGCGCACCAATAGAAACATTCGCGCCAATCTGCGCGTCCGGCTCGATCACGGCTGAGGGATGAATACCGACAGACAAAGGCACAGCTTCCGCAAACAAAGCCGTTATCTTGGCCAGAGCCAGCCTCGGCCGCGCTACTAAAATTCGTGCGGGGATAAAGGCGCTGTCACTTTCCGCGCCAACGGTCACCATCGCCGCGCAACAGGGCTTATCTTTCAACACAGACAAAAGCTTGGGATCCATCGCCAGAGCGAGATCCGACGCCCCTTCCACGCAAGCCGGATGCGCCAAGCGTGACACGCGCAGCGTCCCATCACCGATCAGAGTTCCATCAACGGCTTGGGTAATCTCGTGGAGGGTGAAGCTTTTGATCATAAGTCCCATTATGAAAATCTCCCCATTTGATGGGTGTTATGTCTAGATGTTAGAACGGCAGCTTAACGCCCGGCGGCAGCTGCAATCCGCCCATCATTTTATCGGTCTCTGTCGCGATATGAGAATCCGCTTTGGTTTTCGCAGCGGCACAGGCGGCCACAATCAGATCCTCTAGAATTTCTTTTTCAGCAGGGATGAGCAAAGAGGGATCAATGCTGATTTTGCGGACCTCCCCCTTGCCATTCATGGTCACTGTCACCGCGCCGCCGCCGGATTGGCCCGTAACCTCTACATCGCCCAGACGGTTTTGCATGTCCGTCATCTTCGTCTGCACATCTTGCATTTGGCGCATCATCTTGCCGATATTCATCATGAGGGGGAGTCTCCAGAAACGAACAGAAAGGATCAGACGTCTCTCCCATACCAGCAAAAGCCGACAAAACAAATGAGGATTTTTTCTAGCCCTGTCTTTTTCTGCCTGCAAGGCGTGTCTTCTTTGCTTTCCGAGGATTCCGGCGTGAAGCTGTCGGGCGGCGAGCGGCAACGCGTGGCAATCGTGCGGGCGATTCTGGCCAACCGCCCCGTTTTGGTGTTGGATGAGGCGACCAGCTCGCTGGATTCCACCAGCGAAAAAGCCATTCAAGAGGCCACTGCACACGCTGATCCAAGGCCGCACCTCGATCAGGGTCGCGCATCGGCTGTCAACGATTCTGGATGCCGACAGGATCCTCGTCTTCGACAAGGGCAAAATCGTCGAAGAAGGGACGCATGCCGAGCTGCTGGCCCAAGACGGCCTCTATGCCCGGTTCTTCCACCTGCAATCCGGCGGTTTTATCGGGGGGAGTGGGTAAGCCAGCCGCCCCCCCCCCTTCCAGAAAATCTTTTCCGGAAGGGGGGATATAACGGCAGAACTTAACGCTTGCTGAACTGGAAGCGACGACGCGCTTTAGCGCGACCATATTTCTTGCGTTCGACGATACGGGGATCGCGGCGCAGGAATTTCGCGATTTTCAGCGGGGCGCGAAGCTCCGGTTCAAAATAGGTCAAGGCCTTGGAAATGCCGTGCTTAACGGCTCCTGCCTGACCGGACAACCCACCCCCGTCGACCAAAACATCGACATCGAACTGGCTGCTGCGATCCGCAACCGCGAAAGGCTGATTGACGATCATCTGCAGAACGGGACGCGCAAAATAGACCTCCAACGCGCGTCCATTCACCGTGATCTTGCCGTTGCCGGGCTTGATCCAGACTCGCGCGACGGCGTTCTTACGCTTGCCGGTTGCATAGGCTCTTCCATGCGCATCAAGTTTTTGCACATATTTGGGGGCGTCTGGTGTCGTTTCAGGGGTGGCCGCCACAGGCACAGTCGTCTCTGGCGCACTTTTCTGCTGTTCCTTAACGGCAGCCTTGATTCCCCCAAGGGTGGAGGTTGTTGTTTTGCGTGGTGGGGTTGCCATGGTTTAGGCTCCCTTGTTTTTGCGGTTGATGGAAATGAAATCGAACGTCGTCGGACTTTGAGCTTCGTGCGGATGCGCCGCGCCCTTATAGACCTTCAGGTTCGTCATTTGGCGGCGGCCTAAAGGGCCCCCCGGCATCATGCGCTCCACCGCTTTTTCGATCACCCGTTCCGGATGGGCCCCTGACAGAATCTGCGCGCGCGTGCGAGTCTTGATCCCGCCGGGATGTCCCGTGTGATAATGGAATTCTTTCTCAGTCGCCTTATGGCCCGTCATTTTGACCTTTTCGGCATTAATAACGATGACGTTGTCGCCGCAATCAACGGAAGGCGTGAAAGTTGGGCGATGCTTACCCCGCAAAAGGGTGGCAATGGTGGCAGCTAAGCGTCCCAAAATAGCCCCATCGGCATCGATCACGAGCCATTTTTTGCTGACATCCTGATGCCGCAAGCTGAAGCTGGTTGTTTGTACCGTCTTCGCAACGCGAATTTTTCCAGACATTTGAGAGTCTCCTTCATGTTCGAGCGCGCTTTTTACGCAGAAGGGGTGCGGGAAGTCAACAAAATTCGTGTCCCAAGGCTGTGGTATTATAGTGCCTCCGTTTGTCTTTCATCTTCTTTGTCATGAAATACACCTTAAACTGCAAGCTCAAAACGCGCCGAGAATCTTTTTCTATATACTGTGAGACGTTACAGGTTGACCTTTTTGCTCGACACCACGCGCTCTGCGTCCTGATTGCCGTTGGCCGGATAGGGCCGTTGTTTTGCTTCACCTTTTCCTCTCCGGCGCGCGGTAATCCTGTCGCAACCGCTCGGGGCACAAAAGGCTAACTTATGGCGTGGTGCGGTATAGCCTCTCGACATAGGCCTGAAAACGTGATTCACTCCCGCCCACTGTATCATTTTCCGGATGCTTCTGCGTACTCGATTTCCATGGAAAGCCGAGTATATTAGGTCCAATTTTCACTTTAGAAAGGCCTATCCCATGACCGAAAGCCTCCTTCAACCGCCTCTTCAAACTGACGCTGTGATTGTAGGCGCGGGGCCTGTCGGGCTTTTTGCGGTCTTCGAGCTGGGACTCAACGACATCAAATGCCATCTGGTGGATATTCTGGACAAACCGGGCGGTCAATGCGCCGAGTTGTATCCCGAAAAGCCGATTTACGATATTCCTGCCGTTCCAATTTGCACAGGCGCAGAATTGACTGAGCGTTTGCTTGAGCAAATCAAGCCCTTCAATCCGACTTTTCATTTCGGTCAAATGGCGGTCAGTCTCGTGCGGCAGGAAAGCGGGCGTTGGCTGCTTACAACCGACATGGGCACACAGATCGACGCGCAGCTTGTGATTATCGCCGCAGGTGGCGGCAGCTTTATGCCGAAACGCCCGCCCATCAAGGATATTGAAGCCTATGAAGGCGTTTCCGTCTTTTACGCCGTCCGCAAGCGCGACATCTTCCGCGACAAAAGAATTGTCATCGCGGGCGGAGGCGATTCCGCGCTTGATTGGGCGCTGAATTTGCAGCCTCTCGCGCAGAGGGTCACGCTTGTCCATCGGCGCGATGACTTCCGCGCCGCGCCCGATAGCGTCGGCAAAATGCGCGCGCTGGTGGCAGAGGGGCAAATGGATCTGAAGATCGGGACATTCACCGCGATCAACGGCGCGGAGGGACAGGCGCACAGCATTACCTTGGTCGATGACGCAAAAAACGCGAGCGAGATTCTCTGCGACAGCATTCTGGCCTTCTATGGCTTAACTATGAAATTAGGACCTGTCGCGGAATTCGGCCTTCAGCTGCACGAAAATCTGATCCCCGTGAATACGCAGGATTTTGAAACCGGCACCCCGACGATCTTTGCGATTGGGGACATCAACACCTATCCGGGCAAGATGAAGCTGATCCTCTCCGGCTTCCACGAGGCCGCGTTGATGGCCAAGAAAGCCTTCGCCTATGTTCATCCGGATCGGCGCTATCGCTTCCAATACACAACATCCAGCAGCGATCTGCAAGGCAAGTTGGGGGTGGAGAAAGAGACGACTTGAGCGATATTCGCGCTATCGAGTCGGCTGAAGAAGGGTGGGGTGTTTCCTGACGGTCAGCCTCAATCAAATTATAGGGTAAGGCGGTAACAAAAATCACTGAGTGGCAAGCATGTTGAGCTTCACTTTAAAGGGGCCATGTATAGTATGAGCTAAATCAGCCGCGAAAGAGGTTCTCCATGCCTGTCTATAAAGCCCCGCTTGAGGAGATACGTTTTATCCTGACGGAGGTTATCGGTGCGCGAGAATTGGCGGCTCTGCCCGGCTATGAAGACGCGACGCCTGAAACCGTTGACACGATTCTGGATGCCGCCGCGCAGCTTTGCGAGGAAGTCCTGTTCCCTCTGAACCAATCGGGAGACGAAGAAGGATGCCACTTTGTGGATAACAAAGTGCGAACCCCCGAAGGCTTTGTCGAGGCTTATCACACGTTTCGCGAAGGCGGTTGGATGGGTCTGTCCTGCGATCCCGCTTTCGGTGGTCAGGGACTTCCTCTTTTGCTGAACTGCGTGATTGATGAGCTGGTCTGCAGCGCGAACATGTCTTTTGGCCTTTACCCGGGTCTAACTCATGGGGCGTATAACGCGATCGCCAAACATGGCAGCGAAGCGTTAAAACAAACCTATCTGCCCAAACTTGTCGCGGGCACATGGACAGGCACCATGTGTCTAACCGAGGCACATTGCGGGACGGATTTGGGGCTGCTTCGCACCAAGGCAGAGCCACAAACAGACGGCAGCTATGCCCTTTCTGGGACCAAGATTTTCATCTCCGCAGGCGAGCATGATTTGTCTGAAAACATCATTCATTTGGTGCTCGCCCGTCTGCCTGACGCGCCGTCGGGCATCAAGGGGATCAGCCTTTTTGTCGTGCCAAAATTTCTACCCGATACAGGGGTGCGCAACGCGGTCGTTTGTGGGGGAATTGAGCATAAAATGGGCATCAAGGCCTCTGCCACCTGCACCATGAATTTCGATGGCGCGACGGGCTGGCTAGTCGGCAAGCCTCATAAGGGCATGAGCGCGATGTTTACCATGATGAACGAAGCGCGGCTGATGGTTGGCTTGCAAGGCCTCGGCTTGGCGGAGGTCGCCACTCAAAATGCGGTTGCCTATGCGCGGGAACGGCTGCAAATGCGCGCGCTTACGGGCGTGAAATGCCCCGATAAACCGGCCGATCCCCTCATCGTGCATCCGGATATTCGCCGGACTCTCCTCACGATGAAAGCCTTGGTTGAAGGCTGTCGCGCACTCGCTCTTGAAGTCGCCAAAAAACTGGATATCGAGGCCAAACATCCGGATGAAAACACTCGCGCCGAGGCGGCCGATTTTGTCGCGCTGATGATCCCCGTGGTCAAAGCGTTTCTGACGGATACGGGATTCGATGTCACGAATATGGCCATGCAAATCTATGGCGGCCACGGCTATATCCGCGACAACGGGGTTGAGCAGTATGCCCGCGATGCCCGTATCACCCAGATTTACGAGGGCACAAACGGAATTCAGGCCTTGGATCTCGTCGGGCGTAAAATGGCGGAGGATTATGGCCGCCTGCTGCGCCGTTTCTTTCACCCCGTCGCGGCATTTCTAGAGGCTGAAAAAGAGAATCCCGCGCTGGCCGAGTTCCTGCCCCTGTTTATAAGCGCCTTCACCAAGCTTCAAACCGCAAGTCTGACCGTCGCGGCTCGAGGCCTCGCTAATCCCGATGAGGCGGGTGCGGCGGCGACCGATTATCTACGCCTCTTCGCCTTTATAGCCGTCGGATTCATGTGGCTCAGAATGGCTAAAGCGGCTGCCGAGAAGCTTCCCTGTGGAGGCGACCGCACGGGTTTCTATGACGCCAAACTAAAAACAGCCCGCTTCTATTTCGCTCGCCTGATGCCGCAGGTCAACGCGCTGAATCTCGCGATCCTCTCGGGGGCCAAAAATATCATGGATTTTCCGGCTGAGGGGTTTTAGCCTTAGGCGAGACAGACCACTAGCCCCCCTTTCCGCGCAACCTATGGTATACTCGGTTTCCTTGGAAAGCGGAAGGATTCGATTCCGTGCAAAACACGGACGCAGCGAAGCTGATGCGCCTTTTGCGCGGATGAAAAGGTCGGGGCCCGAGTATATACAACGAAGAATCGCGTTGAAAGACCAGAAAGGCAGATAGTCCATGAGGCTCCTGATTGTCGGAAAACTTGAAGGCCCCTTGGGCACCGCCGGACGTATGGCAACCCAGCGTGGAGCAAAAGTTGGCCATATCGGCACGACCGAAGGCGCGCTGACGGCTTTACGCAACGGCCAAGGCGCTGATTTAGTGATGGTCGAGGTGACTCTGGACATCGCCCAATTCATTACGGCTCTGCGGGCTGAGCGAATCACGGTCCCCATCGTCGCTTGTGGCATTGGGGCGGATTCTGCCACCGCCGTGCGTGCGATCAAAGCGGGCGCAAAAGAATATGTACCGTTGCCGCCGGACGCCGAGTTGATCGCTGCGATTTTGCAAGCTGTTTCCGAGGAAGATCAGACTTTTATCGCCCGAGACCCTAGCATAAAGCCTGTTATGGTGATGGCCGATCGAATCGCGCCTAGTGATGCCTCTGTGCTGATTACGGGTGAAAGCGGTACAGGCAAAGAAGTCATGGCGCGGTATCTGCACAGCAAAAGTCGCCGTGCCACAGCGCCCTTTGTGTCGGTCAATTGTGCGGCAATCCCCGAGAATCTTTTGGAATCTGAGCTTTTTGGTCATGAAAAGGGCGCGTTTACAGGCGCGGTCGCGCGCCGCATCGGCAAATTTGAAGAGGCGCAAGGCGGCACGCTTCTTTTGGATGAAATCAGCGAAATGGATATGCGGTTGCAGGCTAAATTGCTCCGCGCCATTCAGGAACGCGAGATCGACCGAGTCGGCGGCACGCAGCCTGTCAAGATTGATATTCGGGTGCTGGCGACCTCAAACCGCGATCTGGAAGAAGAAGTCAAAGCGCGCCGCTTTCGGGAGGATCTGTATTTCCGTCTGAATGTCGTCAATCTGACTCTGCCGCCCCTGCGGCAGCGTGTCGTCGATATCGAGCCCCTGGCCGCCTATTTTGCGGATAAATACGCCAAGGCTAACGGCCTGTCCAAACGTCCGCTGTCCGACGCGGCGCGGACCGCTCTTCAAACGCATCATTGGCGGGGCAATGTGCGCGAGCTGGAAAACACGATGCATCGGGCCGTGCTTTTGGCGCAAGGGGAGGAGATTGGCGTTGAGGCGATTATGCTTTCGGGTGCGTCTTTTGCGCCCAAAACCTCTGCACCAACCGAAAACGCGGCGGGCATTCTTGTGGGACGCACGGTCGCCACAGTCGAGCGCGATCTGATCATCAAAACGGTCGATCATTGTCTAGGCAACCGCACGCATGCCGCAACAATTCTGGGCATCTCGATCCGCACGCTCCGCAACAAGCTGAAGCAATATAGCGACGAAGGCTTTGCCGTTCCGCCCGGCATAGGGGAAGAACACGCGATGGGGTAAGAGGACCCATGAATCTTACTGCGTTATACTGGGGCCCCTTCGGGCCCCCTCACGTTTTATCCGCGCAAAAGGCACATCAGCTTCGCCCTCGCGCGTGTTTTGCACGGAATCGCATCAGCAATTCTAATTCCAGAAAAATTAACAGATAACATACTGATACAGAACGAAGAAACTTTTTATCCACAGATTTTATATCCGCTCGGTTATCAGGGAATCTGAGCATATTTATTGACTTTTGGAGTGCGCTTAAAAAACAAACCCCAACAAAAAATGAAAAATATCAATGCTATTCAACGGATTGGACTTAATTTGGCTGGAATTAGAATTGCTGCTTGTTAAGGCTTGCACAATCCCATATCCAATGGCATACTTCTTTCATCAAGGATTTATTATCCGCGTAAGACGGGCCGAAGAGCTCAACATGGAAATTGAAGGTGTTCCTGGACAGATCATAGATTTTTCTGATCACTCGATTACTGTTAAGTGTGGCAGGGGGGCTATCTTACTCCTTGGTGTTCTATTTCCATCCCTCCCGCCGCCGTGCAACATTGGCGATTTAATTTATTAGGTGAAAATCTGATGCAGTCAGAAGATGATATCAAGAAACTTAGTGATATAGAACTGGGTAGGATTCTTTGGGATTATAATACATTGCAAATACCAATAAAGCCTTCAGATATAATTATTATACTAGGTAGCAATTATATTCGTGTTGCTGATTATGGGGCGTTTCTGTTTAATCAGGGATTAGCACCTCTCGTTGTTGTATCTGGAGGGGTAGCTCATAGTAATGATCTATTAGCGACAGGCTGGAACAAGCCAGAGGCTGAAGTTTTCTTAGAGCGCCTTTTAGAGTTGAAAGTCCCACGAAGTAGTATCTTGGTAGAACGAGAGGCTCAAAATACTGGACAAAATATTGCAAATACTATGGCTATACTGGATAGTCTCCACATCACTATTAGTTCTGGTATTTTGGTGCAAAAGCCATTTATGCAACGACGAGCTATTGCCACTGCGGAGAAACTGTGGCCAGAAGTAAAATGGCATGTAACTTCGCCAGATATTTCTTATGAAAATTTTGTTTCTGAATTTGGCGAGCAAAATGTCTTAAATATCCTGACAGGTGATACATGGAGGGTAATCGAATATCCAAAATTGGGCTTTCAAACAAAACAGGAAATGCCACATTCTATCAAACTCGCTTTATCAGAAATGATCGCTCGTGGATATAGAAAACATCTTCCGAACAATGCGTATTTCTTATAGTAATGTTTTCTGAAAGAGACGCCTTTACCGACAGGAAGCATAGCTGTCGAATACCTGACTATATTTTGTATGAAATAGAACACAGTATCAAATGTTAAGTCCCACGATTTTATGGTTAGGGTCTGAGCGAAACAGTTCTGGGTTTGTTTGGTAGATTTGGATCATTTTTTCATAAGGCGAGAGATATTTCAAGGCCCGAAGCGGACGCTGGAAATTATAGACCAAGAGGAACGCCATCAAGTGCTGTTTCAATTGATCGACAGTGTCGTAATGATAGGTTTTTGTCGTGTGTTTTTTGATTGTTTTGTTAAAGACTTCGACCTGGCCGTTTGTCCATGGATGCCGGAATTTCGTTAGCTTGTG